>WFMC01000055.1 GCA_009177205.1 Bacteroidales bacterium
TCATGCGGTGAATTGGGGAAATGTGCCGGATATGCCTTATGCCGACATTCTTTACGACTCAGACAGCTACAATGATGAGGAACATAGATTTCCCTCATCAGTCAATCGTGCCAAGCTCAACTTATTCCCCCTTACGACCGATAAAGCAAAATTGAATGAGATAATAGGCTACTCACTGGACATGTCTGACAAGCCCGGAACGATCGACGTATATCTGCCCCGCAACACACAAGGNATCAANCAAAACACAGATCCNTATCTAAAGAGCACGTANGCNACGGAGAATGCGCTCTTNCTGGAGATGGTAAGCTCTGACAAAGAAGAAACTCAACAAAATAAATTCAGGCGCGTAGAGTTTTTGCTGGGCGGCAATGATGTAAACAATTACAATATCATCCCGGGGAATTATTATGATATTGATTTTACTTTCAGTAATTTTCCTACAGATGATGGACCGGTCAATAAGCTTTACCGACGCTATGGCGAAGGNAATGCNTATATTGTCAATCCCAACGACACCCGCATCATCAACCGATTCCCGATAAGCCCTGTCAACAACTTTGCAACGGAGGTATATCCCGGTGCTCCTGAATTAGATAAAAAAGATTATCAATATTGGGAGGAGGCATATTTTAATATCTATTTACAGGAATTGAAAGAAGTAAACAATGATGTTACAGGAAAACTTACACAAGATCCTGCAACATGGAATTCACGTGAGGAATATTTTACACATACTACAGACGCATATCACCTACCGGTTTTAAATTTTGCCATTACTCCAAACACTGAATGGGTGGCAGAGGTAATATGGCAAGACCGCCCGGAGAGACTTATCAATTTCTGCGACTACGTAGGTTTGCTCACAAATAACGGCGACTATTATGAAAGCGCCGGTGCAATGTGGCTGCCCATTAAGATAGCAGATGTGAATAATTTTAAAAAAACATTTTTAGTAAAGGGAGGTACTAAAGATGAGTTAGATCCTAACGCATTTAAAGATCCTTATAACGATAGAAACCCCACCAGAAGTGAAATCTTCTTCAAGACCACCGGAGCGGAAGGAAACGTAATTGTGGGAATCCGCAAGAAAAGCGAGGATAGTAAGCCTGTGGAACAACGCGAATACCTCTGGAGCTGGCATCTGTGGATTACAAATTATAATCCTGCCGAACTCGGACAGTCTACCATGGACCGCAATATCGGAGCTATGAAACCCACCGACCCGGGATTTTACTATCAGTGGAATAGAAAAGACCCGTTCCCGCATTGGAAAGCTAAAGTTTTTGACATCAATGGCAAAGAACTGACAAATCTCAGACATAAACTCCCATCCGGAGAATCAGCCAGCATGCTCTGTTATCAACACGCAGGCAAACCTTCTACTAAAGAAATTAAGGCAACACAAACAAATGGCGTTAAATGGCCTTACAAGATGTTTTATCATATAGGCGCTACAACTGCTACGACTTTGGCAAACAAGAATTATATAGGGCAGACAGTTGGTAGAACTGGGACTTGGACTGTCCCCGCGTCTNAAGATAATTGGACACCTCAGGATCCATCTCCCCAAGGATGGGTATTGCCACCGGATGAAAAGCAGCCCGAGACACCCCCGGGAGCATGGNCTTTGATTTCCNCCTGGGCAGGCTTGGATATACCTAAAGGAGGATTACGGGCAGACCCATACAGGTGGNCTAATACNGNTGANTTNTATNGTGANAAGAGTGCTNTCNTTTGGGTAATCACCCCCGGTAANTTGNGTGCTAATTCGGGTGCAAATATNACAACCAATACGGNTCCNTATTACTCTGAAGGCACGAAAAGTATGGTTGACGCTCTCCCCGTCCGCTGCAAAAAAAGATAATAAAGGGAATCCTGCAACTCGCCGGGCTGTCGTCTGAAGAAAATAACATAGAGTCATGAGCATGAGCGATGAAATTATTTCGGGATTTAACTGTGATGACAGTCAAATCCCGTTTGCCATTGACTTCAACTTAGCCAAACCCCTTGCATGGAAAGGGTCGACATGCGACACATTCGAATGTAGAATCCAGTATCGCCATCTTTTCGTCAAGCGTTTGAAATCAGAATATCGCGACAACCCTCTTTATCGGGCAGCTTTTGAAAAGGAATATGAGCTCGGTGTCACCCTTGAACATTCCTCCCTCCCCCGCTATATAGGTTTCGGAGGGGATTACATCGCAATGGATTTCATCGAGGGTGAGACCCTTGCGAATCTTATGAGGCGAAATGACCGGCGATTGAAAAACAATAGATTTGCAGGGCGCTTGCTCAAAGAATTGATTGACGTGACGGAATATCTGCACTATCGCCGGGTGGTGCATTGCGACATCAAGCCGGATAATATTATCATCTCCCCATATCCCGACCGCCCTCTCACACTCATAGATTTAGATAAAGCATATACCCCCTGGCTCCAAACTACTCATGGAGATACACAAAAATATGGTTGCGATGATTGCGAGGACGGCAACATTGATTTCAAAGGAATCGGGTTGATTGCCAAGCAGCTCGGCATTGAGAGAGTGGCAAGAATATCCTCAAAAACAAATGTATCCGCAGATTCGCTAAAAACAGCCCTTAACGCCGACCTTAACCATGGAAATAACTTTAAGAAATTGTGGTGGCTGGCTGCCGCAATCGCTGTGACGGCTTCAGCGGTTGCCATATTCCTGAATTCCACACGGGAAAATATGGTTGCCGGACATGAGATTATTTCTGCCGACACCATCATACCTGAAACCTCTGACACTTCCGTAATTACAGAAACCGACAAAACCTTTATTGAAGTCCAGACTCCTCAGCCGGCATCCCCAAACCGGGGCGAGATTGACAAGGCTTGGATTGCAGCTCTCATAGCTGAAAAATCGAATCTCATGGCTGATTACAGGCAGGAACTATTCTCAATCCTGAATAATGACACCATTGAAATTAGAAGCAAACATGATGCCATATATAATTATACACATTCTTCAGGACAAGCAATGTCAGCAATAATAAGTTCAGCTGTCAATCGATATTCAGGCATACNGGAACCTGNTGTACAGAATATGGTCAGGAAACATCCTGACTGGATAAGGTTAATNGAAGAATGTATGGCAACGGATGCCGANANAAACGAATGGAAGATTAANNTATCTCGACACTGACCAGTCCCCTCTGTTTGGCNNNTTGATATGACCCTAAATGNTTCCCTTCCCGCTCCACATCGGTTATCAATAGCTTGAAACCGACATAAAAACCGGCTATTATCAGTCTGTCGCCTTTAAGCAGTTTGCTGCCGTGCGATTCCGTTACTTCATATATGTTATCACCTAAATAACACAGAATCAATTGACGGTCGGGATGATAAGTCAGTTTAATCGCCTCCCCCGGCTCAAGGTCGATTGAATCAATGCTCTCCACCTGACGGAAATCGGAGAAGTCTGTATCCTCTCCAAAATCCCTGGAAAGAAGTTCATAATCAGGATAACCGAGATATCGAGCGATAATATCAAGAGATGAAGTGCGCGCGTTAACAGTCCCCCCTACAAACCCGAGCATACGCTTCAGTGTCGTTGTGCCTAAGGAATGCCCGGTCGCTTCTTGAATGGCCATCGCCAAAGCCTCACATTGCTGAGGATACTGCAGCGGAGTGCCGAACCTCTCTTGCAACAACCCTATGATTCTTTCACTCAACATATCTATCGGTTGATTTTTTGATTATAATTTAGTATTGAAAATTATAGCGGATATATAGTAACCGCAAATATAAGCAATATCTTTCAAACACTCATAACCCCTTCCATCCACTCCGTTCAAAAAAAGTTTCTGAACGGAGTGAACGCCATATTATGTTAGAATTGCGAGAATAAATGCAGACATTTGCATAGACATTGATTCATTTAATAGAATCAAAAACTAAGAATATACATATGAAAGAAAGGTTTAATCTCATTAAGGCGTCTAATATTTTGTCCGTTTATGCTTTTTGTTTATATTTGCTATTGGATTCTACTGACGAATCCAACTATCATAGATATACAAGAAGCGTTTTTGCTTTGCCCTTCACACCGGAATCGCCAAATTCACAATCTCGAAGGGATGAGCAGTCAAAAAGACGTTCCTTGTCTTGTAGCGTAATGTCCATTCACACCAAGAACGTGAATCCTGACATATCGTACGAGACGTGGATGTGGACTGTTTGTTTTGAGATTAGGCGTTTGGCGATGCCCGGTGTGAGACAAACAAATCAGCGTTCCACGTCTTCCTTTTTTATTGTATATCCCCGGCCATGAAGGAACGCTTGTGACCAACCGAAGAAAAAATGATTCATGTAGGCTTGCTCATAAAGGAAGTGTTTGACAGACAACCTAAGGCACATACTGTTGTCTGGTTGGCAAAGCAGCTAAACTGCAACCGCAGTAATATCTACAATATATTCAGCAGACCTACACTCGACTCTGAATTGATTATGCGCCTGAGCAAGATTCTCAACCATGACTTCTTCGCAGACCTTTCCAAAGAATTACAGAATCAAAAACTTAAAGGAATTTGATGTCTTAAAAAATAAGACATTTAGTATAATTTTTTACTACAAAAATATACATTACAAATAAACCTAAAAGATTAGTTTTGCATAACACTTCTAACCTCCAAAACGGATTTTGTCCCAATTCTTTAGGTATCAAAGAAATAGAAAACCGCTTAATCATATAATCATTATAATAATATAAACTAACTTTATGAAAATCAAAACATTACTACTGCCAATCCTTATTGGATGTTTAGTTTTCCCAGGAATCATCCGGGCAAAATCAGAACCCGATATAATGGAGTTGCATTGTAAGGAACTGAAACCCATCACGGGTTTTCAAATCACAAAAGCGGATTTTGACCAAAAGCTATCAGCCCTCAGAACAAAGATGAATGCAAAAGAGCCTTCCAATGTCCGTAAAGAATCTGGTTCTTACATGCAAAAGTTTGAAATGCAAAATTTAAATCTTTCTAATGCACAACAGGTAGAAGATGTATCTTGGAATGATGGATACATTAAACTCCAGTTTTTAACAGGAAATGGAAGGAATGTTCCCACCTATTATGACCTCGGAAAGGGAGTAAGACTCTATAATGGAAATCAACTTTCCATAACTTCCATGATTAAGGATATTAGTATCTTATCAGTGGGATTTGCATTTGATGAGGGATATTCATGGACAACTTCTCCTACTCTAAATTCCGGAGGAGAATACGAGGTGTCTAATAATAGGCTGTTATGTGATAAAACAACCCCTTCTGTCCTAATTACCACAAATTCTACCGTTCGAATTCAAAGTATATTAGTAATATATACTATTGGCAACAACTCCGGTGATGAATATAACGATTTGGTTTATTTAGGAAATGGCACTTTTAAGGATCCTAACTTTTTAGGGCTTCGAAATTGGGAAACTGATGTTTTTTCTTATTCGTCAGTTGAAGATACCGGGAATCTTCAATTCGACAGGTCTCTTTTTTTTGTTAATCCTTATGGTTGTGCAAATTCTCCATTTTCATATTTAGTGGGTTCTTGCCCTGAAGGATGTAGTCAGGATTTATATGTGTTTCCGATTAAAAATCACAAGGTAAAAGGTAAAACACCTCTGTTGATTGATATGTTATATTCAGGTATCTCCTATGAATCTATGATGGGGGTAGGCGACTTCGCAATGATATCTTATCCAATATTTCAAATGTTATTTGGAGATCCAATAACAGGAGATAAAATTGGAACATTCCCGACAGAATGGGAAAAATATCCTGTAATGGATAAAGGTGTTATATATTGTCCGCCCAGAACAATGATTGCAATTCAATTCTCTTCTGAAGGTGAGAGTATAAGTGTCGCATTTTTTGAGGATTTACTTAATCTTGCTGCTATACCCGGGAGTGACATATCACAAGAATATATCGAAAGTGACATCATTTACGTCGGCGGTCCGAAAGAAACCCTTCGTGACAAGTTTAGCGAGGTTAAGGAATACAAAAGAAATTCTAACGGGTCTTTCTCTTTCAATATCTCCAATCTTGAAGGACTGACGATTTCCACTTCTTGCACCAACTATGATGATTTCGTCAACAACATGATTTCTTGTAATGCTGTATACGGTTCAAGATTAGGCTCCGAATTATCTTTGTTAAATATTTCAAACACTATCTGGATGCCTTGGAAAGGAACATATAAAGTAGATATTTCGGGAGACCTATCTACAGTAAAGTTTACTACGTCTACCCCTCGCCCAAGCTCTGTGTCACTTTATCTTAAGGGCGCATTCAACAATTGGAAAGATGAGACAAAATACAAATTCTCACGAACATCTTCCGGTGTCTATACTCTGACGCTACCTCAAAATGTTTCGGGACAATGGAAAATAGGCGACCCAAACATGATATATAATTATGGTTACAACGGTGCACCAAATACTTCAAATATGTACGAGATGGAATATGCGGGAAGGGATTGTACATTACCATTGAATAAGGGGGATAAACTGACCATTCGCATAGATGAGGATATTTATACTGAAAATCCTTCACTAATCATTGAGAAATACAGTGAGCCGGTTGAAGAGCAACCGGAAGAGCCGGAATCAGAGACTTTCACAGTCAATGGTATAACCTACATTACATATCCGGCTACGAATGTTTTCGCTGTAGTGGACGGCCACAATGCTAAAGGGAATGTAGTCCTTCTTGAATCAAAGGAGCTCAAAGGCAAGACTTTTAAACTATCAGCCGTTAATGCCAACGCCTTCAAGTCAAACTTGGAAATTACCTCTGTCAAAATGCCCGAATCAGTGAAGACTATAGGTGACTACGCTTTCAGCGGATGTGATAACCTACAGGAAGTGGAATTTTCATCATCTCTCCAGGTAATCGGAGATTATGCATTTGAGAAGTGCACTTACCTATCTGAGATAAAGCTACCTTCAAGTGTTACACAAATCGGAATGGGCGTTTTCTCCGGTTGTACTGATTTGACATCTCTTGATTTCGGAAATAGTAAAATCATTTCCATACCGGTATCATTTGTAAATGGATGCGAACGTCTCGTTGAGGTTTCAATTCCCAATACCGTAAATACTATCGGATTAGGCGCGTTTGCCAATACAGGTCTTACAACCATTGGTAATTCTCAATATATCACTTCAATCGAAGACAACGCATNCTCAGGGAGTAACCTTAAANATTTTNAATNCGGTAAAAATCTTACCAAGATAGGTTCAGCTGCTTTTGCCAATACGTCTTTAAGTAGAGTTACCATACCGAATACAATTAAGACTCTTAATGCAGAGACCTTCAAAAACTGTAGTGCGTTAGCAGAAATAATTCTTCCTTCATCCATTGCCAATATCGGAGAGTCTGCATTTGAGAATTGCACCAGTCTTCATTCAATAACTATTCCTCATTCAGTTACCTCTATTGGCACAAACGCTTTCCTCAACTCCGGGATCGTATCAATAGTCATTCCTGACGCTGTGACAGAACTTGGTGAAGGGTCACTATCATCTTCTTCTTTGAAGTCAATAACGTTGGGCACAGGCATAACATCACTCGCTTCCCAACCAATAAGCACTACCGGAATGANTAAANTCTCATNCNCNGTTCNNCCTCTTCTGANCAGCNAACGTCTGGGATGCAATCCAGCTGTCGTAATTGTGCCAAAAGGCTCGGGAGAGACTTACAAAAAAACTAACCGCTGGAAAGATTATAATATAATTGAGGAGAATGGTGAAAAGGCGATTGTTTACCTCACTTCTCCGGGAACTTTAGCACAAGAAATACGCATGCAGACTGGTAAGATGCCTGCTCAGATTACCAACATTACTATTGACGGAGAACTGAATGCTACAGACTTCGCTGTCATACGAAGCAACATGACAGCATGCTATGATCTCAATCTTTCAAGGATTACAAACACTGAAATACCTGCCAATGCTTTCGAAAATAAAATCATCCTCACAAATCTTACACTTTCTCCCAAAATCACTAGGATCGGTCAAAGGGCATTTGCCAACTGTTCATTGCTCTCCGTATCTTCTTTCCCGGAACAACTTAAGGTTATTGAAGATGAGGCTTTCTATAATTGTGCTACACTAACTGAAAGTCTGAAGGTATCCAATTGTGAGAGTATCGGAACTAATGCATTTGCAAATTGCTATGGTATTCAAGACATCAATTTGTCACTTACTAAACTATCCGAATTATCAGACAGTCTATTCGAAAACGTCCAAAGCCTACATTCAATCAAGCTGCCATCCAGTCTGTCTTCAATAGGACGCAATGCATTCCGCAATACAGGTATATATGACATTACCCTCCCTTCCAATATCAAAGTTATAGAAAGTTCCGCATTTGAAAATTGTGCCCTCCTTTCGGGCATTGAGATTCCCGATGGCGTGGAAAAGATTGGAGAAAGAGCCTTTGCCGGTACAGGTTTAGCTATGATTGATTTTCCGGAATCATTGACTACCCTCAGTGATGAAGTATTGGCGGAGTGTCCGGACCTAATGGTGGTCAATCTCTCCTCAACATTAAAGGAGCTTGGTAATCGTGCTCTTGCAAGCCGAAACATCTCAGCCATTAGTTCACCATCTTCCGAACCTGCCATTACAGGGATAAATCCGTTTGATAAAGTCAACAACTACTCTTGTGGATTGTCAATTCCGGGACGTTCATTTACTGCATATATTAATGCCGAATATTGGGGTAGTTTTGTCGGAATACGTAATAATATTGATGTCAGTATCTCTGGTAATATAGAGGTAAGTTACATGGATGAGGAGGATTATCAATATATTATCTCTGATAAGGCTGCCCTGTCTCCGGCACGAGCTAAGGCACTGCAAACGCTTAAATCCAATCGAGGAGTCTCGGAGAATAAAGGATATGGTCGACTCTTCAATGGAGCTCGATTATATAGAGGAGAAAAGAGCCGGACTCGATACTTCTTTGATAAGCCTGCAAATTCCCGCACTTTCAAGGTATTATATAACGACGTAGATGTTACAGACCAGATAGACAAGACCAATATGAGCTATCTCGCTCCTGAATTCACCTATGATTCAAGTTTGGTAGTAATCGGCGACCAAGATGGCGTAGAAACCATCGTTGATAACATCTTTACTGACAGTAGAATATATAACGTCCACGGTATTTGCGTGGGTAAGTCCATTGAGAATCTTCCTGCTGGCATCTATATCCGCAATGGTAAAAAGATTGTTGTTTCCCGCTAAGTCAAACTTCAGGATACTTTAATAATTAGTTAAATATGATGAAGAAAAGAAGCTGCCTTACTATCAAAGTATGGCAGCTTCTTATTTTTATCTTCCAACGGCTATCCCCTTATGATGGTGAAAGCCATATATCCTCCGTAAAGCAGACATAAGATGACCCCGAACACCCTGCCTATCCTATGCGTTCTGATCAATGCAGGGAACAGCCATAACACCGCCGAAGCGCATACAAGGGTGAAGAAATCAACAAATCCTATCGAATCTCCGTCAAGCGGAATGACGAGTGAACTCAAGCCGATATTCAGCAATGCGTTGATGATGCATGAGCCGACGATATTTCCGAAAGCAAGGCCACTTGCGTTTTTTACAGTGGCTGTNACNGAAGTGACAAGATCAGGCAAAGCATTGCCTATTGCCACGATGGTTATCGCAACCATAGCCTGACTCATGCCTATCTTAAGTGCCAGTCCGCTCGCACCGTCCACCACCCAGTTACCTCCGACTACCAATGCTCCCAATCCTGCTATAATCAGAACCCAGGAAAACCAATGCTTACTTCTCAAACTCTTCATTTTCATATTTACNGCCATCAGTTCCCCCTTTAAGCGGTGGGAAGAAGCAATACCTCCGTTTGAATCAAGAGATGCAGCCGAAGATGAGATATCGGAATCCGGGACGCTATCCATCTCCTCAGCGGTCTTCGGATTGCTTTTTGAAGAAAGAATCATGAACCAGAGATAGAATATAAAAATCACGAGCAGCATAATTCCTGATGAACGGTTAATAATATTGTGATGTGTCAAGTCGAAAATAATTGTATCTCCGGCTACCCACAACGCTGCGGAGGCAATGAAAAGAATCGGAAGGTCCTGACTGCGCATTATGCCGCTTATTTTAATCGGGCGGATGAGTGCCATAACTCCTACCACAAGCAACAAGTCAAAGATATTTGAACCGATGACCTCTCCAAGAGCCATAGCCGGCTTATGCTGAAGTGCGGATTCGAAGCAGACGACTATATCGGGCATCGTGCTTCCGATAGCCACGACTGTGAGACCGATAATCAGGTTAGAGACATTGAATCGTCTTGCAACTGCCACTGCCCCGTCTGTGACATAATTCGCTCCGACCACCAACAGTGTCAGCCCCAAGATAAGAAAAAATATGTCGTGAATCATAAGACTATAGTTTAAATAGTGTTTAAACTAAAAACGCAGAATGCACCCTCCATGTTTTNCCCCCAATTAAAAATAACCTCCCCGTCCCCCAAAATAAACTTCAGGGATTTTATAAATCNCTAAAGGATAGCATNNTTTTCTATCTCAAGGGGCGAANCAATGCTGAAACCCTAAAAAATACTCTCACAATCCAATAAAGACATCATACACACAGGCATTTACTTTTTTACCACTCACCAATAGAACAAAATTATATAATTGTAATTCCAAGAAAGAGAATTATAATAAATAAATAGAGGTTCTTCGGAATTGTCCGAGGAACCTCTACTCTTCTTAGTGTCGGTCGCGAATCTTATTATATGCAACCAAGCAGTATCATAAACTTCTTACTTCCTTACATAAGTGCCATATCCATCAATGTCAATGTAGTCTTTTCCTAACCATTCAACACTACAACTTTCCGGCTCCCAGTGTTTGAAGTTAAGATCCAGTGTTTTTGACTTGGAATTGTAATGATATGTGAAATCATCCGACTGGTCGTAATCATAGAAATATGTGCCTGTTCCGTCACTTTTGAAGATAAAGTAATCAGAATAATCGGTCTCACCTTCATAGCTGAAATACCATTTTCCCACCAACTCACTGGAAGTTGTTGTGGCTTCATTCTGATTTGTGTTGTCTTTAGGATCATCGTCTTTACTACATGACGTGAAAGTGGTGGCAGTCATGATCATCATCATAAATAGCAAGATGCATTTTGAGGAACAGAATCTTTTTAAATCTTTCATTTTTACTGTCTAATTGGTCTTACAGCCCTATCGACCGGTTTATTCAACAGAAACGTGGACTGAATCTGCCACATCTGCGAAAGACGGTCCTGAGAAAACCTGAAATGCAAAGATATGAAAACAGCAGCCCACGCCAAAACGTGAGAACCGTCTTGTTACCTTCTTGCATTCATTGAAAATTTCTCAGGTTTTCTTTCGCAAGATAAGCAAAACGCTCCTTTAATTATTTATCTGTAGTGTCATCCGGATTGACACCGCAAATATAATACTTTTTATTGAAAAGGAATGTAAGAAATAAAAAATTTTCATTATTATCAATTATTTAATACCTGCCACCCAATATATAAAAATGCTTCTTATAAACAACACTTTTGTCTTAAAATGCTCTTTACAGAGACCATTTTATTGATTATTCTTATTAATCGGGTAGAATTAAGACACGAAAAAACCACCCTTTTTCAAGAGTGGCTTTTCTTTAATTCACTGATATCCTAAAGAATATCTATAAGNTTCTGTTTCTGTTTTTGTATTGACNGNNGGTCGTTTTGCCTTCGNCAACGNATTNCTGACAGGCTTTCATCTCGCTTNNCTCAACAAAGCCGTCNGACATCTGCTAAACGCCGACTCGCGATATTGAAGCTTTCTGTTTCAATATTCATCTTCGTTGAAGAAGAAGTCGTCTTTGGAGGGATAATCGGGCCAGATGTCCTCGATTGACTCGTAAGTCTCTCCTTCATCTTCCATCTCCTGAAGATTTTCAAGCACTTCAAGAGGAGCTCCGCTACGTTGTGCATAGTCTATCAATTCATCCTTTGTTGCAGGCCATGGTGCATCCTCAAGTTTTGATGCTAATTCTAATGTCCAATACATATTCCTAAATTTTTATATTTTACAATTTATAATTTTTAAACGTACTTTTCTATATTTTATTCTTTTCAATCCTCTGTTGCTATATCTTTTGCCACGTTATCTCCTTCACATGCGAGAGATGATTCAGATGGCGTGCCAAAATAAACAGATAATCAGATAATCTATTGAAATATCTAATTACGAGCGGATCTACTTCCTCTGTCTCCGCCAAATGAATTATACGCCTTTCGGAACGCCGGCAAACTGTCCGCGCAACGTGGGCATGAGCAGCACTCATGCATCCGCCGGGCAATATGAATTCTCGCAATTCCGGAGTTTGCGAATCTAATGTGTCTATCCATCCCTCCACAGCATTGCAACTTTCTTCCAATGCAGCCACCGGGGGCAATCCGCTTCCGCCGGGCTTAGATGCCAAATAGCCACCGACCTCAAAAAGCATATTCTGAACAGTATGCAACTGTCCGACAACATAGTCAGGCAAATCTTGACACGCTGCCAAGACCCCTAAAAATGCACTGAACTCATCTACAGTGCCGTATGCATCAAGGCGAAGCGAAGACTTCAAAATTCGTTCTCCACCTACGAGGGAGGTGGAACCTGAATCCCCGCCACCCGTGTATAATCGACTTTTTTTCATACGTTTTATTATTCTATTCGCTTTTTTAACGCTTGGGAACAAATATTGTTGCAAGAAATATTATTTTTTTAGTAAATTTGTATTATTATGAGTGAAACTCCCTATATCGTATCAGCCAGAAAATATCGCCCGGCAAATTTTAAAAGTGTAGTGGGGCAGAAGAATCTTACTGCTACATTAAAAAATGCCATTGACTCAAAAAGACTTGCCCAGGCATATCTTTTTTGCGGTCCGCGAGGCGTAGGCAAAACATCATGCGCAAGAATNTTTGCTAAGNCANTTNANTGCTTGNATNCGNCTCCGGATGGAGNAGCATGCNGNGNNTGTGATNCNTGTAANGCAATAGATACCGNCANTTNTTTNAACANTNNTGNANNTGATGCAGCCTCCAATAATTCAGTTGATAATATACGCGCTCTTACTGAGCAAGTAAATATTCCTCCCACAATCGGCAAATATCGAATTTTCATCATCGACGAGGTGCACATGCTTTCTTCACAAGCTTTCAATGCTTTCCTTAAAACTCTCGAAGAACCCCCGTCGTATGTTATCTTTATTCTTGCCACAACTGAAAAGCATAAGGTTATCCCTACCATTCTGTCTCGTTGCCAAATCTATGATTTCAAGCGTATCACAATCCAGGATATGGTGGAACACCTTCAATATGTTGCATCATCGGAAGGAATCTCTACAGATGTTCCCGCTCTTAACGTAATTGCGAAAAAGGCTGACGGAGCAATGCGCGATGCCCTATCCATATTCGATCAAGTTGCCGCTTCTTCCAACGGAAATATCACCTACGAATCCACCATCGCATCATTAAACGTATTGGACTATGAATTCTATTTTCGATTGGTAGAGGCTTTCCGTGCCGGAGACATCCCCGCGGCTCTCATGATATTCAAAGAGATTAGGGATTGCGGATTTGATTCATTATTTTTTATCAACGGACTGGCTAATCATGTCAGAGATTTGATGGTAGCTTACTCCCCTCAAACAGCTTCACTTCTTGAAGTGGCAGACGACGTAGCCAGAAGATATTCCGAGCAAGCGAAATCCTTACCGATAGATTGGCACTACGCAGCCATGAAATTGCTGAACGATTGCGATTATAAATTTCGCACTGCTACCAACAAGCAATTCTTGATTGAATTGACACTAATCAAACTCTGTCAGCTACTAAATCCTCGAACGCCCCCTTTTGACCGTGTGGACAACGATGAAATTCCTCTTCGCGACCCCGTTGTGCCACAAAACTCTGCATACTCCATTTCTTCAGCTGTGCATCCTGAGGTCGCGAACAAAAAATCGGAAAACTCAATAGGTAGTGCGTCAGATTCTCCTTCTCCGAAAACTGAACCGTCAAAAGATTCATCGGAAGAGACAATTAAGCAGGTTGTCAACAATGCGGCAGACAATCATANTTNTAATGTTGCCAGAAGANGAGGTANAAATTCAAAAAGANCGGAAACTTTTCNANTNAANAATGAAGACTCATCAGCTGCATTGGGAGAGAAACCGGTTGAAAGAGAAAATGTAACCTTGGAGGCTTTTATGACTCAATGGAATCAATATGCTTCCGATAATACTGACAAACATATTCTCATTTCGTCAATGCGCTCCGCAAAGCCGGAGCATATAGAAGCCGAAACTTTCCGCATTGTTGTAGAACACCCGGCTTTGAAACAGGCATTTGAAAGCGATATGCGGGATTTGCTCTCCTATCTGAGAAAACATTTACACAACGATTTTTTGACCATCCAGATTAACTTAGATAGTACAAAAGAGATTCTGAAACCTCTTCCTCCCCAAGAAATGTTGAAAGAGATGATTTCTCGCAATCAGGAACTGGCAGACCTCTTAACATCAATTGATGCTGAAATTATATAATAAATAAGGCTCCCGAAATTCAGGAGCCTTATTTATATATGGGAGAATGTTATTAATCCTCGTTTAGATTAACACGTTTGAAGCTTACAACTGCAAGACCCTTTTGAGTTTGGTCAAGGAACTTGCCAACTGTAAGAGTAGCATCGCGGGTGTATTCCTGTTCCATAAGGCAATTTTCCTTATAGTATTTGTTGATACGACCGTTCACGATGTTGTCAATCATCTGCTGAGGAAGATTAGCTGCTTTCTGCTC
>WFMC01000021.1 GCA_009177205.1 Bacteroidales bacterium
ATAGAGACGATAAGGAAACGTGTCGGAGGCAAGACTGTGGTGGATGACCGCCCGTTCATCTCGGGCACGGCCTTCTTCCGCAGCTATCCCGACAGGATACCNCCGATGTTCAACCGCATAGGCGACAAGGCGTGGTGCTACCGTGTGACNAGGAGCGCCGGTTCCCCCTACGCCGTGATACCGGCTTCGGACATGCGNCGTTTCCAGGCGATGATAGGTGTCTTCACCCCCGACATGGANGTGCATCCGCTNGGGGAACTGACNCCGAAACCGGGNGAACCGGTCATCGTGGTACAGGCCGGCTACAANAACCGCGAGGGCAAGGTCGAGGAAGTGATAGACACAGAGGGAGGCACGGCCATCTTCCGTGTTCGACTCTCCACCGACAGCGGNTACGAATGGCGCGTCGACCTTGGTCCCCACCAGCTNCGCCGAATCCTTAACTGATATACTTCGTNANNNNTATCCCNAGGAACTGGTCTCTGAATCTACAGGTGTAGATTTTTATAATAATTATTCTATTGCAGGTTTTAATAATTGTTGATGCTGGATAGGAGTGACATAAAAGATATTTTAGCAAGAGCACAATACATATTGGCTTGTTGTCAGACCGACGGTAATTTCATTCTCGATGGTCACCTAAAGACCGAGGACGAAAAGCGTAATGAAGAATCATGCCGAAGTCTGTGCAACAGCATAGAAAAGATATTGGGTGCCGGCCTTCCCGGGCAGAGAAGGAGAGCAGTATCAGTAGAAGAGAATATAGGTGACCTACTCGATACGTATGACATGTTGTATCGTATCGGTTATGGCCGTCAGCCTGACCGGAACTTCATGGAGCGTCAGAGAAACCGCGTATATGAGTCATGGCTGAAAGGAAAGAGCAAAATCTCCGAAAGCACTGTCTTCGCCCTTCTCACCAAAGATTTACACGAGAGTCAACAGTTGTCAGATCTTTACACTACCATCTTGGAGAATTGGTTGATGACCCTGAAACGTCATGACTGTTTCCCTGAAGTGACCGGCTACGAGAACTATCGCCGTCTCGCTTTGCTTATGCGCTTAAACCTCGACAGCTACTTTGATGACAGTCAATTTAGCGTCACTGATCTCAAATCAAAGAAAGGCCCAATCACCTTAAGCGACAGATACGATGAAGCAGACGAGGCCAAATGGCGCTGGTATGTAAAGAACAGATTGGAAGAAAGTGATCTGAAAGCCCTACCCACGGCCATCCTGAAGAGTTACCGAGCCTTCAATAGTTCACTCTTCCCCACCGTCCTTGACTACGAGGACCAACAGGAGATAGACACCCTCATCCTCGAAGAACTCTCCACCCGTCCCGACCTCAATCCCTACGAGCGTAAGTCCTACCATCTCCTTGTCGCCAACCGCAAAGCATTAATGATTTTTTAGATAAATACATTAGCTAAGATAGATAATTCATTAAAAAGTTTTAACTTTGTGGGAAAGTAGAGTAACATGTCGAATAAGGAGATACTGACCATATTAAAAGAGCGGATGTCCACTTTTTTGCCTAAAGATGCCAAAGTGATTCTCTTTGGCTCCAGAGCACGAGGTGACCAGTCAGAGAAATCTGATTGGGATTTGTTGGTTCTCCTTAACAGAAAAGGAAGTGTATCTATAGGCGATTTAGGTAAATTGTCATATCCTTTTTATGATTTAGCAGCTGAGCTTGATATAGATATAAATCCGGTTATCTACACCTGCGGAGATTGGGAGAAAAGGCAGATTACCCCATTTTATAGAAATGTAGTTACAGAGGGCGTACAATTATGGGGTTAAAAGATAAGCCAAAACAGGCACTGATAGCATATCGTATTTCCAAAGCCTATGAAGTTTATAAGGAAGCAATTGATGTTGCCTCCCTGTCTCATTGGAATCTTACTGTAAATCGGCTTTATTATTCTATATTCCATATTTCTTCAGCCTTATTACTTTCAGCCGGTTATAATATTAAATCTCATGATGGGCTGATTCGTATCATCATGAAAGATTATGTGCGTACACGGCTCCTGACTGTAGAGGAGGGTCAGCTGATATCATCATTGTATAACATGAGACANACAGGGGACTATGATGATTTGTATGACTGGAAGCANGAGGATATTGANCCATTAATATTACCTACAAAGGAATTGCTTGAAAAGCTTAAAACTTTTATAAATACTGATAAATTGGACCTATAGAAATTGTACAACTATAGGGTACTCGCCACATGAATTTATTTGATAAAAACGCATTGTTGAATGAGCAAATCATTCAACAGCTTTATCGTATCAAAACCATTNANCGAACCAGCGANTGGGATGTCATCTGGTACTTNGGNGGTAAAAANCANGTAACCNTNGGNGANAAAGCCGGAAANTACTANCTNCTNCNACCCGAAGATCTCGAAACCGGCGAAGAACGCT
>WFMC01000133.1 GCA_009177205.1 Bacteroidales bacterium
GCCATAATAGCTAAAACTGTATAAAGCCTTCCCAGTGCTATTGAATCTTTGCAATTAATGGAATCTGCTTCCGCCTGTAAAAACGACTTCATTGCAAGCCCGTCTTCACCTTGATTCATGAATATCCTGCCTTCATAATATCTCGTTTTAACACGTTCCTCCGGACTTCCATGTTTTGGATAATAGTCCAAGGCAGGTTGCAATATGGAAAAATCTGTTGTATCAATATAATTTTTGTCTAACGCCATGGACAGTAACAATGCTCTCCTCGCCCTTTCTGATGGCTTCTTTATAGATAACGTGTCTATACTCTCCAATATGAATACAGCCGAGTCGGGATAAGTTTCCATTAAGCTTTCGGCTTTATCCAATTGTTCATTTACTATTTCATTTGATTTAGAACAAGCCACGATTACAATTCCTAATAATAGAATGTAGAATCCGACCTTGCATCCGAAGTGATTTTTATTTTTTAAGGGTATTTTATTTTGAAAAATTGAGAATTTCATATCATAAGAATTAGATAAAATAGTATAATTAATAAGTATTCCGGATTAAAACAAAGATAATAAAAAAAGTTAACTTTTGAAAGTTAATTTATTAATTATTAATACATTTAGAACAAAAAAAATTATAATTCGAATATCCGGTTTTATCTTCTTATAATACTAAACTTTGAAAAAAAATCAAATTATCCGGTGTAACATTAAAATTACACAAAAAGGAGTATCGTTATTCCCCGGGATAACAGAAATAATGACTGAAATTCTGTATCGCTGATAAAAATTATCGTCAAAAAAGCATAATACTTAAAAACATTGAAGGGCATGGACTTATGTCCATACCCTTCATTATCGGAGCGGGTAATAATTACCCTGATTATCAAGAATTGATAATATTTACCAACTTGCTTTCTTCACTCCGGGGATGAGTCCGGCTGAAGCCATTTCGCGGAATTGGATACGTGAGATGCCGAATTGACTCATATATCCTTTCGGACGTCCGGTGAGTTCGCAACGATTGTGAAGGCGAACTTTTGATGCATTCTTCGGCAATTTCTGAAGTTTGGTAAGAGCCTCATAGTCGATATTGCCTTCAGCATCAGCAAGCGCTGCTTTCTTCAATGCTGCTTTTTTCTCGGCATATTTGGCTACCATCTTCTGGCGCTTTACTTCGCGCGCCTTCATTGATTCTTTTGCCATATCTTATTTCTTATTTTTCGTGTTTGAATGGGAGTCCGAATTTTTTGAGAAGAGCAAAACCCTCTTCATCAGTTGGAGCAGAAGTAACGAACGTAATGTTCATACCCTGCAATTTCGGAACACTGTCAATATTAATCTCCGGGAAGATGATTTGCTCTGTCACGCCAAGAGTGTAGTTGCCTCTGCCGTCGAGCTTGGAGTTGATGCCTTTGAAGTCGCGGATACGGGGAAGAGCAACTTTTACGAGTCTCTCCAGGAATTCATACATCTTGTCTTTGCGAAGAGTCACCATGGCGCCAATGGGCATTTTCTTACGCAATTTGAAGTTTGAGATGTCTTTCTTTGACAAAGTTGCCACTGCTTTCTGACCTGTGATAGCCGTCAATTCGTTGATCGCAGTCTCAATCATCTTTTTATCCTGAGTTGCGCCGCCGAGACCTTGATTGATTACAATCTTTTCCAAGCGGGGAACTTGCATCACTGTGCTATAATTGAACTCTTTCTGAAGTTCGGGAACGATGCGTTCCTTATAATCTTTACTTAATGTAGTGCTCATTACTTAATCTCCTCTCCCGATTTTTTAGCGATTCTAACAAGTTTTCCTGCTTCATTAAGTTTGCGACCAACGCGAGTCGGCTTGCCGGTTTTGGGGTCAAGCGGGTTGATCTTTGAGATATGAAGCGGAGCTTCCATTTTCACGATTCCTCCTTGAGGATATTTTGCATTGGGCTTCATGCTCTTGGAGATTATGTTGATGCCCTCTACAATTGCGCGTTCCTTTTTCGGGAACACTTCAAGCACACGTCCTGTCTTTCCTTTGTCGTCGCCGGAATTGACAAAGACCATGTCGCCCTTTTTAATATGAAGTTTTGCCATTGTTTTCTCTTTTTAAGACTAATTGATTAAAGTACTTCCGGAGCCAGAGACACAATCTTCATATTTGTAGCACGCAATTCGCGAGCTACCGGACCGAAGATACGTGTTCCGCGCAATTCACCGGCATTGTTGAGAAGCACACATGCGTTATCATCAAAGCGGATGTAGCTCCCATCGGGGCGACGCACTTCCTTCTTTGTGCGCACTACTACAGCTTTGCTGACTGTGCCCTTCTTTACGTCTGAAGACGGAATTGTGCTCTTAACGGTAACAACGATGATGTCACCAACTGACGCATAACGACGACCTGTGCCGCCAAGTACATGGATGCAGAGTGCTTCTTTCGCACCACTGTTATCTGCAACTGTCAAACGTGATTCACTCTGTATCATAATTACTTAACTTTTTCGATGATTTCTACAAGTCTCCATCTCTTAGTCTTGCTCAAGGGGCGAGTCTCCATCAAGCGAACAGTGTCGCCTACTGAGCACTCATTATTTTCNTCATGAGCATGATATTTTTTTGTCTTGTTGACAAACTTTCCATAAATCGGGTGTTTCTCTTTCCACTTGATTTCGACAGTTATTGTCTTGTCGCATTTATTGCTGGAAACGACCCCGATTCTCTCTTTTCTTAAATGTCTTTTTTCTTCCATTTCTTTTTAATTTTTTCGGGGGTGATTTACTTGGAAGCTGCTTCGGCAAGTTCCTTCTGACGCAACACTGTCTTCAAGCGGGCAATCTCCTTGCGATCTTTAGTGATCTTCGCGGGATTGTCTACGGGAGATATCGCGTGCGTTACTTTCAATTCACGATAAGCTTTCTCCGCAGCCTCTATTGAAGCTTTCAATTCGGGAATGCTTAATTCCTTGATTTCTTCCTTTTTCATTAT
The DNA here is from genome assembly GCA_009177205.1 of Bacteroidales bacterium. GTDB lineage: Bacteria > Bacteroidota > Bacteroidia > Bacteroidales > Muribaculaceae > Lepagella. The sequence continues at coordinate 2,970 of WFMC01000133.1, forward strand.
TATTAGTATTAATTTATCGGGCTTCGTTTCAGGGCATAATTTCCCCTTTCACGATTTCCGACTGCAAAATTAATGCAAATATTTGAAATATCCGCATTTTCAGCAACTTTTTTTCTTAAAGTCACTAAAAAAATACCCGACTTTTGTTGAGCCGGGCATTTTTTATCATCACTTTTTATTTAGATATTCTGTGAAGGATCGTAATCGCGACGAACTACAAATTTAGTGATTACCGGAAGCTTTTGAGCTGCTAAGCGGAGCGCTTCTTTTGCCACGTCATAGTTCACACCTTCCACTTCTATAAGGATACGTCCGGGAGTAACGGGTGCCACGAATCCTTCGGGGTTACCTTTACCTTTACCCATACGTACTTCAGCGGGCTTCTTGGTGATAGGTTTGTCAGGGAAGATGCGAATCCAAATTTGACCCTGACGTTGCATATAACGTGTCACTGCGATACGCGCAGCCTCAATCTGACGTCCTGTAATCCATTTTGACTCAAGAGTCTTGATGCCGAACGATCCGAATGCAAGTTGATTGCCTCTCTGGGCTTCACCTTTCATGCGACCTTTTTGCGAACGGCGATNNCTGGTTCNCTTAGGTTGTAACATANTCTATTACGGGATTGATTTAATTAACGATTGTTGTNTTTCTTGTTNCGGAATNNACCTTTACGAGCTCCNCTTTGCGGACGTCCGGTCTCTTTTGTGCCGATAGCATAAGAGGGAGTGAGTTCCTTTTTGCCATAAATTTCGCCACGGCAAATCCATACTTTAACACCGAGAATACCGACCTTGGTGAGAGCTTCAACCAAGGCATAATCGATGTCTGCACGAAGAGTGTGAAGAGGAGTGCGACCTTCCTTGTACATTTCAGAACGTGCGATTTCAGCACCGTTCAGACGACCGGAAACCTGCACCTTGATGCCCTCTGCGCCCATGCGCATTGTGGATTGGATTGCCATTTTCACTGCGCGGCGATAAGCCACTTTGTTTTCAATTTGGCGGGCGATATTGCTGGCAACGATTTCTGCATCAAGTTCGGGACGCTTGATTTCATAAATGTTGATCTGCACATCCTTTCCGGTGAGCTTCTTGAGTTCTTCCTTCAAGGCGTCGACATCTTTACCACCCTTNCCNATAATCATACCNGGACGNGANGTGCAGATNGTNACNGTNNCCATNTTNAGNGTACGCTCNATGATGATTCTNGANACGCTTGCNTTNGCAAGACGAGTGNGGAGATANTTACGGATNTTGGANTCNTCNAGAAGNGTNTCNCCGTATTTNTTNCCNCCATACCAGTTTGAGTCCCAACCGCGGATCACTCCGAGACGGTTACTGATTGGATTAACTTTTTGTCCCATCTTGCTACTTAATCTTTATCGTTATTAATAGTGTCCACAAAAATTGTTACATGATTAGAGCGCTTGCGAATGCGATAGCCGCGACCTTGCGGAGCGGGGCGCAAACGTTTTAGCATCGGAGCGGCGTCTACGAAAATTGTTTTTACATAGAGTTCGCCTGCCTCTGCCTTGCGTTCATTCTTTTGTTCCCAATTGGCAATAGCTGAACGGAGAAGTTTCTCCACTCTGTTTGACGCCTCTTTATTCGAAAATTTAAGGATGCCGAGTGCTTTAAAAACTTCTTGACCGCGCACCATGTCAACGACGAGGCGCATTTTGCGGGGTGAAGTGGGCACATTGCGGAGTTTTGCGAAATATTCGCTCTTCTTGGNCTCNTTAATGGCTTNTGCTGATTTTCTTNTTCTTAAACCCNTTGTATTTACTTTCTTTTTATCTGGTTAATATAGGGCCATTATTTCTTCTTGTTGCCTGCGTGGCCACGGAAAGTACGTGTCGGAGCGAATTCTCCGAGTTTATGACCTACCATGTTTTCTGTCACGTAAACAGGGATGAACTTGTTACCATTGTGTACTGCGAATGTGTGACCTACGAAGTCGGGAGAAATCATAGATGCGCGGCTCCAAGTCTTGATGACAGATTTTTTACCGCTTTCTTCCATCGCAGCCACCTTCTTTTCGAGTTTTACGCTGATAAATGGTCCTTTTTTAAGCGAACGGCTCATNGTTGTTNTTTATTTATCNAATNTATTTTTTCCTTCTTTCAATGATATACTTTGAAGAGTGTTTCTTCGGTGAGCGTGTCTTCAAGCCCTTAGCGTAAAGACCGGTGCGTGAACGCGGGTGTCCACCGCTCTGGCGACCTTCACCACCACCCATCGGGTGATCGACAGGGTTCATTACCACACCACGGTTGTGGGGGCGACGTCCGAGCCAACGGCTACGGCCGGCTTTACCGCTGCTTTCGAGTGAATGTTCGCTGTTGCCTACAACACCTACGGTTGCACGACATGATAAAAGCACTTTACGAGTCTCACCTGAAGGCAATTTGATAATTGCATAATCTCCTTCGCGAGATGTCAACTGAGCGAATGTTCCGGCGCTGCGTGCCATGCAGGCACCCTGACCGGGACGAAGTTCGATACAATGGATAAGCGTACCAACAGGAATTTTTGACAAGGGAAGAGTGTTACCAACTTCCGGTGCCGCATCGGGTCCGCTAATCACTTCCTGACCTACTACAAGTCCGTTGGGAGCAAGCATATATGCTTTCTGACCGTCTTTGTAGAAGAGCAACGCGATGTGTGCGCTGCGGTTAGGATCATACTCTATTGTCTTTACGACTGCGGGAATACCATCATTGGTGCGCTTAAAGTCGATGAGACGCAATTTTCTCTTGTGGCCGCCGCCGCGATAACGTGTGCTCAAGTGACCTGAGCTGTTGCGTCCGCCGGTGCTGCGTTTGCCTACGATAAGAGATTTTTCTGGTGTGTTGGCTGAAGTCTTGACGATTTTCTTTTCGCCGTTAACTTTTACTTCAGCCTCTTGCTTGAATACACCAATAATCTTGTGTCTTTGCCCGGGGGTTGTGGGCTTAAATTTCTTAATTGCCATTGGATACTTTAAATATTGCTATAGTAATCAATAGTTTGTCCTTCAGCCACAGTTACGTATGCTTTCTTGAATGCGGGTTTCTGACCGCGCACCAAGCCGCCTTTTGTGTAACGTGCTTTACGNTTNNCGGCGTAATTGGCTGTANTTACACTTACAACACGAACANTATAGAGTTTCTCTACAAGGTCTTTAATCTGAAATTTATTGGCGTCCGGAGACACAGCAAATGTATAGCAATTTTGCTTCTCGCTGTAGGCGGTAGCCTTTTCAGTAACGATAGGTCTGATGTCGATATTCATTTTCGTTGTTCTCCGTCGGTTTAAAATTGATTAAGTACTTCTACGCTTGATTCTGTCAAGAGGATAGCGTCTGTGTTGAGCACTGTGTAAGCGTTCAAATCAAGTGCACGTTGAAGAAGAGCATTGGGCACGTTGCGTACTGACAAAAGAACGTTTTCGTCCTTTTCAGGCATAACGAGCAATACTTTCTTGTCGTCAAGTTTGAAATTCTTCGCCAGTTCCATATAACTCTTAGTGCGGGGAGCATCGAATGTGAAATTCTCCACTACAACGATATTGGGAACTTTTGAAGTCAAAGCAATCTTGCGTGCAAGCGCTTTCATTTTTTTGTTAAGTTTGGTGCGATAATCGCGCGGACGAGGACCGAACACTGTGCCGCCACCTCTCAAAAGGGGTGAGTTGATATCACCGCGACGTGCGCCGCCACCACCCTTCTGACGGATGAGCTTGCGAGTCGAACCGGAGATTTCGCTGCGTTCTTTACTCTTGTGAGTGCCCTGACGCTGATTCCCGAGGTATTGCTTAACGTCGAGATAGATGGTATGCTCTGCATTACCTTCAGTAAGGTCGCGGCCAAAAACTTCATCATTGAGGGTCACTTTGCGACCCGTATCTTCACCTTTGATGTTATAAACTGCTACTTCCATTATTTCTCAACTAAAACGATTGAACCTTTAGGTCCGGGAATCGAACCTTTGATCATTAACAAATTGTGTTCGGGTAAAACTTTGATAACCTGAAGATTTTGAACAGTTACGCGTTCGTTGCCCATTTGACCTGCCATGCGCAATCCTTTGAATACTTTCGCAGGATATGAACATGCGCCGATTGAACCCNGAGCACGAAGACGNNTGTGCTGACCATNNGNCTTCTGACCAACACCGCCAAAGCCGTGACGTTTCACTACGCCTTGGAAGCCTTTACCCTTACTGGTGCCAACAACATCAACGAAGCCACCCTCCTGGAAAAGCTCTACTGTGAGTGTATCTCCAAGGGCAGGGGTAGTTTCAAAAGATTTGAACTCGGCCAAGTGGCGTTGCGGAGCTACTCCGGCTTTAGAGAAGTGACCTGCTTCGGCTTTGTTGGTGTGCTTCTCTTTCTTCTCCTGGAAGCCTACCTGAACTGCCTCATAGCCGTCTGACTCTACAGTCTTGATTTGAGTAACCACACAAGGACCTACTTCGATAACAGTGCACGGAACATTTTTTCCGTCGGCACTGAAAACGGATGTCATTCCGATTTTCTTTCCTAATATTCCTGGCATTTCTACTTTGTTTGTTTACTGAAGCATTGCGAGCTGAATTTCGGTTTCTGCCGACCTTCCTCCACAAGAGGCTTCTTAATTAATTATTAATGTTTCTTTTTGTTTCCACGTATTTTGAAGTTGTGTCATCTCCGGGGGAGATGACACCCCTTCAACTATGCGGACTGATTGACAGTTGGATTTCTTTTAAGCGTTAAACTTTGATTGACACATCCACACCGCTGGGAAGTTCCAATTTCATAAGAGCGTCTACTGTTTTTGCTGTGGAGCTGTAGATGTCAATAAGACGCTGATATGAACTGAGTTCAAACTGCTCGCGACTCTTCTTATTAACGAATGTAGAGCGGTTTACGGTGAAAATGCGCTTATGGGTCGGAAGAGGAATCGGACCGCTGACAATAGCGCCTGTAGATTTCACTGTCTTTACGATCTTCTCAGCTGATTTGTCAACGAGATTGTGATCGTAGGATTTCAGTTTAATTCTGATTTTTTGACTCATTTTATTTTATTTCTTAATTATTTCAACAGATCTACGCGGCCCTGAACCTCTGTGAGCACGTTGCGCGCAATTGAGTTACTAACCTCTGCATAGTGGCTGAATGACATAGTGCTGGTGGCACGTCCGGATGTAATAGTACGGAGAGCTGTCACATATCCGAACATTTCTGCCAACGGAGCTTTAGCTTTCACGATGCGTGCACCGCTGCGGCTTGTCTCCATACCTTCCACTTGNCNGCGANGCTTGTTAAGGTCGCCGANAACGTCACCCNTGCTCTCTTCCGNNGTTACAACCTCNATCNNCATGATAGGCTCCATNAGCACCGGNCCTGNTTTNTCTGANCCGTGTATTGAATGNTTGAATAGCACACAATTCGAAAGAAAGTTGGTCAGAGTCAACGGGGTGATAGCTGCCGTCAATCAATGTAACCTTAAGCTGCTCTACAGGATAACCTGCAAGAACACCATTCTTCATTGCAGTTTGGAAACCTTTCTGTACTGAGGGGATGTATTCCTTAGGTACGTTACCACCTTTAACTTCATCCACAAATTGCAAGTTGCCTTCGAAGCCTTCATCTACCGGCTCAATGCGAACAATGATGTCGGCATACTTACCGCGACCACCGGTCTGCTTCTTNAATGTTTCACGCAATTCAACCGGCNTGGNGATAGCTTCTTTATANGTAANTTGCGGNNGACNTTGGTTACATNCCACTTTAAATTCGCGACGGAGACGGTCGATGATGATATCGAGGTGAAGCTCACCCATACCGCTGATGACGGTCTGACCGGTCTCTTCATTAGTCTCTACGCGGAATGTCGGGTCTTCTTCAGCAAGTTTCTGAAGTCCGACGCCGAGTTTATCAAGGTCTTTTTGAGTCTTGGGTTCTACTGCGATGCCGATAACGGGATCGGGGAATTNCATTGCTTCAAGCACGATAGGNGCATCTTNAGCNCAANGGNTGNCACCTGTNCGGATATCTTTAAAACCTACACCTGCACCGATATCGCCGCATCCGATTTTTTCTTTCGGATTCTGCTTGTTGGAGTGCATTTGGAAAAGACGGGAAATACGCTCTTTCTTACCTGAACGAGTATTCAAAACGTAAGAGCCTGATTCAATCTCGCCTGAATATACACGGAAGAAGCAAAGACGACCAACGTATGGGTCAGTTGCAATCTTAAATGCCAAAGCAGACATGGGAGCTTCAGGAGAGGGTTCGCGAGTCTCGATGATGTCGGGGTCGCCCACTGCATGACCCTCTACTGCGCCTGCATCTTCGGGAGATGGCAGATATGCACAAACTGCATCAAGAAGAGTTTGAACACCTTTATTCTTGAATGAAGAGCCACAAAGCATGGGATTGATTTCCATAGCCAATGTGCCGCGACGGATTGCTTTACGAATTTCATCCTCAGTTATTGTGGAGGGATCATCGAAATATTTTTCCATCAATGCCTCATCAAACTCTGCGAGAGTTTCGAGCATTTTGTCGCGATATTCAGTTGCCTCATCAAGGAGGTTGGCGGGAATCTCCTCTACGGAATATTCAGCACCCATTGTTTCATCGTGCCAGAAGAGAGCTTTCATTGTGATAAGGTCGATAACACCCTTGAAAGTTTCTTCAGCACCGATGGGCAATTGTATCGGAAGCGGGTTGGCACNGAGAACCTCTTTCACCTGGCNNACAACTTCGNGGAAGTTGGCACCTGAACGGTNCATTTTGTTAACATATCCGATTCTGGGAACGTTATACTTGTCGGCTTGACGCCATACTGTTTCTGACTGGGGCTCAACGCCGCCAACAGCACAGAAGGTTGCTACCGCACCGTCAAGAACGCGCAAAGAACGTTCAACTTCTACAGTGAAGTCAACGTGTCCCGGAGTGTCAATCAAATTGATTTTATATTTTTCTCCGTCATAGTTCCAGAAAGTAGTCGTAGCTGCTGAAGTAATTGTGATGCCACGTTCCTGTTCCTGTTCCATCCAGTCCATTGTGGCAGCGCCATCGTGAACCTCACCGATTTTATGAGTCAAGCCGGTGTAGAAAAGAATACGCTCGGAAGTTGTGGTCTTTCCGGCATCAATGTGAGCCATGATGCCGATATTTCTTGTGTATTTAAGTTCGTCGTGTTTAGCCATTTTGAATTTCTCCAATTAAAATCTGAAATGTGCAAATGCGCGGTTAGCCTCAGCCATACGGTGCATATCTTCTTTACGTTTGAATGCGCCGCCCTGGTCATTGAATGCGTCAACGATTTCGGCTGCCAATTTGTCAGCCATTGTCTTGCCGCCACGTTTGCGTGCAAAGATAATAAGGTTTTTCATGGAGATTGATTCCTTGCGGTCTGCGCGAATTTCTGTGGGCACTTGGAAAGTAGCGCCTCCGACGCGACGAGATTTAACCTCTACTTGAGGAGTAACGTTTTCAAGCGCTTTTTTCCAGATTTCGAGCGCTGATTTCTCCTCATTCGGCATTTTAGCCTTCACGGCTTCAAGTGCAGAATAGAAAATTGTGTAGGCAGTGTTCTTTTTGCCATCAAACATCAGGTGATTCACAAATTTAGTCACCTTTACGTCATGAAAGACGGGATCAGGGAGTATAACCCTTTTCTTTGGCTTTGCTTTTCTCATTTTTCTTAAAAATGCGTTTTTGTTCTTGGTTGCTTCGAGTNGGCTTNCGTTGNTGTTTCCNCCCGATTTNCNTCAATCANTCGCNCNCGNCCGNTTTACTCAACCCTTTCAGCTTTCCAATAAATCAAAAACCGTGGTTTGATTAAATTGTTTAAACTGGTGCCGACCCCGATACTGCCGAAGCCAAACTTCGGTCTCTTCTCTTGTCGGCTCTTAACTCTTAATTGCTACCTTAAATAATTTTTATTATTTCTTGGCAGCTTTAGGACGCTTCGCACCATATTTGGAGCGACGTTGCGTGCGACCTTGAACTCCGGCTGTATCCAATGTGCCGCGCACAATGTGATAACGTACACCCGGAAGGTCTTTAACACGTCCGCCGCGCACCATTACGATTGAGTGCTCTTGCAGATTGTGTCCCTCTCCGGGAATGTAGGAGTTAACCTCCTTGCCGTTTGTCAGACGTACACGAGCCACCTTTCTCATTGCTGAGTTCGGTTTCTTAGGTGTGGTGGTGTAAACACGAACACACACCCCGCGACGTTGAGGACATGAATCCAATGCCGGCGATTTGCTCTTGTCTTTAAGAACATTGCGTCCTTTTCTTACTAATTGCTGAATAGTAGGCATTCTGTTTGTTTTTTTTATTTTAATTAGTTATATATCCTTTTCAATATTTCAAAGTTTATTCCGCATATAAATGCCCACACCAATCTCCTGAGTATCAATCGATTGATGTTGGCATTGACGGCTTTCCACCTCAAAGCGATGCAAAATTACTAAAAATAAACGATTTACACAAATTTTTCTGAAATCTTTTTTCTTATTTAGATTTTTGCATTGACTTTTTCAAGGATTTCGGATTCTTCTTTGGCAGCGGCTGACTCAATTTCCGCGCCACGACCAATCAATTCTTCAGCTTTAGCTTTATCCGCCAAGCCGGCTGCGTTGATTCTGACATTCAGAAAAGCTCCTCTCACGGCAGCACGCGCTGCAAGCGTGCCGACTCCGGCATCTGTGACGGAAGCCGGGTTACCCTCTTCAACCATCGCTCTCAATAAGGGGAAGGTCTTATATGCCGTCTCCATCGTGCGTAAAGGGACTTGAGTAGCATATAACGTAGCTTCCTCCATAGCTGCTTTGCGAGCAGCCTTGTCTGCATCCGTCTTCTTCGGCATTGCAAAAACTGCCATGATTTTATTGAAGGCTGCCGTGTCTTCATCCACTAAGTGAAGCAATTCATCCATCAATTTTTGTCCTTGCTCAGCATAATCGGAATATTTTTCCCATTCATCATCGTATGCTGCTTTATGACCGGTAAGATTAGCTACCATTGTGCCCAACGCGGCTGCCAAAGCTCCCATATAGGCGGATATGGAGCCGCCACCCGGTGCCGGCGATTCACTTGCAGTCTCTTCTGCAAGACCGCGAGCAGAGAGATCAATAAGTTTTTTGCTATCCTTATCCTCAATCAGATATTCAATAACCTTTTCTTTTGCTTCAAAGGGCTTCAATTCATCCAATCCTAATGATTTGACCGCTATTCTTATTAATTCTTCTTCTGAAACTCCAACAGACCTTTTCTGCTTTTTCAGGAAATATTTGCCGGCATCGGTCAATGTGCGTTTCGGCACCAATCCAACAATCTCTGTGCCGGTAACCCTCACACCCCTATCATCAGCTTTTTTGCATACTTCATCAAAAGCAATATGCAAAGGGACTTCGGCAATATCGGTAATATTCATTGACACCTGGGCAATTCCGTATTCATCAATAAACCAACCGATTGCCTTTGTACCCTTCAATGTGCCGGGTATCATAATAGTGTTGCCGTTTTCATCCTTCATCGGCTTNCCNGTGNCTTTTCCACCTTCACGNATCGGGCGTCCTTTTTCGCGCACGTCAAAGGNGATGGCGTTNGCGCGACGTGTTGNCGNTGTGTTTAGATTGNNATTGACNGCTATCAGGAAATCGCGTGCCCCNATGGTTGTGGCTCCGNTTTTTGCCACCTCTTCATCATAAGGACGATTACCGAAATCCGGACCTTTCTTTTCATCTCCCATTTTGCGCGGAAGCGCTTCATATTCACCTTCGCGGCATACTGCGAGATTCTTTCTTTCTGGAGTAAAGGCTGCCGCTTCATAGCAATAAGTGGGAATATTCAGTTCTTCAGCCACACGTTTTGCCAATTTGCGAGAAAGCTCGGCACACTCTTCCAATGTCACTCCACTCACGGGTATCAACGGGCAGACGTCGGTTGCACCCATTCGTGGATGCGCACCATGATGATTGCGCATATCAATTACTTCCGCTGCACGCTTGATGCCTTGAAAAGCGGCTTCCACCACTTCTTCCGGTGAGCCGACAAATGTTACGACAGTTCTGTTGGTAGCTTCTCCGGGGTCTACATCAAGCAGTTTTATACCTTTTACAGACTCAATGGCTGAGGTGATTTCCTTGATTTTTTGAGAATCCCTACCTTCTGAAAAATTAGGGACACATTCAATTATCCTTTGTTCCATGATTTATCTTTTAGATTCAGGTTTTTTCTTTCTATTTTATTGTGTTTTTAATTTCATGCTTTATAAGATNAAGCAACTTCATAGACTTTCTCATATATCTTGAAGTCNGATTCAGTCAATGTCAAACCTCGACGGCTCAACACTCTTTCAGCAATTTGATAGAATTTATTTAAAGGCACATCCGTNATGCGCGNTTGGGGTGANCCCTCAAGAAAANTTGGAATGAAGACCCTGGGAAAACCGGAGCCATGAATATTCACTCCTACACCCACTACTGTAGCCGTATTAAACATGCAATTAATGCCGGCTTTGCTATGGTCGCCCATAATAAGTCCGCAAAACTGCAGGTCAGTGCGCATAAAGGAGTGTTGCCTATAATTCCATATTCTGATTTTCGAATAATCATTCTTTAAGTTGGAAGCATTAACACCTGCGCCGATATTACACCATTCTCCAATCACCGCATTGCCCAGATAGCCGTCATGAGCCTTGTTGGTAAAACCGAATATCACCACATTCTGCACTTCTCCCCCTATTTTGCAATAGGGACCGAAAGTAGTGGCGCCATAAATCTTGGCACCCATTTTAATCTGCGAATTATTGCCTAACGCCAAAGGACCTCTGACACAGGCACCTTCCATTATGACTGCATTTTTACCTATATAGATCGGTCCGTCCTTAACGTTTAATGTTGCGCCTTCCACATTTGCTCCCTCTTCGATGAAAATCATTTGATTTCCATTCTCATCTTTCAATCCGCCTATAATGTTATTGTCAGGACTTATCGGTGCAGATTGACGTCCGGCAGTAAGCCTCCTGAAATCTTTTTTGNGAATGTCNCCATTTTGCAAGGAAANCANCAAACACGTATTTGATTATCTTACCGGATTCCAAATGTCTGCAGTCTTCAACGCGGCAATTATTTAATCCGTCTTCCGAGCCTCTCCATGCCACGACTTGTCCACCCGCCTCCAGTCCGGCATTCAGAGGAAGGTCTTCCAACTCTTTAAGCAGAGATTCATCCGGCAATAGATTTCCTGCAATGAAAAGCAGATCATTATCACGAGTGTCGCAAGTGCCGAATTTATCAATCATAAAAGGCATGGGTCGATAAGAGTATTGTCCGGGGAGTAACTCTTCCCAAACTTCTCTTAAAGTGCGGATACCGATTCTAAAATCAGCCACCGGGCGTGTATATGATAAAGGCAAGAGATTGCCATGGATTTCATCGGTATCAAATAAGACTATCTTTCGATTCATTTCTCAATAAGAAATTTATATAGAATTGTGTGCAAAGGTATTAAAAATTTTCAATTAAAGCCAATCTTTCAATTAATTTTATCCATCCTTGAATCTGCAAATTTTATCCGTCAAGTTTATTTAATATTCCCGACATCTTATTCCACTTTTCATGCGCGTGTGTCTGGTGGCACTTAATTCTTAATTACTTTGCGCGTGTGTTTGGTGGCGTGCTCGCTTAGCGAAGCGGCGAGCTTAATTCTTTATTCCCAAATTCCTCCTTAATATTTTCTTCAAATATTGTTTAAGCGAATNTTTNAATTNATATTTGCCTANCCTTTTATTTGATATCAATATCTCATAATTAATTATGGAAAAGAAAAATCGAACTTATCTCGCGAATCTGCGCGAGGCTATGAAAAACCACAACATTGACGTTTGCATAATCACCGGCACGGATCCTCACCAATCTGAGATTCCCCCACACCACTGGCGCGGACGCGAATGGCTTACAGGTTTTGAATCTTCCAATGGAACAAACGGCACAGCCGTCATCACAGCTGATGATGCCTTATGCTGGACCGACTCACGATATTTCCTTCAAGCAGACGAGCAATTGAAAGGCACCGGCTTCAGAATGATGAAAGAGGATGGTCCGGAAGCCGTGGATTTAGTAGACTGGGTTACAGAACACACCGAAAAAGGGCAAACTGTTGGAATCGACGGAATGACATTCTCCATAAGTTTCGCTCAAAGATTGCAACAAGAACTCAACGACAACGGAATCAATCTAAACACCGATTTTCCGCAATTTGATTATATTTATCCCGATCGTCCGGAGCGCCCTAAAAACAAACTTTTCATCCACGATGAAAAAATTGTAGGAGAGACTGTAGACAGCAAAATCAATAAAATATTGGAAGCAACGAAGAGTGAATTGGCAACCGCCATTCTTCTTTCAGCTCTTGACGATATCGCATGGGCTACGAACCTACGCACTGCCGGAGACATCACTTACAGCCCTATTTTCGTAAGTTATCTTTATCTTTCAGATGATAAACGAGTGCTCTTTGTGGATGCCGACAAATTNNCTCCCGAAGTGGAGAANCATTTGCAAAAATATAATATTGAGGTGCAACCCTACGATGATATCCTTAAGTTTGCCGAATCTCTCCCGAAAGAAAAACGAGTATTGATTGACCCGGAGAAAACTTCTCGCGGACTTTATGACCATTTGGGTTGCACACCTGTATTCGGTGGCTCAACCGTAGCAAAATTAAAGAGTATCAAGAATCAGACGATGCTTGCCAATTTAGCGACAGCTATGGAAAAAGACGGCTTGGCATTGACAAAATTCTTTATGATGGTTGAGAAGGAATATCCCACCGGCAAACTCACTGAAGTGGAACTTGGCAAACGCTTGCGTGCCCTTAGATTAGCCGATCCATCATGTGTCGACGAGAGTTTCGCTGCCATCATCGGTTGGCAGGGTCACGGAGCTATCGTACACTATGAGGCAACTGAAGAAACAGATGTGCCGATTGTAGGGCAAGGTCTGCTTCTCGTAGACAGCGGCGGTCAATACACCTACGGAACAACTGACATAACCCGCACCATTGCTTTGGGTGGCACCACCGCTGAGCAATGCCATGACTTCACCCTTGTGATGAAAGGACACATCGCTTTAGCGCGTGCAATTTTCCCTGAGGGAACACGTGGCGCTCAGTTGGATGCATTGGCTCGTCAATTCCTCTGGGCTGAAGGTAAAGCTTATTACCACGGCACGGGGCACGGTGTCGGTTTCTTCATCAACTGCCATGAGGGTCCGCAAAACATTCGCTTGNATGAAAATCCCANTCCGNTGGAGCCCGGAATGATCACGNGCAACGAGCCCGNCTTATATCTTACCGANAAATATGNCATANGATGCGAANATCTTATCGTCACCGAGCCTCANTGCGAAACCGAATTTGNGNAATTCTATGACTTTAAGGTNNTGACACTCTTCCCCTTCGACAGATCATTATTNGAAATTGAAATAATGACTCCGGAANAAATAAAATGGGTTGATGATNATCACCAAATGGTCAGAACTCGCCTGACCCCTTATCTGAACGATGAGGAAAAGGAATGGCTCGAAGAAAAAACTCAACCACTTCAAGCAAAATAAAAAAATATGGCAATAATAGAATCAGTAAGAGGATTTACTCCCAAAATTGGCAAAAATTGCTTCTTGGCTACAAACGCCGTGATTGTAGGAGATGTTACGATGGGTGAAGAATGTAGCGTCTGGTATTCCACAGTGCTACGCGGAGATGTGAACACTATCACAATCGGCGACAGAGTCAATATTCAAGACGGAAGTGTGCTTCACACATTATATCAAAAATCAACCATTGAAATCGGCAATGACGTATCCATTGGACACAACGTTATCATTCACGGGGCTAAAATCAAGGATTATGCTCTTATAGGCATGGGTGCTATCGTAATGGATGATGCCGAAGTGGGTGAAGGAGCCTTAGTGGCTGCCGGCTCCGTGGTGCTGAGTAAAACAAAAATCGGNGCACATGAAATGTGGGCAGGCGCTCCGGCAAAATTNATCAAGATGGTTGAGCCTGAGAAAGCAAAGGAGATGAATATAAAGATCGCGAAAAACTATCTGATGTATTCCAAATGGTATGAATCTCCGGAAGGTAAGGCTGCGACAAATCAAGAAGTTCCTCTCATGGAGGAAGAGATGGAAAAACCGGACAAATAAGAGTGCGCAATTAAAAAAATATTCGGATTGTAAGATTTTTTTGTTAAAAAATTTTGTCAAACGATTTGAATTGCATAATTTTGCATCCGCATTATATCTGCCGGCTAAAGAAAGTCGGGAGAAATTATTTAAAACTGATAAATCAAAATAGTAAAAAAGAAAAATGATAATCGTACAAGTTAAAGAAGGCGAAAACATTGAAAGAGCCCTTAAGAAATTCAAACGTAAATTTGAAAAGACCGGTATTGTTAAAGAACTTCGCAGCCGTCAAGCTTTCGAAAAGCCGAGCGTGGCTAATCGCAAGAAAATGATGAAAGCTGTATATGTTCAGCATCTCCGTCAGGAAGCTGAACAGTAAAAAGCGAGTATTTTTAAGAACGGTCTGCTATTTCATTTGGCAGCCTCTTAATCAGCGAAAAATAATTTTTCCAAGTCATATACTGTCGGTGTAGGTTTACCATATTCATAAACCTATACCGATTTTTCACACCCTTTTTAGTCAAATTATTCTTCGGCATAATCCTCTTGCCGCATATACTTGTTATAGTGGAAAAATTTGAGACATATCTTCGTTATGAAGTCAACCGAAGTCCCCACACGGTTGAAGCTTATTTGCGCGAGGTAAAAAATTTTCAAGAGTTTATTACCTCAGGAAATATTTTAGATTTCAAACCCGAAGCCATCGACCCGACCGACATCAGAAGATGGCTTCTTCATCTTGCCAANTCNGGAATGNCACCACGTNCTTTACGAAGAAAAACTNAAAGTCTTAGAGCCTATTTCNGANTTCTTTGTCGNAGAGNNNGNTNGAAAAATNATNCGGCTGAAGATATCATTTTGGCTAAAATTCCGAAACCTCTCCCCGATTTCGTCAGAGATTCCGACATGAAAGAGTTACTTGAATTTCCCGACAGCGAGACTACTGACAAAACAGATATTATCCCTCAAAATATTCTTCAACAGAGAGACAGACTGATTCTTCATATTCTTTATGCCACAGGACTCAGGCGTGCTGAATTATTATCGCTTAATGACGCTTCTTTTTCAGCATCCTCAGCAATATTAAGGGTAATCGGTAAAGGGAATAAGGAACGAATAGTGCCTCTCGCTCCCGAATTAATTGACGAAATACAAGAATGGCAATCTATCAGAGACAGTTATTTCTCTAATTTGCCATCTCCAAAACCGATTATTGCCACTCGCAATGGTTATATGTCGCCATCAAATCTTGAGTTAATCATCAAGCGACTTTTGCGCGAAAAGCCCGCAGGGAGAAAAAGCCCCCACTCATTGCGTCACTCTTTTGCTACCTCCATGATAAACGGAGGAGCGAACTTAAATGCCGTGAAAGCCATTTTAGGACACTCGTCATTGGCTACAACTCAAATTTACACCCATCTTCAATTCTCCGATTTGAGAGAGTGCTATTCGAACGCTCACCCGAGGAGTAGTCAAAATATCAACTTATCGGGGGAAAAATCTGAATCAGACAAAAAACAATAAAAAATAATAGTCGGGGTGCAACTTCAGCCAAGGTTTTTTGTTATATTTGTAAAGTTATCTCTCCCGATTCTCTCCGGCGTGTGAATAAACTCTCCAAAGTATTACCTTAAAAAATCTTTAACTATGGTAGCAAAAATTAATGCCGTTCATTTTGACATTTCCGAACATCTCGAGAGTTTCATCCATAAGAAAGTTGACAAGCTTTATCGCCGCTTTGATTTTATATCAGAGGCTGAAGTAACGCTGAAAGTTGTGAAACCGGAATCGGCTATGAATAAGGAGGCTCAGATAAAGCTTCACGTGCCTTCATCTCCGGAACTCTTCGCTTCTAAAACATGCGATACTTTTGAAGAAGCAGTAGATGAGTGTCTTGAAGCTCTGGAGCGTCAACTCGTTAAACACAAAGAAAAGAAATAATCCGGAAATGACCCCCAACGGGATTTTGTGAGGATATCAGTGTACCCCGAAATGAACAAGTCATATCGGGGCGCACTTATTATGTTTCGTTTCGTACAATTTTCAGATGAAAAAAAACAGCAAACGGATTATCAATAAGCCCAAATCAATTTTATGCATTATCGTGTGCATAATAATTGCATTGCTTATCATTATCTTTCCCTACATTTTTACGGGATCGGCAAATGCCGCAATTATAAAAATCCCTAAAAATGCCGGTACGCTCCAATTATCTGACACCCTGACCAAATATTTCGGAGAGGATTATGCGAAACGAACGTGCAAAATTTTTAATTCACTTGAATCAAACCCGGGGTTAAGATATGGCGCTTATGAAATTCCCGAGGGTTCTTCTCCGCTCGCAGCAGCGAGAATATTGGCTCGCGGAGTTCAAACTCCGGTTAGAATCACAATCAACGGTGTGCGGGAATTTCTCCCGTTTGCCGATAAAATAGCTGCAAAATTCACATTCAGCGGAGATGACTTGAGAAAAGCTTTAGAAAATCCTGAACTTAATAAAAAATACGGGCTTACGCCTGAGCAAATGCCGGCACTTTTCTTCAATGACACTTATTATCTCTATTGGACTGCAACTCCGGAAGATCTAATTAATAAGATTGGAGATAATTACCTGAATTTTTGGAATGAAGAACGCTGCCGAAAAGCTCACAGTTTAGGATTGACCCCTGCGGAGGTAATGATTATTGCTTCCATTACGGATGAAGAGACAAACCAAGAATCTGAAAAGGGACGAATAGGAAGATTATATATCAATCGACTGCAAAAGAATATGCGTTTGCAGACAGACCCGACAGTGAAATACGCGCTAAAAGATTTCTCAATCAAGCGTATTCTGAAAGAGCATCTTAACGCCGCCGGACCATATAATACATATAAGGTTTCAGGATTGCCTCCGGGTCCGATTCGCACGACTTCAACATCAACCGTAGACGCCATTTTGAATTCCAACCCCTCTGATGACATTTATATGTGTGCGAAAGAGGATTTTTCAGGATTTCATAATTTCGCTTCTTCATACGAAGAACATAAAATAAATGCCGCCCGTTATCAGCAGGCTCTAAATGAACGGGGCATCAAATAATGACTTCATGATTAATTTAATCCGATTATATTTCCNNATTNANTCAATCTGATGAAATTATATTTACGAAATATTTTCTTTTTAATTTTTATATCTTTAACTCTNTTTGCTGAAGCTGAGAATAGTCAATCTGCAGACACCATTGTGGCTGTGGATATTCTTGAAAATTATATCATAGAAGAGCCTGCCATTGCAAAGATGGAAACTGACACCACCCTTATCAGGCCTCATCTTGATTCCCTGACGATGAAAAAAGAGGATAGTTGGATAAAATCATTGATAAGAGGGAATTTCGAAATGAATGACACGACTATTCATTATCCGAAATTCGTGAAATTCTGTATGAAAGTATATAAATGGGCTGATAAAGTTTTCAATTCATATAATCCGGATTACGTTGTAGGCACCGGACGCCGCTGGAAAGCACGTCTGGAATTTGATGCCTGGTGGGATTCATATAACATGCACCTGNNAAAAATGCCCGTCACCCTTATTTCCTCANCCTATATGACAGCTGCCGTTAACCTGCNATACATGGCAGTCGGCATTGNNTTATGGCATTGACCTCAACAACCTTATGTTTAACAAACCGGTGAATCACCGGAAATTTCAGTTTGGATTTAATTGCGCCCGTTTCAACCTTGATATAGGATATAACAAAACTGATGGCGGAGCATACGTGAAGACTCTCGGAAAATTCAACAATCCCAAATTAACTGATGAATTTATGTCGGGGGTAAAGATGACTCAGCTTAATTTCGACCTTTATTATTTTTTCAACAATATGAAATATGCCAATGCAGCTGCATATAATTTTTCAAGGATTCAGAAGAAAAGTGCCGGGTCGTTTATATTAGGATTGAGTTATGCTTATGAAAATATAGGACTTGATTTCAATACTCTACCGGAAAAATTGCAGGAGTATATGACTTTTGAAACGAAGAACCTGCGTTTTCATTATCATAATTATTGTGTGCTTTTCGGTTATGGATATAATGTGGTGCTTCCTAAAAACTTCTTATATAATATTTCTGTAATGCCGGCAATTGGAGTTATCCATTGTTTTGAAGACTCGCATGATGGCAACACGAAATTATTTTCCATGAATCTCAATGGCAGAATGTCGTTGACATATAATTATTATGATTTCTTCACTTGCCTGATTGTGAAGATGAACGGTCATTGGTATAAAACGAGCAAACTATCCGTGTTCTCTGCCATCGAAAACGTCTCTCTCAGTATCGGGGTGCGCTTCTAATAACCCCAAAATAAGTTCTATTATTTATAAGCTTACTCGTTCATCCCAACATTAGATTTGAAGAATTGGAGATTAAGAAAAGAGGCTGCCTAACATTGATTATCAGGCAGTCTCTCTCTATTTTTATAAGTTTCTATTTGCAGGTTATTAGGTCGTGGGGGCATTCCGGGAGGAATGGACACGATCTCATTCAGTAAGGNAATTTATTGTTTATTGTTGCCGTCTCTGCGAGGACCTCTGTCGCCACGAGGTTTTCTATCGCCATCTCTGCGGGGACCTCTGTCGCCACCTTCACGACGCGGACCTCTGTCGCCACCTTCACGACGCGGACGAGCTTCACGCTCAACATAACCCTCAGGTTTTTCGGTCAACACACGCATTGACAAACGATATTTACCGGTCTTTTTATCAATCTCAATAAGTTTAACCTTTACCTTGTCGCCCTCTTTCAAGCCACTCTCTTCCATTGAATCAAGGCGATTCCATGAAATCTCGGAGATGTGGAGCAAACCGTCACGACCGGGCATAAATTCAACAAAGGCACCGAAATCGAGGATTGAACGAACTACGCCCTCATACTCTTCCCCTTCTTCGGGTTGAGCCACGATGGCTTTAATGCGGGCAAGAGCCGCTTCAATGCTCTCTTTATCTTTGGAGGCAATCTCTACGCGACCTACCCCTGTCTTTTCATCTTCATCGATGGAAATTGTAGTGCCGGTCTCCTCTTGCATTGCTTGAATAACCTTTCCTTGAGGACCGATTACTGCACCAATCATCTCCTTGGGAATTTCCAAAGTAACTAATCTTGGAACATGAGGTTTGTAGTCTTCACGCGGCTCGGGGATGGTATCGTGAATGATATTCAGAATATGCATTCTGCCCATGCGTGCCTGTTCGAGTGCTTTTTCAAGAACTTCATAACTTAAGCCATCGCATTTGATATCCATTTGAGTGGCTGTGATACCTTTTTCTGTGCCTGTCACTTTGAAGTCCATATCGCCGAGATGGTCTTCATCTCCAAGGATATCGGAAAGAACGGCGTATTTTACATTGTTAGTATCAGATATCAGACCCATTGCAACGCCGGCTACAGGGCGTTTCATCTTCACACCGGCATCCAACAGAGCAAGGGTGCCACCACAGACTGTTGCCATTGACGATGAACCGTTTGATTCCAAAATATCACTTACTATTCTGCAAGTGTAGGGGAAGTCATCGGGGAACATACGCTTAAGGGCTCTGTGAGCCAGGTTACCATGTCCAATTTCTCTACGACCCACACCGCGTTGTGCACGAGCCTCACCTGTTGAAAACGGTGGGAAATTATAATGCAACAGGAAGCGTTCTTTACCTTGATTCAAAACGTCATCAACTATTTTTTCGTCAAGAGTAGTGCCGAGTGTGGCTGTCACCAATGCTTGAGTTTCTCCGCGTGTGAAGACAGCTGTGCCGTGAGGACCCGGGAGATAATCGATTTCACACCATATCGGGCGAATCTCGGTTGTTTTGCGTCCATCAAGACGAATACCCTCATCAAGCACGCAACGACGCATAGCTTCTTTCTCTACATCATGATAGTAGCGTTTTACCATAGCAATGCGTTGTTCGGGTGTATAGAGTTCGAGTTGTTCCTCCGTCATTTCAGGAAGATTCTCGATATATTCATCTCTTATAGCCTTAAATGAATCATTTCTCCAATGTTTGTCAGCATTGCCGGCTTTTGCTATTTCATAGGCTTTGTCATAGCATTTTTCGCGAACATCCTCACGAAGATTTTCATCGTTAATCTCATGATTATATTCACGCTTCACCTCTTTGCCGACCTCTTTCATCAATTCTATTTGAGCCAGGCAATGTTTTTTGATTTCTTCATGTGCCACTTTGAGGGCCTCGAGAAGCTCCGCTTCAGAAACCTCATTCATTTCCCCTTCCACCATCATGATGTTGTCGTAAGTGGCGCCAACCATCAATTCGATATCGGAACGTTCGATTTGCTCAAAAGTAGGATTGATAACCCATTCTCCGTCAACACGTGCAACTCGCACTTCAGAAATGGGACCATTGAACGGAATATCGGAAACTGCCAATGCTGCAGACGCTGCGATGCCGGCAAGAGCGTCCGGAGCATCATTTTCATCAGCAGAATAGAGAGTTACATTCACAAAAGTTTCTGCATGATAATTCTCCGGGAAAAGCGGACGGAGGACACGGTCGACCAAACGCGAGGTCAAAATTTCATAATCGCTTGCCCTTCCCTCTCTCTTTAAGAATCCGCCAGGATATCTTCCGATTGAAGCATATTTCTCTTTATACTCAACTGTAAGGGGCATAAAATCAACTCCCTCATTCGCCTCTTGGGCGGAACAAACTGTGGCTAACAACATGGTGTTGCCCATGCGTACTTCCACTGCGCCATCTGCNTGCTTTGCGAGTTTGCCGGTCTCAATCGTAATCTTACGGCCATCGCCCAATNNGATGGTCTTTTTAANCNGTTTTNACATAAATTCTTTATTGTTTTTCTGTCNCTGCTAAAGAGTGAACAAATATCACTTTCATCCACTCCATACATTAATTAATATTTTATTTGCAAAGTTAATCATTAATTGCTTAATTTCCAAATAGAACTATATCCCGGAATATTTGGAGAATAAAGAGAATCTTTGTAATTTTGAACAATTAATTTGTTTGACATATTTAAAGTTTTTCCAACTCTTTATTGTATTGGCATTTATGTTTACTGTTTCAGGCGTATGTCATTTTGCAATAAACTGATTAAGCACTTTAGAACTCCTTTTAAGCATATTCCGTTTAAGCGAAGGGGGCTAAATATATGAACTAAATTATATGAAAATAGAAGATATCATCATCAAAGGTGTTGTGGAGGCTGTCAAGGATTTGTATAACGCTGACATTGATCCCGCTTCAGTGCAGCTTCAACAGACACGCAAAGAATTTGAAGGACATCTGACTGTAGTCGTTTTCCCCTTCTTGAAAATTTCTCACAAAGGTCCTGAACAAACAGCCGGTGAAATCGGAAATTGGCTGGTTAATAACATTGATGCAGTGGAAGCATTCAATGCTGTCAAAGGTTTTTTGAATCTTAGCATTTCAGCCACTTTCTGGTTAGAGATGCTTAAGCACATTGAAGCTGAAGAGTCTTTCGGCATAACTCCCCTTCAGGAGGACGCGGAGCTCGTAATGGTGGAATATTCTTCACCGAATACCAACAAGCCTCTCCACTTGGGTCATGTCCGCAATAATCTCCTCGGCTACTCTTTGGCTGAAATTTTGAAAGCTAACGGCAAACGCGTGGTCAAGACCAATATTGTCAACGACCGCGGAATTCATATCTGCAAGTCAATGTTAGCATGGCAGAAATGGGGCAATGGCATCACTCCCGAAAAAGCCGGCAAAAAAGGGGATCACCTCATCGGAGATTTCTACGTAGAGTTTGACAAACATTATAAGGATGAATTAAAGGAACTCAAAAATTCGGGAATGACGGATGAGGAGGCGGAAGCCAACTCCACTCTTATGAAAGAGGCGCGTGAACTTCTTCGCCGATGGGAGAAAGGTGATCCGGAAGTGCGTCAACTCTGGAAGATGATGAATGATTGGGTTTATGCCGGTTTTGATGAAACTTATAAACGTCTCGGAGTAGATTTTGATAAGATTTATTATGAATCTGATACTTATCTGGAGGGTAAAGACCTCGTGACGGATGGGCTGCAGAAAGGTATAATGTATCGCAAAGATGATGGGTCGGTGTGGGCTGACCTGACTCCGGATGGACTTGATCATAAACTCCTGTTGAGATCTGATGGCACTTCAGTCTATATGACACAAGATATAGGAACTGCCAAATTGCGTTTCCGCGACTTCCCCATTGATAAAATGATATATGTCGTAGGNAACGAGCAANANTATCANTTNCAGNTTTTGGCTCTTCTGCTTNACAAACTNGGTTTCAGNTGGGGTAAAAATTTGACCCACTTCTCATACGGAATGGTGGAACTTCCCAACGGGAAAATGAAGTCAAGAGAAGGCACGGTGGTGGATGCCGATGACCTGATGGACACTATGATCGAGAATGCTGTCATTGCATCTGCCGATCGTTTCAGCGACATTCCTCAGGAGGAAGCACGCGAAATAGCGAGNATGGTTGGTNTTGGAGCNNTGAAATATTATCTNTTAAANGTCGATCCGAGGAAAAACATTCTNTTTAATCCGGAAGAATCTATTGATTTCAACGGAAATACCGGTCCTTTCCTGCAATATACATACGCCCGAATCCGTTCAGTTTGTAGACGCGCTGAAGAGGAATTGAACTCATGCTCTTTTGCTGAAGCACATCCTAATGAAAAGGAGCAGATTCTTATTCAGAAAATTGCAGATTTCCCGGCAGTTGTCGGGGAGGCAGGCAAAAATTATTCTCCAGCTCTCATAGCCAATTATTGCTATGATTTGGCTAAGGAGTATAATCAGTTTTATCATGATTATTCCATACTCAAGGAGAACGACCCGGCTACCCGCTGCTTGAGATTGAATATCTCAAAAGTTGTGGCTCGCACCCTAAAGCAAGGAGTGGCTCTTCTCGGAATGGAAATGCCGGAAAGAATGTAACAGTCAAAATAAACATTTTGAATTTCATCCTGTCAAAATAAAAAATATAATAAAAACAATAGTTATGGACTACAACAATCCCTCTACTCCTCCTAAATATTACGGAGGTTCGTCAACAAGTCTGACCACACAGGTTAATGCCGTTATGCGTAAAGTTTATGTGCGCATGTTTGTCGGCTTGCTTATTTCAGCATTTTGTGCTCTTGGTGTTGCTTCTTCTCAAGCCGCTCTACAATTCTTCTTCGGAAATCAAATAGTATTCTGGGGAATGTTAATTGCAATGTTTGTTATGGCATGGGTTCTCCCGGCACGCTTTGAAAGAATGAGTCAAGGTGCGGTGCTTCTATGCTTTTGCGTGTTCTCCGCATTAATGGGTTGCTGGCTGGCACCTATTTTTCTGGTGTATAAACTCGGCACAATAGTTTATACCCTTTTTATTACTGCCGGAACATTCGGCGCAATGTCGGTTTACGGTTATTTTACCAAAAGTGACCTCTCAAAGATGGGCACTTATCTGATGATGGCTCTATTCGGCTTAATCATCGTTATGATTGTGAATATTTTTGCAAAGAGCAGCACCTTGGAATGGATTATCTCAATTGTCGGTGNANTCGNATTTGTTGGNCTCNCTNCANGGGACACTCAGCNAATTCGACGTATGTCGCAAGCCAATCTTGATCCCGGTATGAGTGATAAATTAGCTACAATCGGCGCAATGAATCTCTACCTGGACTTCATCAACCTCTTCCTCTTCATTCTCCGCATATTTGGAGGCAGCAGAGACTAAAAAAATAATTTCATGTAATAACATTAAGCAGGCGGGTGTCCTTTTAACCCCGCCTGCTCTAATTTTTCCCTCCGACTTTTATATCAGATTTAGATATTTATCAAAAGCGAGCGAATTTGCAACACTAACATTATTACGGCTACCGTAGCGAGCGCACCGTATGAAATGGCGTCAAATAGTTTTTCTTTAATTTCATCGTTGGCGATGTTGGGATAGAATCGTTGAATGAATTTCATAATTGTCAGTTTTTAAGGGTTAATTTTAATTATACTGCAAAATAACAGAGTAATACTGCCATAAGTTTGCATTATAATGTAAAATAAAGTTAAAACATAATATTTTAATCTTTTTTAGTAAATTGCCACTTAACAACTTCAGTATAAAGTGTTTAATATATAAAGATTAATTTATTAAAAACAAAAATTATGAATGACGTATTAGATTCTGCCGAACGCAGAGAACTCCCCGATTCAATGTATGGTCTGCCAGAGCGCCGAGAATTTCCTATGCCTGATGCGGCACATGTAAGAGCAGCCGAGGCTTATTTCCGTTATTGTCCTGATGATTTGAAGCCCAAATTGGCAAGAGCAATATTACGTTTTGCCCGGGAATATGGAGTGGATATTCAATCTCCCACAATCCTAAGTTACGCTTCCGAATAACCGAATTCAGAAAGATAAATAAATTTTTATCTGACTCCTCGAACTTATTAAAACCGGAGGGTGCATAATAAAATGCACTCTCCTTTTTTTGGGCTGCTCAAGATGCAGAATAGTAGAACTTAAGACACTATATCTAAATTATATTCAATCGATAAAATCTTAATTCTCATCGCCGCATGGATAATCTTCAGTTCCTGATTCTCATTCTATTTATTCAGAATATTTCCTGCCACCGACGGAGATGAAATAATCGGATATTAATAATAAATGTGAATTATTTTGGTTAAATTTGCATTGCCAATCCCAGTGGAAAATATGACAGCCATACAAAATAAGTGTAAATTAATAAATATAATGGGAGAAATTTTGCTCTTGCAATTATTTCTCACATTACTCTTTGTTGAAATTACCGGGATGCTGAAAATCAGCCTGCATCCTGTATTCTTCCCTATTTCATGGGTTTTGGGTTTCTTCTTTCCGCTCATCCGCACCAAATCTCTCGGAATCTTCTTCAAGACACTATTTTTCACCATTTTGATCTGGGGCTTCTCCATATTTATCGCTGAATATTTTGTAGATCCCTCGTTTGATGGCATAGTATATCATCAAGAGATTATAGCAGCGCTTATGAGGGGATGGTATCCGGGAGGAAATGAGATTACCGGCATGCCATTGTCTGTTTGGGCTCTTCATTATCCCAAGGGATTTGAGATGATACAAGCCGGCGTTGCGTCAACCTTTAACAGTATTGAAGCAGGTAAAAGTGTCAATATTATAATTGCCACCTGTGCTACATTTTTTTCATATAATTTTCTTTATAATTATGTTTTCCCTCAATCGAAGGTAAAAACTTTGTTAGTAGCAATTGTTGCATTGGCAAGTCCGGTTTTTCTATGCCAGGTTTTGTCTTTTTATCTTGACTTTGCCAAATATTTTTATTCGGTTATTTCTATTGTATTAATTCTTGAAATCGGTCTCCGACCAAAAACAAAAGCCTATTTTTATCAGCTTTGCATAATAATAATAATGACGGCTTCGACTAAATACAATACATTTTTCGAAGAAGGAATGATTATATTTGCAGCCTGCGTATGGTGGGTTATAAAAAATCAATTCAAACTTGCATTTAGAATTGCAGCTTATGCTTTTGCAGCTGCCATAATAGGGAGTATTGTGCTGAACTTCAACCCTTATATCACCAATTTACTTGACCACGGCAATATTCTCTATCCTTTAGCCGGAGAAGGGAGCATAGATATTATGACCGGGAATACCCCCGACAAATATCTTCACGCCAATCGCTTCTTCTCTTTCATTCACTCCATATTATATATGGAGCCGTATATGAACACAGATACCCGGATGGGGGGTTACGGTCCTTTGATGGGAATTCTCTCCATAATATCCTGTATTATTATTATTTTAAAAAGACGCGAATTGGGAGGAATTCCATTTTATATTTTTATTTGGACACTCGCGAGTTGCTTCATCTTTGAGCAGTCATGGTGGGCACGATATATCACTCAATTATGGATTATAATTGTAATTGGCTTTGCATTGTCTCTGCTTGAGAGGAAATATCGGATTTTATCATGGATTATAGCTCTGGCAGTAGCAGGCAATTCATGCTTTTGCATAGTTGCTTCCATCAAGGCTTCTATAAGGATAAAAATATTCAGAACAGTGGTAAATTCAAACTTGAGAAATCAAGAAATTGAATTTTATGGATTATCTGAATCTTTCAACAGACATTTACAGGAAAACCATATCACTCCCATAATTGTCAATCAACCTGATTCATCTAAATATCAAATTGCCTATTTTTGGGAGGTTGATGACCTTGAACATAATGTTATGGCAGGAATGGATTCCATCACTTATTATAACATAGTAGATAAACTATACCGTTATCCTCTTGATTTTTCAATGTATATCGGGCAACCTCCTATCAATAAGAAATGAACAAACTAAANAATATCATTAAGTTGCNNCGTCCGAATCAATGGATAAANAACGTTNTTGTTTTCCTTCNATTGTTNCTTANCGNTGATTTAGGTTGTCTGAACGAATTGGGGAATGCTTGCCTTGCTTTCATCATCTTCTGCATGGTGTCGAGTTCAATTTATTGTATCAACGATGCGATTGACGCTCCCTATGATGCTAAAAATCCGGAAAAATGCAACCGACCTATTGCCAACGGCAGCATCAGTCAGAAAGAGGGTTTTGCAATAGCGGCAGTTTTGTTAATTCTAATTATCGCAATAATTTTGATTTTCAGAACGACCTCCTTAATGAACCTGGCTTTGCCGGTTGGAATATATTTCGTTTTGAATTTTGCTTATTCGCTTTTTCTGAAAAGATTGCCTTTGATAGATGTCATAGCCGTGTCTGCTTGTTTTCTATTGAGAGTATGGGCAGGAGGAGCCGCTTGTGAAATTATCATAACCCCATGGACATTAATTGCAGTTTTTCTTCTCACCTTAATGCTTGCTACGGGCAAACGCCGGCAAGAGGCTTGGCTTAATGAAAAGAAAGGTATTGAAAGCCGAGGAAATATTAAGCGCTATAATGTGAATTTTTTATCAAGATTTATAATTTGCCTCGGATGCCTATCATTTATCTTTTATTTTCTATGGACTCTCTCTCCGTATGCAGCCCGGAAATTTCATTCTGAATGGCTCAGCCTGACTTCCATTTGGGTTGCTTTGGGAATCTTCAGATATCTTTCCATTGTGGTTAAAGATAACGAAGGGGGAAATCCTACTAAATTATTTTTAAAGGATAGAATAATTCTTTTGGCTGTTATCGGATGGTGTGTTTCNATGTTTGCAATTATTTATTAGAATGAAATATGATGACAACAAGACGATATAAATTAGCAATTTTTGATTTCGACGGGACACTGATTAAGGGAGATTCATTTAAAATGTTTGCTCGCCACTCCTTAGGGACTTGGCGATACTTGATATCCCTCATGAAATCACTTCCAAAACTAATTAAATGGAAACTCGGCGGATGCTCAGCATCGGAAGCCAAAGAACATCTGTTTAGAAACCTATACAGCGGATTATCCGCTAAAGAACTTGATGCATACGCCACAACATTTGCCGATAAGATTGACTCTAAAATCAAACCGAAAGTTTTGGAGGAGTTCAAGAGAGCAAAAAGAGAGGGTTATACACCCGTGATTGTATCGGCAAGTCCTGCTTTTTGGATAAGACCATGGGCTGAACGAAACGATTTTGAGAAAGTGATTGCAACTGAAGCAAAAATAGAGAATGGTATTTTTACGGGTGATTTCGCTACTCCGAATTGTAAGGGGCAGGAGAAAATCAGACGTTTGCGCGAAATATACCCGGATTTAATTGATATCGAAATATGTTTCTGGGGAGATTCCAAAACGGATCTGCCGATGATGAGACTCGCCACCCGCGCTTGGAAAGTTAGCCGCAAAGGGGATATGACCCCATACGTGTGGTCTATTCTGCAGGGAAAGAAGTAAGATACTCTATCGCTTTATCAAGAATTGCATCTTTTCCTGCCGCGAGTTCATCCTCCGGAGAATGACATTCAAAACCTTCCGATGGGTCAATTCCAAATTCAGTTATCATTCCATCGGGACCATAGACGGGGGATGCTGAAAACCTTACCGACCAACCGTTAGGCAGTTCTGATGAGAAAGGCATGCCACCACCTCCGCCGGTGCGAGCGCCTATAATTTTCACTTGAGGCAAGGATTTCATTACAGCTGCGAAAGCATTGGCGGCACTATAGCATGACCTGTTGGTCAATAGGGCTATCGGCTTGTCAAGATATTGAATTCTTCCATCTTTCGCAGGCTTATAGGAAAAATAATACGGTTCTGAAAATTCATTCTTTCCGGGTCCCGTCTTATGTGTTATATATCCGCCCGATATCTCATTTTTGATAAATCTCCCGACTAATATATCAATATTGGTAACAATTCCTCCCCCGTTGTCTCTGATGTCTAAAATCAATCCTTTTGTCTCACCAAGAACTGCCAGAACATAATCAAGCGATAATTCTGAGATGCCGGATGCGAAAGAAGGATAATACAAATAGCCGACATCGTCAGGGAGAATTTTATATATCATTCCTGACGTTGATAAATAATTAAATTTCAAATAATATTCCTGAAGGGTGCGCAGATTGAAATCCTGCGGATAATTAGTCCACCATGCTCTATAATAACTCGTATTAAAATCGGATATTAGATTCACATGCCCGTCTTTTAATTCATCCAGCATAGCGGCACATACAAAAAATAATTCCACATCGCTCGTCTCTGAATTAATCTTTTTCCTGTATTTTGCCGTTACTGCATCCCAGTCTATTCCCTTTTCTTGAAAGAAGCAATATTTCGAACCGACTACTTCGGCTAATGCATCAAAATTGCCTTCAGGATTATCCGGATACGCCAGATCATCTTTGCAACTCATCAATGTGAGCATACACATAATCAAAAGACTTATTTGCGCGGAATATAAATTTTTTATTTTCAGTCCTAACATATTCTTAATTATCAAAAGGGGAGTATATATTTTTTACCTGAACGCGGTTTAAGTTTCAAACCTCCCGGAATAACATTGATGGTAAACATATTTATATTTTCCCTCTCAACAAGATGATTTGCTGACGTCCTGCGCCATTGCAGCATATAGCCGACTTCCATTGCCGTGCGTCCGAAATCAAGACCGAAAGCAATACGAAACTTTAAATCAGGGTAATTCCCCGGCCAGAGACAATGTACCAACCCCTTTCGATTACCCAGATATATCTCGTAGAAAGTTTCCCCATATTCGGGCATAAAGAACGCGCCGAGAATTGGAGCGCTCAAGTTCATTCTTGCCAATATTGGCAAGCGTCCTATCGCTGTCTGCCAGGTTAATTNGGTACGCGCATTTAATGCCGCGTGAATANCTGCACTAACAGGATTNTTGCTGTTTTTCAACAATGCCAGAATTCNACCTCCTAAATCAATACCTCCTCNNNCACNAATGGCTAATCTATGTGGTAAACGCCAATATCGACTCATGGACCATGAAAAATTAAAGTCCAAGTTATTCATGGCTTTATTTTTTGCAGGATTGAGCAATGTAAGTGAACCTCCTATATTTCCCTCAAAATGCATTTTGATTTTCTCGGGACAGAATTTCATAACCTTATCCCATTCTCCTTCAAGGTTCATTCTGAATCCGGAATATTCCACCGGCGAGAGATATGTACTAACTACTCTATTGCTACCTATTCCTATTCCATAATGTCCGATTACAGGTCGAGAAATATCTCCGGCATCCGAATTCTTTTCTTTCGCAAAGAACTTTATCGGCAAGATTAAAAAAAATAACAATATGATACCTCTCCAAGCCATGCAAGACCGGATTATTTCCTTTTTATTCATCCGAAGCTTCATCTTCTAAATTATATTCAAAAAGGTCTCCTTGCCTGGTCAGAGGATTCTTTGATTTATATTCTTCTTCAGAATTCTCTTCTGTATCATCAACCATGTTGCCGGATTCCTCCGCTTCCGGGAATCTTGTAGGCTCCAATTCCTTGATTTCTCCCAAATTAAAGGTTGTGATTCGTTTCCCTTTAGCCTTGAAACTCTTGACACCTATAAATTCATCCGCATCAATTTCAAGAGAAGGACGAACGGAATCATTGCCTCCGAATGTAACTTCCAAACGCGGATAAGGAGTGTCTGTGATTAATAGAAGTTGAGATTTCTCATCGTTGCCTACAAAACGTTGAGGCTTTGACGTAGGCTCAAAATAGAATCTTTTCAAGTAAGGAGCGCCCAAGGTGGCGTCATATAAAGCGACTGTCCATGTCTTGCGGGGGTCAAATTTTTCTATTCTCAATATGTTGTCATCAAAATGGTTCGTATCGGAATAAGTGGAGGTGAAATATTCTCCGTTCTTCGTGATAACCAAAACCAGATCATCACCTTGGAAAATTCCGAGACTCTCTCCTCTGCCATCGTAATTTAATCTTAACACATCTCTGTCAAACCATACTTCGCGTCCTCCTAACGTGGAGCCCCCTTTCTTATCCAAAGTGATTGACTTAACTGCATATTTAGTGACTAAATTACCCAAAGAATCTTTACCCTTTANAGCCATNTCNGCAAAATCGACAAGAAATNCCTTGTTTCTGGGAGCACGTCCTTGCGAACCTTGAGCACCTGTCAATGTNACTTTCACTGTCTCAGCCTCTCCGTTGGGATTGACCGATATATATTCTATTTTGGAACCCGGCTTACCCTTGGTGATATCATATTCCTTATCGCGAGTCAACCCTTTTATCAAGAAACGTTTTTTATAATATTCACCATCCTTGCCGTTGCGATAGATCACATTATACACCGTACGTTTGTCATCTTTCTTAAACAGTCCGATATAACGCACTTTTGTTCCCTTCTTGCCAATATATAATTTATCCTGAACTTTGACAATCTTATAAGTTCCATCCCGGTAGATTATCAGGATATCATCAATATCAGAGCATGTAAACTGGAATTCACCCTCCTTTATGCCGATGCCGATAAAGTTGCCATCTTTATCAAAATATAATCTTTTGTTGGCTTCGGCAACTTTAGTAGCTTCAATGGAATCAAAACCGCGAATAATCGTGCGTCGTGGAAATCGCTCGCCATATTTGCCTTTCAAATGCTCATACCAATTAATTGTAAATTCCACGATATGCTCAATGTCATACGCTATCTTCTCTATCTCCTCCTGTAGACGAGCTATCTTTTCATTGGATTTTTCAGANTTGAATTTCNATNTCCTTCCCATTTTGATTTCCNAGAGTTTCATTNTATCCTCTCGGGTAATCTCTCTGTAGAATGAAGATTTATATGGCTCCATGAGAATATCTATTCTCTCTACAGCTGCGTCCATATCAGGAGCCGATTCCAATTTTGAATCCTTATACATTCTCTTCTCGATAAAGATTTTCTCTAAAGAAGCGAATAACATAGCCTCTTTATTCTCTCCAAGTTTTATCTTCAATTCATCCAGAAGCATACGTTGGGTGTGGTCAACACTGAAACGCAATAAATCGCTAACGGTTAGGAAATGCGGCTTGTTGTCAACAATCACACAGCAACATGGAGAGATGCTGACTTCACAATCTGTAAAAGCATAAAGCGCATCAATAGCTTTATCGGAAGAGGTGCCGGGGTTAAGATGCACCAATATTTCAGCTTGAGCCGAGGTGTTATCATCCACTTTTCTGACTTTAATTTTTCCTTTCTCCATAGCAGACAATATGGAGGTTATCAAAGTAGTAGTGGTCTTGCCGAATGGGACTTCCGTGATGGCGAGTGTTTTATTGTCGATTTTCTCAATTTTAGCACGCACTTTCACCGATCCTCCGCGAGCCCCGTCATTGTATTTCGATGCATCAAGCAGCCCCCCCGTTTGAAAATCAGGGAGGAGCTTAAAAGGCTCATTCTTAAGATAAGCTATAGCGGCATCTAAAATCTCATTGAAATTATGCGGGAGAATCTTGGAAGAAAGACCCACGGCTATACCTTCAACGCCCTGCGCCAACAATAGAGGAAATTTTATAGGGAGCGACACCGGCTCCTTTTTTCTCCCATCGTAAGATGGAGTCCATTCAGTAATATCTGGAGAAAAAACCGTCTCAAGCGCGAATTCAGACAATCGAGCCTCAATATAACGTCCGGCGGCTGCTGAATCCCCGGTAAGAATATTTCCCCAATTACCCTGTGTGTCAATAAGCAGTTCTTTCTGTCCGAGTTGCACAAGAGCATCCCCTATGGAAGCATCCCCGTGAGGATGATATTGCATGGTGTTGCCAACAATATTTGCAACTTTATTGAATCTGCCGTCATCAAGCGTATGCATTGAATGTAAAATTCTTCTTTGCACGGGCTTTAAGCCATCTTCAATGTGAGGCACCGCTCTTTCTAAAATAACGTATGAAGCATATTCCAAATACCAATTTTTAAACATTCCTGAAAGGACTGTCCGCTTATCCCCCATTCCCGGAATAGTGTAGGAATTAATTGGAGCTTCAGAAGCCAACTCCTTTTCTTCCAATCGCATATCGTGAATTATATCATCTCTTCCGGATTCAATATCCAAAGCCTCTTCATTACCNGAATCAATANTTTCNGGNGATGAAGTGGGNTTGAAGTCGCTCAAATCCGNNTGATTATTAGAATTGATATTTTCTNACTCATTTTGAGTCNTGTCGGATNTGCTCATNAAAGGNATCNGTTATTATTTATATTGATAAGTCGCACAAAGTTCTATCATAAACAAGTGCAACATAAAAACATACAAAAATAACAAAAAATTGCTTTTTTACCTCATGTCAGAATGAAAAATAATTTTGTGGAGTTAAAAATATTTATTAATTTTGCAAAGTGAATCGCGCACGTGGCGTAATTGGTAGCCGCGCTAGACTTAGGATCTAGTGTCTTACGACGTGGGGGTTCTAGTCCGTTCGTGCGCACCGGAAAATTTGCTCAAATCTCATTAATATTGCTAAGATATTGATGAGATTTATTATTTTAACCTCCTTTTCGCAATTTTTATATTACAATACAAAGATTTTTGCTATCTTTGTATGTTTAAACGAAATATCAATTGATAGTCTTTTCTTGAAATTTCAAATTATCAGACTTATCATACTGATTTTTTGGGATTTTCTTTAGAATTGACAGATTTTTTTCAGTCAATATATGTATAGAGACAAAACTTGTGGCGAACTTCGTATCGCCGACGCCGGCAAAGAGGTAAAACTCGCCGGATGGGTTCAACGCGTAAGAAAAATGGGCTCTCTCACTTTTCTTGATTTACGCGACCGTTATGGAATCACTCAAGTCGTATTTAATCAAGAGATCAACCCCGAACTTTGCGAAATTGCCAATTCGCTCGGTCGCGAATTTGTAGTTGAAATCAAAGGGAAAGTCGAAGAGCGTACTTCAAAAAATAAAAATCTCCCTACAGGCGAAATCGAAATAATAGCCTTGGAAGTTAAAATTCTAAACAAATCCGANATNCCCCCTTTCACTATTGAANACAACACCGATNGCGNGGATGATTTACGCNNGAAATATCGCTATCTTGATTTGCNTAGAAATTGCGTAAAGAAAAATCTTGAATTGCGCCNCAAAATGGCTTTTGAGATTCGCAAATATCTTGATTCCAAAGGCTTTCTTGAAATCGAGACCCCAATCCTCGTGAAATCCACCCCGGAAGGTGCACGCGATTTCGTGGTGCCTTCTCGCATGAATCCCGGCGAATTTTATGCCCTCCCCCAATCCCCTCAACTCTTCAAGCAACTTTTGATGGTCAGCGGATATGACCGCTATTTCCAAATTGCAAAGTGTTTCCGAGATGAAGACTTGCGAGCCGACCGTCAGCCGGAGTTTACTCAAATAGACTGCGAAATGAGTTTCGTGGAGCAAGAAGATGTGATTCAAATGTTTGAAGGTCTCGTAAAACATATTTTCAAATATGTAAAGAATATTGACTTCACTGAGCCATTCCCGAGAATGACCTGGGCAGACGCTATGAAACTTTATGGATCCGACAAACCTGATCTCAGATTCGGAATGCCCTTTGTGGAACTTACCGACCTTGCAAAAGGTCATGATTTCAGCGTGGCTGATGACGCTCAGATAGTTGTCGGCATCTGCGCTCCGGGATGCGCCAACTACACCCGCAAGCAACTCGACCAACTTACCGATTTTGTGAAACGTCCGCAAGTAGGCGCTAAAGGGATGATTTGGGTTAAGTTTGAAGAAGATGGAAGTGTGAAAAGCTCTGTCGGGAAATTTTACTCGGAAGAAGACCTCAAAGAATGGGGGAAACGTGCAGACGCAAAACCCGGCGACCTGCTACTCGTATTGACCGGAGAGACAATGAAGACCCGCAAGCAACTCTGCGAATTGCGACTCGAAATGGGTAATCGCCTTGGACTTCGCGACAAAAATGTTTTCGCTCCACTTTGGGTTGTTGACTTCCCCTTATTTGAATGGGATGATGAGACGCAACGCTATTATGCAATGCACCATCCGTTTACCTCACCCAATCCGGAAGATATACCATTGCTACGCACCGACACCGGAAACGTTCGTGCCACAGCCTATGATATAATTGTCAACGGCACCGAACTCGGTGGCGGCTCCATCAGAATCCATGATGCTAAACTTCAGGATGAAATGTTTGAACTCCTCGGATTTACTCCGGAAAAAGCACAGGAGCAATTTGGATTCCTTATGAACGCCTTCAAATATGGCGCGCCTCCTCACGGTGGATTGGCTTTGGGTTTTGACAGATTTGTATCAATCGTTGCCGGTCTTGATACTATTCGCGACGTTATCGCTTTTCCGAAAAATAATTCGGGACGCGACGTGATGAATGAATCCCCTTCTCCAATTGATGATGCTCAATTGGAAGAACTTCAACTTAAATTGGATTTAAAAGATTGATATATATGTTGAAGGTCAAAGATATCGCAACAGTAATTGAAGAGTTCGCACCAAAAAATCTTCAGGAATCTTACGACAATACCGGTCTCCAAGTGGGAAATCCGGATATGAGCGTCAGTGCGATATTGTTGTGCCTTGACGTAACGGAAGATGTATTGGAAGAAGCTAAACGCCGCCAATGCAATCTTATCATTAGCCATCATCCTCTCCTTTTCTCCGGATTGAAGCAAATTACGGGTGAAACACCGACAGAAAGAATTGTGATAGAAGCCTTAAAATGCAACATTGCAATATACGCTTCTCACACAAATCTTGATTCAGCTTCCGAAGGGGTAAGTTATGAAATTGCTCATCTGCTCGGGATGAAAAACTTAAAAGTGCTTGCTCCCCATCATGACGACTCTTCCACCGGACTCGGAATAATAGGAGATATAAATCCAACTCCCAAAATTGAATTCCTCAGAAAGGCAAAAGAGACATTGAAAGTCGGACAACTGAGATATTCCGCTCAGTCTCCCCATATAGTCATCCGCAAGGTTGCGCTATGCGGAGGTGCGGGAGCTTCACTGATAAAAAACGCAATTGAAGTCGGAGCGGACGCACTGCTCACCGGTGACTTAAAATATCATGATTACACCTCTTTTGGTTATAAAATTCTATTGGCAGACATAGGTCATTATGAAAGTGAATTATGCGCACGCAAACTACTTTCCAGAATAATCAGAGGGTCTTTCCCAAACTGCGTGGTCTATTTCTCCGAAACAGAATCAAACCCTGTGGCATACATATAATCATTAAAAAACGAAAAATAATAATAGAGAATAAAATATAAATTATGGCTTCTGAAAAGAAATCTGAAAAAGATCGCAGCGTTGAGGATCGCCTCAAATCGCTCTATCATCTCCAAACTCTTCTGTCGGAAATCGACCGCATCAAATTCCTTCGCGGCGAACTCCCTCATGAAGTAAAAGATCTCGAAGATGAAATCGTGCGTTATCAAACACGTATCCAGAAACACACAGATGAAATTGCAGATTTGGAGCAATTCGCTAATGTGAAAAAAGGAGAGATTCAAGACCGTAAGGCTAAAATTGCCCGTTATGAGGAGCAATTGAATAATGTGCGCAACANTCGTGAATNTGNCTTCNNCGAAAAAGANAAAGAANTTGAAAGTCTTGAAATAGAACTTGCGGAAAAANACATCCGCGAAGCTGAAGCAAAAATAGANCGCAAAANAGAGGAAATTGAAAAAGCACAANCCGAACTTGCCGACCATCAGCACAATCTCGAAGAAAAGANAGCCGAACTTGAAGAGATAGTAAGCGAAACAAAGAAAGAGGAAGAGAATTATAGAATGCAAGCTAAGGAAGTTGAGCAAGAGATTGACGATTATACTCTGGCAGCTTTCAAGCGTATTCGTGGCAACGCCCGCAATGGTCTCGGCATCGTCACCGTGGAACGTTCTGCATGCGGAGGTTGCTTCAACCGCATCCCGCCTCAACGTCAACTTGAGATTAAGATGCACAAGAAAGTTATTGTTTGCGAATATTGCGGCAGAATCCTCATTGATGGTTCACTCGTAGGTGTGGAAGAAACTCCCGTTGAAACACCCAAGCCCAAACGCGCCGGACGCAAAAAAGCGACTACAGCCAAATCGACTGAAGCTGCTGAGATATCAGAATAATACCAAAAATATTATTTATTTAATGACATAGAGACCCTGAAGCCAATNGGCANTCGGGGTCTCCTTATTTTTTTGAGGCGGATACGAATTTACAAGGGGTTGTTGGAAAACTATTCAAATCTTTCAGTAAAAATACATTCTTCTCTTAATCTCCTTCATTTCAAAATCATGAGATTTAAGGAANNAATCAAAACTGTAATACCGCTGCTGTAAGGATTATCGTTATTAAAATCATANTTTAAGGAATGTCAAGAAGACGATGGGTTTGGAGAGAAAGCCTCCAGCGGGGGNCAGATTTCACTCTTTCTNTTGTAGATTCCAAATTCTTTNGACGTTCAGTCTCCTCCTTAACATAACATGGCTGCANATACNTTCTCGGATTGCATCCTTCTAACATGTCCAAATACTCTTCCAGAGGCTGCCCGACATCTACAACCTTTATTTCATCAGCATAATTTATCTTTATCAGGTCTCCCCCCTTAGCCATTCCGGATTTAGGAGAAAAGGTAACCCAATCTATGCCGGAAGGTAAAGGATGCGTACCATTGGTTTCAATCGCAATTTTTTTACCGGCTGAGTGCAACAACTGAATGAAATCGTCATCAATATGCAAGGAGGGTTCGCCTCCGGTCAACACCACCCATTCAGCAGGATATTTATTAATTTCATCTATAATTTCCTCATCCTCCATCAATTCTCCCGTTTCATGGTATGTATCGCAAAAAGGGCATTTCAAATTGCAACCTGAGAAACGCACAAACGCCATCGGAGTTCCCGTGTTAGCACCCTCCCCCTGCAAGGAATAAAATATTTCATTAACTTTCCTTTTCATTCAATTAAATTTTATATTAATTCCCCAAATAACGAAATCAATCCTTTTCGTATATCGCCACGTTTCCTTCACTCTCTTGAATTTCACATCGCCACGCATTATCAACATTATCCACTATCCATTTTGCAATATTCTCAGCCGTAGGATTAAAGGGTAAAACATCATTTAATACTTCATGATCAAGCATAGTATTAATTTTTTTCTTTACATGTGTGAAATCTGTCACCATTCCATCCCGATTTAGCTCCTCGCTTCTACACTCCACTATTATTATCCAATTATGCCCGTGCAAATGGGTACATTTGCTTGGATACGAGAGCGCCAACTTATGAGCAGCTGAAATTTCAATGCGTTTTTTGACGTAATACATTTTAATTCATTTTTTATTCCGAATCATTATCTCAGTTCTTTAATTAATTTTCATATTCCGTGGGGTCTTCAATTCCGGCTTCCGCCATTGCTTCACGTCGCTCCACACATGTGCCGCAACGTCCGCAATGTTTCTCTCCCCCACGATAACAACTGTAAGTCAAGGAATAATCCATTCCGAGTCGCTTACCGATTTCAGCAATGTCAGCCTTGTCTATATCAGTATAAGGAGCGAAAATATCTATATCATCGTATGTTCCCTCCCCTATGGCTTTACTCATAGCCTGAATAAAACCGAAGCGGCAATCAGGATATATCGCATGGTCTCCCCCATGATTGGCTATCATAATATGCTTTACTCCGCGGCTTTCGGCAATACCCGCGGCAATACTCAACATGATGCCATTGCGAAAGGGCACCACCGTGCTCTTCATATTTTCATCGGCATAACTCCCTTCAGGAATGGCATCAGCACCATCAAGCAGGGAACTCCGGAAATATTTTGAAATAAAATCCAATGGTATCACTATATGCTCTATGCCAAGAATATCACAATTCTTCCGGGCACATTCAATTTCACGTGCATTATGGTTTGCTCCATAATCAAATGTAACAGCTGCTGCAATTTTATCTTTATATTCATATAGCATTGTGGTGGAANCCATTCCTCCCNACAATATTAATATAGAATCCTNTTCCATANCTTATNTCATATTCTCCTTGAATATCATCAATCTNCTTTCATNNTCAAGAGTCTTGTGGTCAGCATCTCCATAATTTGCAAACGGATAAATGCTTATCCCGCCGCGTGGCATAAATATTCCTCTCACTTCTATATATTTCGGATCCATTAATTTATTCAGGTCTTTCATGATGATATTGATGCAATCTTCATGAAAATCACCATGATTTCTGAATGAAAACAGATATAATTTCAAACTTTTACTCTCCACCATTTTTTTGCGTGGAATATAAGAAATATAAATATGCCCGAAATCGGGTTGACCGGTCTTCGGACACAATGTCGTAAATTCCGGACAATCGAAAGTTACTACATATTCATTATCCTCATGCTTGTTGGGAAACGTTTCAAGCAAAGAGGGATTATAATCTGTGGGATATTTAACTCCTTGATTCCCCAGAAGCGTTACGCCTTCCAATTCTTCTTCATTTCGCATATTGCATCAATTGTTTATTCTTGATTTTCAACTATATTAATTTCCTCAGAGTCAGCTTTCTCCTTCTCCAACACATCTTTTATCAATTTGCATCTTTCAATAATACGTCTGCAATCGGACATCAAATCTTTTTGTGCTTGCAAGCCTGCGAAATACACCGGAAGCCCCAATGGGAAAACTATCATCATTGCCCATCCGAACCATGCTTTATGTGCAGGATGATATACCCAAACCTGCCTTAAAACCGGAAAGTCAGCAAGTTTATTGATTACCAACGGATTTCTTGAATCATTCAGATATGTAATTGTAGATTCCAAATTCTCTGACAATTCCCGGACGCTAAGTTCGGAAATACCATTTAGCCAATATCTTTTATATCCTATCAGACGTGAATAACGAGTTAATATTGTCTTTGCATTTTTAGAGAGATTGTCCAAGAGTCCAATACTCTCTCGGATTGATATCTCGTTTATTATCACCTCTTTTGACGCCACGCTTCTTGATGAGCGCAAACCGAATATCTTGCGGAACCATCCGGAAACTCTATCCTTGTCAAACACAGCGGAGTCGTTCATCGCTTTCCATGTTACATATACTCCGAGCGGACCGAGCACAAAAGTGGAAATCCACATACCTATCCACACTATTATCTTCCCGTCGCGTGCCATCTTATAACCTGTATTATCTATTATGTAATATACCAGGAAGAGCAAAACGGAGATGACGAGAGGCGTACCTAATCCTCCTTTTCTAATAATTGCACCCAACGGGGCTCCAATAAAGAAAAATATGATGCACGCCACTGATAGCGTAAACTTCTTGATCAGTTCTATCTCGTGACGACGAAGAATTTTCTTTTCATCGTTTATCNCTTGAGCGCGGAAATACATCTGTTGCTGATGCCGGTCATTGATAGNATATGCCNCGGAATAAATTTCNGCCTGT
Source organism: Bacteroidales bacterium (assembly GCA_009177205.1). Lineage (GTDB taxonomy): Bacteria > Bacteroidota > Bacteroidia > Bacteroidales > Muribaculaceae > Lepagella. Next base: position 43,055 of record WFMC01000133.1, read on the forward strand.
TTTCCGGATGGGAGGGAATCCACCAATTCCCTAATATCCACACTTTTGACATTTTCCCAGTTAAGGGATAATAAATCGGGAACGTCCGGTCTTTGATAATTTGACGGAATTTCACTCCGATCGGACATCTGATTTGAGTCTCCTCCTGCCTCAACGGGAATTTCCCTATAATATACCTTAGGCACACCTGTCAGGATGTTCAATTCCTGTGATTTAAGATATGGGGCTTCATCTCTCCCGATTGAATCAAGCCGAAGTTCTATAGAGTCCATCGTCTGTCTGAGTTCAGCAATGTTTTTGCCTACATATTGATTTCTCNTTCNCCCTTCATCGAGCCTGTTGAAATTTGCATCAAACGNGATTAAGACCTGCTTGNCANTAAAAGTCTCCCTNCGGAAAGGTGTGTTAATGGAGCGAACACTGTTTTGGTCGCGTAAATTTTCAAATTGCTCTCCTTCATAGAGATGAAGATAAAGATATTTCATGTCAGGCGTGAAAGCCAACTGAGCTGAATCGGCTGTTATGACAGTGGCGTTATCCCCACCTTTGCTGACGTCATAAATCAATACATCCTTAAGCCTCCCCGTGTCTCTATTTTTCTCTTTTACAAAGAGATTAAATCCCGGAATTTGGTCATAAAACACATTCTCGGGTATCTCAAGTTCAGGTGATTTCTGACGCATTGAAAACAGGAGTGTCCACATTTTCACTTGCGCTTTGGGCAGAATGTTGTTTTGGAAATAAAAAGCACCGACCGCAATTATTCCTACCGTTACGATTAGTGGCGCCATCACCCGGAGCAATGATATCCCCGAGGCTTTCATGGCGGTGAGTTCAAATTTCTCGCCGAGATTGCCGAAAGTCATCAAAGATGCCAATAAAATAGCCAATGGCAATGCCATCGGCACCATTGAAACAGCGGCATAGAAGAAGAGTTCTCCCAATACTCCCATGCCGAGCCCTTTTCCCACCAAATCATCAATATATTTCCACAAGAATTGCATCAACACGATGAAGAGCACAATGAAAAAAGTCATTGCAAATAATGGAAGAAAACTCTTCAGCATAAACCGATGAAGGCGTTTGAATACAATCATAATGCAAATTTAATATATAATTCACAATNAATGCCCATTTAAAACCCGTTATNATCCCTTTTTTATTAACNTTGCATAGTTNAATTTCNTAAATACTATATCATGACACTGTTTGAAAGACTCACAGCCACTGCGCAAAGCATGCCGCAGAGGCTTGTGCTTCCGGAATCAAAAGAGCCCCGCACTCTTAAGGCTGCGGATGACATTATCGCTCGCAAGATAGCAAAAGTTGTGCTCGTTGGCAAAAGAGAGGAAATTCTCGCTGAGGCTGACAAATTAAACCTTTCCCATATCAGCGAGGCTGAAGTGGTGAATCCTGAAGATGCCGCTTTTACTCAGAAATATGCAGAATTATTCCACGATTTGCGCAAAAAGAAAGGCATAACGATGGAAATGGCTTGCGAACAAGTTAAGAATCCTCTTTATTTAGGTTGCTTGATGATTAAAGCCGGTGATGCAGACTGCATGGTGGCTGGAGCCCTCAGCCCTACTTCTCATGTTCTCCGCGCTGCATTCCAAGTTCTTAAGACCAAACCCGGTATTTCTGTCGTTTCCGGCGCATTCATCATGCTTCTCCCCGAGAATGTGCCATACGGCGAAGATCACATGCTGATTTTTGCCGATTGCGCCGTTGTGCCCGACCCCACAAGTGAAGAGCTGGCTCAAATTGCTGTGGAAACTGCTAAAACAACCAAAAATATTGCCGGATTGGATCCCGTTGTGGCAATGCTCAGCTTCTCAACTTGGGGAAGTGCATCTCATGAACGTGTTGATAAAGTTCGCAACGCCGTGGACATAGCCAAACAGATGGATCCGAACCTTAAGATTGACGGAGAACTGCAAAGCGATGCAGCAATTGTGCCGGAAGTGGCAGCTAAAAAAGCTCCCGGAAGCGAGGTTGCAGGTCATGCCAATACTCTCATTTTCCCATCACTCGAAGTTGGAAATATTGCCTATAAACTCGTGCAACGTCTTGCGGGAGCCGGCGCGGTAGGTCCGATTCTTCAAGGGTTGGCAGCTCCTGTCAACGACCTTTCCCGTGGTGCAACTGTGGAAGATATCATCAACACTATTATCGTTACATGCAATCAAGCCATTGGCGAGAAAAAGAATTCTTAATTCTCAATTCTCAAGTCTTAATACTTAATACTTAATATAATTTACATGAAGATTCTTGTTCTTAACTGCGGATCAAGCAGTGTGAAATATAAACTTATAGATTCAGAATCCAAAGATGTCATGGCTGAAGGCGGAGTGGAAAAAATCGGTTTGCCCGATTCTTTTCTGAAGTTCAAACGCCCCGATGGCTCAAAAGAGACTATTGTGGTGGATATGCCGGATGCTAAGGAGGCGGTGCGCCAGGTGCTCAAAGTCCTCTCCGACCCCAAGGAAGGTGTAATCAAGAGTTTTGATGAAATTGACGCAGTGGGTCATCGCGTGGTGCACGGCATGGAAAAATTTAATAAATCAGTGCTTATCACTCCTGAAGTCATTGAGAAAGTCAAAGAATGTTATCCTGTTGCACCCCTTCATAACCCGGCTAACATCACCGGCATTGAAGCGGTCAGTGAAATTCTTCCGAATGTGCCTCAAGTCGGAGTGTTTGACACTGCTTTTCATCAGACTATGCCGGCAAAAGCCTATATGTATGCCCTTCCATATTGGGCATACGAAAAATACGGCGTAAGACGCTACGGCTTCCACGGCACTTCACATCGCTACGTTTCTCATCGCGCATGCGAATTTCTGGGTCTCCCCTACGACAAACAAAGAATCATCACTTGCCACATCGGCAATGGAGCATCCATCACGGCTATTAAAGATGGAATTTCTGTTGACACATCTATGGGTTTGACTCCCACAGAAGGTTTGATGATGGGCACCCGCGTTGGAGATGTCGACCCCGGAGCCATCGCTTATCTCATGGAGATATNNGATCTCGATGCTGCCGGAGNTATGAAACTCATTAACAAAGAGAGTGGAGTGGCAGGCGTTTCTGAAATCTCAAGCGACATGCGTGATATTGAGAATGCCGTGGCAAATGGCGAAGAGAAAGNAAAGCTNGCACTGGATATGTATGANTATCGCATTTTGAAANATATCGNCGNTNATACNNCNGTGTTGGGTGGCGTGGATGTTATTGTATTCACCGGAGGCGTCGGAGAAAATAAAACCGGCACTCGCGAAGTTATCTGCAAGCAATTGGCTTATCTCGGCGTGACTTTCAATGAGGAAGCAAACAAAACTCGCGGCAAAGAGATTGAAATTTCCGGCAAAGATTCTAAAGTGAAAGTAGTTGTGATCCCCACAGATGAGGAATTGATGATAGCCCGCGACACCGCAGATATTGTCGGCAAACTCTGATATATTTTATCAAACTCCAGGATCTGAATAATTTTTTTAAATGATAATATATTTATCCCCGTCGAAATGCACGGCGGGGATAATAATAAAAATCAAGTCTATGCTTTTAGAAATACTCTGGAATGCCGATCCCGTTCTCTTCTCCCTTGGTCCGATTGCAGTCAGATGGTACGGTCTATGTTTTGCAGTCGGCTTCTTAATTGGTTATCAAATTGTAGCTGCAATGTTCAAACATGAAGGAGCACCTGAAAGTTGGCTCGGGATATTGCTGATGTATCTGGTGGTCGGCACAATCTTAGGTGCCAGACTCGGACACGTTTTCTTCTATGAATGGGATTATTATTCAGCTCACCCCGGAGAAATTTTAAAAGTATGGAATGGGGGATTGGCAAGTCATGGAGGCACTATCGGAAATATCATTGCTTTGTTTCTCTTCTCATGGTTTGTCAGTAAAAAACCCGCCTCCTGGGTTTTCGACAAAGTTGTGATTCCAATCGCTTTGGTTGGAGCCCTGATCAGATTGGGGAATTTAATGAATAGCGAAATCTACGGTGGTCCAACCTCGTTGCCTTGGGGATTTGTGTTCCTACGCAATGGTGAAACAGTCGCTTGCCATCCAACTCAATTATATGAAGCCGCGTGCTATCTGATCCTCTTTGCCCTGCTCATGTGGATGTATTGGAAACGCAATGCCGAAGAACGTCCCTGGCTCATTACAGGAGTCTTTTTCATCGGAATCTTTATTCCCAGATTCTTTATAGAATATCTGAAAAATGTGCAGGTAAGTTCAGAATATGATTTGATAGCTAAATATGGAATGAACCTCGGACAAATGTTGAGTATACCCTTTATTCTTCTCGGAATTGGCTTGATTGTCTACGCAATGATAAAACCACGTCAACATTGGAAATTTCCCAATAAATTTGCGCCTGAACCTAAGAAGAAATAATCTCTTCCCAAAGTTTCATAACAGGCTCCTGATTATATCTTTCCAATGCTTTATTCATANCTTTTATCGACATTTCTTTTAACTTTTCGGGAGATTGCATGAGTTCTTNNANTCTCCTTTTAAATTCCCCCTCTTTAAATGGCTCTATCAACACTCCGGATTCTCCGTCTTCTATCAGCTCCGATGCCACCGGATAAGAGTTGTAAGCCACCGGCACACATCCTTCACTTTGAGCTTCCATTATAACCCTCGGCATCCCTTCATTATCAGAAGTTTGAAGCAATATGGATGACTTCTTTAATATCTCTGTCACATTCTCCATCTGACCTCGAAATGTTATTCTTTTTATCCCTCTTCGGCGCACTAATGCTTCAAATCTCTTCCTGTCGGGTCCCTCTCCAATTATATCTAATTTCCATTCCGGAAATAATTGCGTTAATTGCTCCCAGATTCTAATTATCCGCGACAAGCGTTTTGTGTGTTCCACAATCCTACCTACATATAATAAAGTTTTTTCCTTTTCCACAACCCCGGTTTTACCCTCGTTGCCTTCACCTGATGTTAAGAAATTAGGGATAATCTCCAATTTTGTCTCATCATATATTTCCGGATTAATTAGTTTTTTCAAGCCGCCAATGAATTTTTGCGAAAGCACCACAAAAAAATCGGAATTCAAAAACACTTCATTCAGATTTTTTCTATAACGTCGGAAATATTCTCTTTCATACAGAGGCCAAATCAAGAATTTAGCAAGTTTTTTAATGAAAATACCCTCATTTTCTGCAATTGGCTTATGGTGTGTCAATCTGGGATTTGTGTGCAGAACACTGATAATTCGAGCATCTGTCAATTCCCTTATCCCTTTCAAAATGGGTGTTATGATTTTTACGCATCCCTGATTAATCACAATCTCAAATTGCTTTTCATNTATTAGTTTTACTATGTTTCGGGANTGGAACTCATCATATAATCTGTAAATCTTCACCCCCTTTGAAATCTTCGATTCGTCAAAGGGTCTGTCGCCATCCCGAGCTGCTATAGCCACATTATAACGTGATTCAGCCAGATAATTGGCTAAGGCTACAGTCATAGTTTCAATCCCTCCGGCTTCAGGAAACCGGGGAAGCAAAAAGAGTATTTTCTTACGCGAGTTTATCGTCATGATGATGCAAATTTATTGATTTTTTATTATACGGCAAGCACTATGTCAATAAATACGCAGCAATTGATTTTGAAAGGCGACGAAAAAATTATATATTTGCATTAATGAGTGATGCTATCTTTCATATTATCGCCATAGCAGTCCTGATAATTGCTGTCATAAGAGGTTATCGACTCGGACTGACAGGGCTCGTCACGTCAGTTTTGGGTCTGGCATTTGGGGTGGTATGCGCTCATATTTTTTTAGAAGGAGCAACAAATATCGCCGAGTCCATAATACCGAACTCCATACTCGAAAGAAGCGGAAAATATTTTGCAACCAATCTGGGTGCAGGGACTGTCTTCGCCATAGTATATTCAATATTTTATTCCATTACCGCCATCATCCGTAAGGCGATTTCGGGCTTTGGCAGCGGAATACTGGATTCCATTCTCGGAGTAGCATTTTGCATAGTGAATTATATGTTAATGCTCTCCATAGTGTATAATCTATTAGTAGGTTATAATCCGGAGTCGATTCTGATGCGGCATGGCAAAAACGATGACGGCAATATCATAGAAGCCGTATTATGGATTGCCCCGGCTTGTCTCGGATCGGAAAGTTTTTCGGAATTTGCTCACGAAGAGCAACTGAGGGAAGCTAAAAAAATTTCTTTCAACTATCTTTCTGATAAAAACGTTTCTATTATACAAAATTGTTGAAATTTAAAATAAACCCCATATCATGCTTAAAGTCAGCAACCTTCACGCCGAAATCAACGGGAAGGAAATTTTAAAAGGTATCAATCTCGAAGTTAAACCCGGCGAAGTCCATGCGATAATGGGACCAAACGGGTCTGGAAAATCAACTCTTTCAATGGTTTTAGCAGGTAATCCTGCTTACAAGGTGACTGAAGGAACTGCAGATTTTTACGACAAAGACCTTCTTGCAATGCCCCCGGAAATTCGCAGTCATGAGGGTATATTTCTCGGATTTCAATATCCCGTTGAGATTCCCGGAGTGTCAATGATGAATTTCATGCGCGCCGCAGTCAACGCCAAGCGTGAGTATTTCGGAGAAAAACCGATGAGCGCTGCTGATTTCTTAAAATTAATGCGCGAAAAACGCTCTATCGTGGAACTCGACAATAATCTCGCCTCAAGAAGCGTAAATGAGGGTTTCTCAGGTGGTGAGAAAAAGAGAAATGAAATTTTCCAGATGGCAGTGTTGGAACCTAAATTATCAATTCTTGACGAAACTGACTCCGGACTTGATATTGATGCTCTCCGAATTGTAGCGGAGGGTGTTAATAAACTTAAAACAACCAACAATGCCACGATTGTCATTACCCACTATCAACGCCTGTTGGATTATATCAAGCCTGATATCGTGCATATTCTTTATAAAGGAAGAATAGTGAAAACTGCCGGTCCGGAACTCGCCCTTCAGCTTGAAGAGAGAGGGTATGATTGGATAAAAGAAGAACTGGGAGAAAAATGACATGGAAAATTCCGTACAACAATATATAGATTTATATACAGACAATAAGACCGCTATTAATTCCCGCTCATGCGGAATTATGAATGATTGTCGCCCGGAAGCTGCAGATTTTTTATCCGGCTCTATCATTCCGAAATTGGGGAGTGAAAACTATGAAATCACAAACCTGCGAGAAATTTTTAGCCAAAATTATGGACTGAACATCAATCGTGTGCCCCTCTCTGTCAATCCAGCGGAAAGTTTTAAATGCGGAGTGCCGAAGATGACTTCCGCTCCCTTTATGCTGATTAACGACATACCCTACATTCCGGCTGATTCTTTAAAAAATCTTCCTGAAGGAGTTGAGATTGCAAGCCTTCGCGAGATCGGAGAAAAAAATCCGGAAATGTTAGGCAGGTATTATAATAAATTGGCTGATGCTTCAAATTCTTGTGTTGCACTATCCTCTCTTTTGGCACAAGACGGATTATGGATAAGGATTCCTAAAAAAACCAAGGTGGTCAAGCCGCTGCAGCTCGTCAACATACTTGGAGGAGCTCCCGATATTATGGCGGTGCGCAGAATTGTGATTGTAGTGGAAGAAGAAGCTGAGGCATGTCTGCTCGCGTGCGACCATTCATCTCAATCAGATTCTCAAATGTTGGCATTGCAGACAATTGAAATATTTGTCGGCAAAAATGCTCAATTTGATTATTATGATTTAGAGGAATCAACTGAAAATACTTCTCGCCTCTCATCTCTTTGGCTTGAACAAAAAGCGGATTCGCGTGTCGTAATCAACGGACTGACTATCTATAACGGCAGAACCCGAAATGAATATCACTGTTCTTTTGCAGAACCCGGAAGTGAATTGAAACTCTATGGAATGGGGATTGCCGACCGCAACAGGAAAATTGATACATATTCCCTGGTTGACCATGATTCAGAGAATTGCCACACCGAAGAATTATTTAAATACTCCGTTGACGACAATTCCTTAGGAGCCTTCACCGGACTTATCAAAGTTGCCCCCGGAGCCAAAAAAACCGAGGCTTATCAATCTAACAGAAACCTTATCGGAAGTGATAATGCGCGAATGTATTCGAAGCCTCAACTGGAAATATATAACGATGACGTAAAATGCNCTCACGGCTCAGCTGTTGNNAAANNGGATGAAATNCAACTTTTCTACATGCGTACCCGTGGACTTGATGACGCACNNGCTCGCTTNCTGCTTAAACAGGCTTTCATGGCTGACGTTATTGATAAAGTTTCCATTCCCGGACTTAAAGANCGCTTGACTCTCATGGTGGAGCGCCGCTTTGCAGGAGAATCTGCAGGATGTCATGATTGTAATTCCGAATGCCCCGTAAATATCAGTTGAATTAATAGTAGTTATTACCGACAGATATGACTCTTGACCTCAATAAAATTAGAGAACAATTCCCCTCTCTGAATAGACAGATAAATGAACACCCGCTCATATATCTCGATAACACAGCTACATCTCAAACCCCGAAGCGAGTTATTGATGCTATTAATGATGTGTATCTGAATCATAAAGCCAATGTGCATCGCGGCGTGCATACTCTTTCCCAAGAAGCCACTGATTTGCAAGAACATACTCGCCGAGAAGTAGCCAAATACATCAATGCTGAATCCCATTGTGAAGTTATCTTCACACGAGGAGCTACGGAAGCAATTAATCTTGTGGCATCATCTTTCGGTTCGGATTTCCGGGAAGACGGGGAGATAATACTGACAGTAATGGAGCATCACTCCAATATTGTGCCTTGGCAATTGCTCCAAAAACGCAAAAACCTCAAAATAAAAGTTGTAGACATTGACGAAAAGGGAGAACTTGATATTGAGCAATATAAGTCTTTATTTAATGATAAGACCTTAATGGTCTCTTTCACTCATGTCTCAAATGTTTTAGGCACAATCAATCCCGCTAAAGAAATGGTGAAGATTGCACATAAACATGGCGTGCCGGTAATGATCGACGGCGCTCAGGCATCCCCTCACCTGCAACTTGATATGCAAGATTTGGATTGCGATTTTTATGCTTTTTCATCCCATAAGATGTATGGACCGAGCGGTATTGGAATTCTTTATGGCAAAGAACAATTGCTTGAAAAAATGCCACCATACCAAGGGGGAGGAGAAATGATTGAACATGTCTCTTTTTCCGGCACCACCTTCGCGGATCTACCCTTTAAATTTGAAGCGGGCACACCCGATTTCGTGGATATAGCTGCTTTCAGCCAGGCATTGGATTTTATCCAATCAATCGGGATACGGGAGATTGAAAAACATGAGGAATATTTGTTAAATCTGGCGACGCAAGGTCTCAAAGAGAGAGTTCCCGGATTGAGAATTTTCGGAGAATCCCCGCATAAAAGCGCAGTAATCTCTTTCTTGTTGGGAAATAATCATCCCTACGACGTCGGTGTGCTTCTTGACGGACTCGGAATTGAAGTAAGAACCGGACACCATTGTGCCCAGCCTCTGATGGAGCGCCTGAATATTCCCGGCACTGTCAGAGCCTCATTTGCTGTTTACAATACTCAGGAAGAGGTGGAAACATTCGTAAAAGGTGTGGAACGTATCGCTAAAATGTTATCGTGAAGAAAAACCGTTTACGCTCATCATTAGCGGCAATTGCCCGCCCCCTATCATGCATAATGCATAAGCTCGCCATTATCCGCCCTGTAATGTATGTTAAAGTTGACGGCGGAATATCCTCGCAAATGCATTTCTATTTAGTCGGCGAAAAATTACGCCGACTATCAAAAGCCGATATTCAATATGATTTGGATTGGTTTAACTATGACGCGCTTGATATGGACGGGAAATATTCCAGAAACTTCGACCTCCTGAAACTTTTCCCCAATCTATACTTCCCTATCGCAAAAAACAATTGGAAATTAAGACTCTACCGACTTTTATATACCCATGAACATGATGCGTCTCTTCCTCAAAATTCATGGGAATCATTAAGACCTCCCCTTTTCCTCTCAGGTTATTATGCCGCCGATGATGAGTTTTATTCCGAAATGGCTGAAATTTTTATTTCTGAACCCATAGGGCTGAGCGAAACGGATAAAATGAATGCAACTGAAATTGAGTCTTCCGAAAACTCGGTAGGTATGCATGTCAGGCGAGGAGACCTGGCACGTTTCCTTCCCGCCTACGGCTCACCGGCACCAACAAAATATTTTGCTCATGCAGTCAAATTGTTGCAAACAAAATATGGAGAGGATATTAGAATCTTTATTTTCAGCGATGAACCCGATTGGGTAACCGCCAATTTGCTGCCGGAATTGCCTAAAGGTAATTATAGGCTAATGGTAAATAATAAGTCCGATAAGGGATACGTAGATTTATGGTTGCTCTCAAGATGCAAACATTTCATCTCATCCTCGGGGAGTTTCGGGAAATTTGCGGCTATGATGAATCCCCGGCATGGAGATGTAATAATATATTCAACCCCGGAATCAGAAATTTGGCAACGCCGAATTGAAAGAGTAACCTTACTTTCTGACAAGGATTGGGAATAACTAATTTTTCAAGATAAATGTCTCGTTTAGGCACTTTACACTACATCATCAATAAACTGCACGACCTCAAAGTAAGTTTTGCCTTTTTGGGAGTCGCGGTCTTGTTGGTGTTTACAAGTATTTGGGCTTATCGGGAATTCATCACTTCACCTCCTTACATTGACCCCGATAAATATCCCATCAGGGGTATCGACGTTTCTTCTCATAACGATATGATGAACCTTGACGCTGCAGCATCTTCAGGGATTGAATTCATTTTTATCAAAGCCTCTGAAGGAGACACTTTCAGAGACCAAAATTTCAACATCAATTATGACAAAGCACGCCATGCCGGATTGAAAATAGGAGCATATCACTTTTTCCGTTTTGATGTAGGAGGTGTGGCTCAAGCCAAAAACTTTCTCCAATCCATCGGGAGAAGAAAACTTGATTTGGGTGTAGCAATCGATGTTGAGGAGAGCCGGAATGCTCAGGGAGTTGACTCTGTCCTTATTGCACGCAGACTCAATGCAATGGTGGAATATCTGAATCTTTGCGGATATAGGGTTACTTTCTATTCCAACAGGGAAGGTTATTACGCTTATATTAATGAAGTAGCACCCGGTTCATGCCTGTGGATTTGCTCCTTCAATTCAACCCCGATTAATGCTGAATGGACCTTTTGGCAATACTATCACAAGGGGAAGGTAAAAGGAATACGCGGAAATGTGGACTTGAATGTGTTTTGCGGTAATCGCAAGGAATGGGAAAATTACCTGAACGGAGCCGAATGGCCTTACACAAATTAGTAAAATCTATATATTCAGACACACTCAGCCGGAAGAATGTGAATGATTGTTAAATATGCAATATATAAATACTTATTGCGTTATGTAATAGGCGGAATAGACATATTCCAAAGACTAAACAAATTCAAATTTTCGTTTCTAACAAGTGAACATCAAGAACTTACTACATAATATCACCCGCAATTCCGTTTTATCCTCAATCATCCCGAGATTGATGATAATCTGCATTCTTGCAGGGTCTCTGAATTATGCTTTTGCCGCAACTTCAGAGGCTTTTTATGCGTCTGCAGATGAAAGCGAATCCTCACAAAGATTCGCCGCATCATCTGTTTTGAAATCAGGTAAATGGGCTAAGGTTAAAGTCGAAAAGACAGGAATGCAGTTTGTCAGCGCCTCCACTTTGCGCAATCTCGGTTTCTCCAATATCTCAAAAGTCAATGTTTATGGATTTGGCGGAAGAATAATCCCTGAGACAATTTCTCCCGATGACCCGGATGATTTGCCTATCCTGCCTGTTTTGCGCTCCGATGCAGGCATCTGGTTTTTCGGATATAACCATATCCGCTGGAATAAAAGCAACAGCACAGGCACAAATCTTTCGTTCGCTCACGAAATGCAACCATACGCTGAAGAATCATGGTATTTTCTGAGCGATAAGGATTCGGAGACTTATACTTTACCTGTAAATAAAGCAAAAAGCATCTCGGGTCTTCCCGTAGTGGAGACCTTCAGCCAGATGTTGCTTCACGAAAACGACCTCTTCTGCCCTGCCTCATCAGGTCGCACGATTGTGGGCGAAGACTTCCGTTCTCCTACACGTCAGTCTTTCACCTTTAATCTGACTGACCTTGCCAACGGAACCGCCTATACAAAAATCAGTTTCGCCTCCAACACCTCCGGGGGAGGTTCTCTGATGGTTTATGCCAACGGCAAGCGTCTTGCCTCCTCTTCAAATGATAATTTTTCAGCAATTACCAACTCTGACCAATATTTCCTAATCAACAATACTAAGAAGAGCATCCCCAATCCCGATTCCAATCTCAAATTAGAAATAGCTTTTCAGAATTCGGGAACCGTAAAACTGGCACGCCTCGATTACATAGAGGTGGAATATCCGCGCAGTCTCAACCTTAACAAGGGAGAACTCTTCTTCAACACTAATCTGGTCTATCCCTCGGCTGTGAAACTGAAAGGGGTTTCATCCTCCACAATCCTTTGGGATGTCACTGACCCTGTCAGACCAGAAGCCGTTGAATTGACCATCAGCGGTTCTGTCGGCACATTCCGTGCTGAGCCGGGCACTCGCGAATATATAGCATTCACTCCGGGATCGACGGGACAATCCGTCTCCTCGGCTCAAAGTGTGGGAAATCAAGACATTCACGCTTTGCAAGCTCCGGAACTCCTCATAATTGCTCCGAGTGAATATAAAAGTGCCGCTCAAAGACTCGCTGAGCATCATCGCGATTTTGACAAAATGGATGTCCGGGTGCTATGCCCTCAGGAGATATACAATGAATTCTCTTCAGGCACCCCTGACCCTTCCGCATTCCGCAGACTGATGAAAATGTGGCATACGCGCCAACCGGACGTATTGAAATATTGCCTTATCATGTCGCGTCCGACCTACGACCACAAACGCCTGGCTGCTACAACCAAGGCAGCTAATTATCCACGAATCCCGATTTGGCAATCTCCTACAGGGTATTCAAAAAATACGTCTTATTCCACAGATGATTTTATCGGGATGCTTGAAGACTGCCCGAAATCATTCAACATCAGCACGGCAAGAATCAATATCAGTGTGGGCAGAATGCCCGTAACCTCTTTATCAGAGGCTAACGCAATGGTGGATAAATATATCAATTATGCCACCAACCCTATTCAAGGGAATTGGAGAAATCATATCCTTATGATTGCAGATGACCAAGACAACGGAATTCACCTCAATCAGGCTGAAAATGCCTACAAATATCTCAGCACAATCGGAAGAGGTCAGAATTTTCTGATTGAGCGTCTTTATCTTGACTCTTACAAAATGGAGGCTGGTGCAACCGGCAACGTCTATCCCGCAGCAAAGAAGAAATTGCTGCAATCATGGAATAACGAAGGCATCTCGATGCTGTTCTATATCGGACATGCATCGACTGTGGGTTGGACTCACGAAAATCTGTTGAATTGGAACGATATTCAGTCTTTTTCAAATAAAAAACTCCCGTTCCTCTATGCTGCAACCTGCGAGTTCGCCCGCTATGACGAAGATGAACGCTCGGGAGCAGAAGTGTTGTGGGCTAATACCGAAGGGGGAATTATCGGCACAATTTGCCCGAGCAGAACTGTGTTCATGTCGCCAAACGGCACCTTGAGCACCTCCTTCTCTCAAGCTTTCTTCCGGGGAAAAGCCGACCAGCCAGGCAGGCGTATGGGTGACATATACAGAGAGAGTAAAAATGGAATTACCTCTGCCGATGATAATAAATTAAGATTCTCTTTCATCGGCAACCCCGCTATGAGATTTCCGGTGCCACCTAATGAAGTGCGCCTTGACAGCATCAATCATGTCAAAGTCTCTGTCAATCCGGAGAATTATCCCGTTTTGACGGCTTGTTCGAAAGTTGACCTTGCCGGTGTCATCACCAATCCGGAAGGAGAAGTAGACAAAACTTTCTCCGGAACTCTCGACATTCTCCTTTATGACGCAATGACTGTGATTGAAACTTTGGGCAATGGCAGCGATGGTGTCGTAACCTCTTATAATGATAGAAACACACTCCTATATCGCGGCTCAGTGAAAATCAAAGACGGAAAATGGACTGCNAACATCATAANTCCATCGGANATCACCAATAATTATTCTCNNNCNANACTTGTGTTTTATGCCANCTCTGATAATANNCNNGCCGATGNCCCGCTNCTTGGGGAAGCTCACGGTCAAGCCGAAAATTTCTATGTATACGGAGTGGATAAGGACGCTCCCGAAGATTCACAAGGTCCGGTCATTTCATCTTTCGCAATTAATAGAAGTGATTTTCAGAATGGTGGAGTCGTAAACGACTCTCCGGTTGTGATAGCATCTCTCTCTGACCCCTCCGGAATTAATTTGTCTGATGCCGGAATAGGTCACAAACTTACCCTTATNCTTGATGGAGAAAAATATTATGACGACGTAAATTCTTATTACGAGCCCACTCCCAACGATTTTACATCAGGCTCCATACATTATCCTCTCTCAAATGTGGCGACAGGCAAACACAGCCTCAAACTTATCGCCTGGGACAACCTTGGCAATTCAAGTTCCGCCACACTGGATTTTGAAGTTGCAGCAAATCTGCCGCCTCAAATTTATGACCTCTTCACAGATGTGAATCCGGCAAAAGAAAAGGTTAATTTCACCCTCTCCACTGACCATCCTATGACTAAAATTGAAGCCTCCATAGAAGTTTTTGATCTGAACGGATGCAAAGTATGGGAGACCGATTCCCGGGAATCAACCGACCTCTCGGCAAATCTTTCTATCGGATGGGATCTCAAAGATAAAAACGGAACCAGAATCCCGCGTGGAATATATTTGTATAGAGCAACGATTATCTCCGATTCCGGCGCTTCTGCCACCAAAACAAAAAAATTGGCGGTTGCTGCTCCTTGATAATCATAAAAATTAGTAATTTTGCATTTTGCAATGAAAATTCTGGGTTACATCCATAATAAAGAAATTCCGACTTCCGCTTCTCCCTCCGGCATAACTCCCCGGGAGAAGCAGAGTGTATATGCCTGGGCTGATTCAAATTGGCTTCTCTCCAATCGTCCCCTCTTTATTCCGGATTTTGCAGATAATTTTATTGCTATTCCCTCTTTGGCTGTCAAGGCAGGAAAATTGGGCAAAGCAATTCCTTTGAGATTCACTCCCAGATATTTTAAAGAATGGGCTTCCACACTCCTCCTTATGCCTGAAGAAACTGCCGCGAAAGTCAGACAAGGCTTGCCCGTAGATACTCTCTCCTTATGCTTCGACAATTCCGTCGTGATTGGAGACTGGATTGAAATTCCTTCTGTGGCAGACCCTATCCCGAACTCTGAAAATCTGTCCTCGGTTTATCCGCGTCTCTTGCCCGATTCCCTCTGGGTGAAACGACAAGATATAGCGGAATCTCCCGAAAGATTGTCGGAGAATAAAGAAGAGGTTTTTCCCGTGTCATTCCCGACAAATGAATTTCCGCAGGCTTTCAATTATATTTCCGGATATAATATCATAAAGACCGGCGATTTAATTATAATTCCTTCTGAAAAAAATATACCCGTTAAACCGGGAATCAACATAACCGTTTCAAAATCTTCGGATTTTCAAAACAACTTATTATTCACTCGATTCAAATAACATTAAAAAATAAGAAGCCTCTAAATATGAAACTACGTTACATTTTTCTTTCGCTTTTGACACTCCTCTCTGCCTCATTTTTCCCGGCATTGAGTGCTGTCTCCTTTGTGAAATCTTCGCGCCTAAGCTCCGGAAAATGGGTTAAAATCGGAGTTGAAAAAACCGGAGTATATGAAATTTCATATCAGACACTGCGCGAAATGGGCTTTAGCAATCCCGAAAATATCACCCTCTACGGACGCGGCGGAGTGCAGGAAAGTTTAAATTTCTTTTCTGCAGGAGGCTCCCAACTTTATAATGATGATTTGCAGGAAGTGCCTGTGTTGCATCATGGCAACAAAGTCTATTTCTACGGGCAGGGCACAGAGGATTTTTCATTCACTCTCTCAAGTCTGAAATATGAATGTGGCGGTTATTTTTCAAGAAAATCCAAAAATATATATGCCGATAAAGGTTACTATTTCATTTCCGACACCGGAAGCGCTAAAAAAATGGCTAAAACTCCGGCTTCAAACGTCACTGATCTAAAAGAAGTAACTTCAGGTGTAGGGCGCTACGCTCATGAAATTGACCTTGTGCAAAACAATTCCAACACAGGTCAACTCTTCTTCGGCGAAAAGGTAACTCAAGAAAATCCCAGAATCCAATGGGATGTCTTTCTTCCGGACGCACTTTCTGATAAAAAAGGGGCTTTGGAATGTTATTTTTATGTCGATCGCGAGATTAAAACCTCTTTCTCTTACGGTCTTGAAGGGACTTCAGATCCTATCACCGGAACCCTGAAAGCTTCCGCTTCAACGAATTTCACACCTTCCGAACCTCATATCGGCTCCACAACCGTTCCGGGACCCCAAAGCACGGTCTTTTTCCATTGCGATCCTGAAGCGGATACGGATGTTTCACATGTAGACTATTGGACTCTTACCTATCC
>WFMC01000016.1 GCA_009177205.1 Bacteroidales bacterium
GGCGTTATTTTCAGTAATAAGCATGGGATAATCATCAATCTCTATTTCCGAATTTAATAAAGACATTTTAGTTTTTAAAACTTCAAGTTTCTTTTTTCCGGCATCTTTCTCTTCAAAAAAGAGTTGACGCTGGAGATTAGAAATATCAATGGTGTCAAAATCAGCTAATCCTATCTTCCCAACACCTGCTCCGGCAAGAAGCATCGCGATTTGTCCACCTAATGCCCCGCAACCTATTATAATTACAGACCCTTGAGAGAGACTTATTTGGCTCTCTTCTCCAATAGNAAGTATATTCCGGGAATATCGATTCATATAAGATNGTTAAAATTTNTNCNCAATGCCAGAATNTTCTGANAATTTCAAGCATCTCTTTCGGATTTCCTTCCAATTTCTTGCGAAGATTCAAATCTTTGTGTTTTCTGAGTTTAGATATTATTCCATCAATTAAAGCAGGAGAGAAAACATCATATTTTTCAAAATCCTTTCTATTCTTATCAAGAGCGTCAGCAGAAGCGACACAACTATCAGGTAGGGATTCAAGGCTTGCAAGCTTCTCTTTGTTTTCTTCGTTATGGATATTTACACTGACATACATATCATCCGCTCTCCTAAGTGCGTCTTCCATTTCAAATCCTGTGCGCGCAGCAACAATCATTCCGGCAATCAACTGATATACATCGGCACTGCAATCGGCTGATCGCAACTCTGCTGTTTGCTTCTGTGGTACTTTAGATAATTCATCATTATTCACGGGATTAATCTGAGAGCACATGTCAACTTTACCAGTCCAGCCCAATGGAACCCTTACCAGTACAGAACGGTTTCTATCTCCCCAACATATTGAAGTGGGCGCTTCCTGATGAGGGACAAGACGGAAATAGCTTGTCGGCACTTTGTTGCCGAAAGCAGTAATGGCTGCAGAGTGGTCTAAGATTCCGGCTATTGCCTTTTTGGCTATGTCACTTAATTTGCCCGACGCGTCAGTCATCATATTCTCTTCCCCTTTCATAATTTTGAAGTGAATATGGAGTCCGCTACCCGCTTTCCCGGCTGTGATTTTCGGTGCAAATGTAACATCCAACCCCTTGCGGGAAGCCAATGATCGGATAATCCATTTGGCTATCATCAGATTATCGGCTGCCTGAATTGCAGGGACAGGCAAAAATTCTATTTCATTCTGCTCATATATTTTATCATCAAGCGAAAAATTGCCAACCTCGTTATGACCATATTTAATCTGCCCTCCGGCTTGAGCAATCATATTCATACATTCAACACGAAAGTCACTGAATTTGGAATAAGGAGCCGATTCGTGATAACCCTTCTGGTCAGAAGCTTGAAACAGTCCGGGATCATCTGAAATTACATAATATTCCAATTCTCCCATTGCATAGAAATCCATTCCTGTAACTTCCCTAAATGATTCCACAGCTTTTCTAAGTGTATATTCAGGTGAAGAATGTAATGGCATACCCTCTTTATCAAAAAATGATGCCAACATTGTAAGGGTCGGAATTTCGGCAAATGGGTCAACAAAAGCAGTGGAATAGCGTGGAATAACATATAAGTCACTATTGCCGGCTTCGATAAATGGGAATAGAGAGGACCCGTCAACACGCTCGCCGTAAGTAAGAATGGAATCAAGATATTCTTCGTTATTGATTACAAAATTAAGAGTCTTCAGACGATTATCATCTGCCGGATACATGAAATTAATCATTCTGATTTCATTCTCCTCAACAAAGCGTATAATGTCCTCTTTTTTAATATCCTGTGGGTCTTTCTGTAGATATTGCACAACTTTGTTCGGACATAGTTTAATTTTTGTGTTCATGGTTGTCAGATGTTAGGTTTTAGATTTTAGAAATAATGGTAATGTTTATGTTATAACAAAGATTTAAGGNNTGTATNATCAAATATTATTTAATTTACAAATGTAATTANAATTCTTATATNATCGCTAAGAGAAAATGAAGATTTTTTCTTNCTANANATTTGNNCAAACAAAAATGTNCCGAGTATTGATCGACACATTTAAATTATATATGAAAGATGATTATGAATTCAAAATTTATAGATGGAGTAAAACTAATTATTCCGGTGCAACGAGTTTATATCCTTTTCCGTGTATGTTTATGATCTCAAGTTCCGGGTCTTCCTTCAAAAGTTTGCGAAGTTTTGTGATATAAACGTCCATGCTTCGTGCATTGAAGTAATTATCATCAACCCAAATAGCTTTGAGAGCATAATTCCTTTCAAGCACATCATTCATATTTTCGCAAAGAAGTGTAAGCAATTCCGTCTCTTTTGTGGTTAATTTAGTCATCTTATCATNNANGATAAGTGCCTGTTTCTGTGTATCAAAGGTATATTTCCCTNATTTATAAACAGTGATTTGCTTATCGGATTTCNCTTTTACCCGGCGTAGAACAGCGTTGATTCTCACCACAAGTTCCTCCATTGAGAATGGCTTGGTGATATAATCATCAGCACCAATCTTAAATCCTTCCAATACATCCTCCTTTATATTCTTTGCAGTGAGGAATATAATCGGAACTTGGGAATTTATATTACGTATCTCAGATGCCAATGTAAATCCGTCTTTCTTAGGCATCATTACATCAAGTACGCATAAATCATACTGATTTTTTACAAATGCTTTGTAACCCTTTTCTCCGTCATTGCATAAATCAGCATAATATCCTTTTGCCTGTAAAAATTCTCTGAGCAACATTCCAAGATTTTCATCATCTTCACAGAGGAGTATTTTAAATTTTTTATCCATAGCAGTATTATTTTATTTTTCTAACGCANANTATTTTTTCACAATTNTTCTTATTTTTCTATCAATTATTTATCTCTATATTATTTAAACATTTAAACATNTGTTAAGTTTATATAATACTAAAAAATGTGAATTTATTATTTAAAAATCTTGTGATTCTTCAGTGGCAAGNGGTAGAGTAATAATAAATTCACTCCATTTATCATATTCACTTTCAGCTCTAATGGAACCGGAGAAAATATTCACCATCTTCTTGACGTATGCCAATCCGAGTCCGAACCCTTTTACATCATGGCGGTTTCCGGTGGGCACACGGTAAAACTTTTCAAATATCTTTTTTAAATTATCTTTCTTAATCCCTATCCCGTTGTCGCGTATGCGAATCTCCAATTGATTGTCTGCGATATCTTTGGTGCTGACCACTAAGTGAGGAGGAGTGTCATCNTTCATATATTTCAGAGCATTGTCTAATAAATTGAAGATTACATTCGTGAAATGCATCTCATCCAAATTAACATCAGAATCGATTGCATCGAGGTGAACTTCAATCTCACCTCCATCTTTTTCAGCTTTCAATTTTTGGGTATTAACAATGTTTGCAATAACATTATTTACATTCACAATACTGAATTTCAAAGCACTCCCGCCGGCATCGTCATATACCGACATCTGAAGAACCTTCTCCACCTGGAATCTTAAGCGCTTAGATTCATCATTAATCACATTTGCCAGATGTTTAAGCGACGTTGGCGATTTTCTCACTGAATCATCTTCAAGCATTTGAGCCGCCAAAGAAATAGTAGAAATGGGTGTCTTGAATTCATGAGTCATGTTATTGATAAAATCGGTCTTGATTTCCGACAATTTCTTCTGGCGGAAAATTAAAATTATGGTATATAAAAATATTACCAATAATATAATTGTAAAAGCGAGTGCCGGAATTACAAATCTTACAGTTGAAAAGATATATGAATCGCGCGTAGGAAATTCCACCACCAGTTTATAATCTCCACCGGAATTCGGGAATAAATTAATTGAATAAGCATCATCAATAGTCGCATCGTCAAACCCTGTTGTCTTATACAGATTTTCCCCTGATGTGGAAACTACGCTGAACACAAACGGGAGTTTGACACCATTTGCCTCCAACTCAGATTTTAGATATGTTCTCACTTGTGTGGAATCAGCTCTCTCAAATACGGATTTATTTGGAGCTTCCTGAAGAATATTTAAAATTACTTCATTTAATAATCCTCTTTGATATTTATAGCGATTGGTTAAAGTTTCACGCAAGCGGCGGTAACGCTCAGTGACATTTTCAGTTGGTGACGGATACTGGAGCTGAGGAACTTGCCGATTCGTCGGAGTAGCATTCCATTCAGATATAATGTCGTCATCTCCAGCCAGCATATTCACATCTTCTTCAAGAAAATTGAGCGTTTCCATTCTTTCAAGCATTCCGGCTGTTGCATGAAGCGAACGCATAACATTTTCAGAAAATTGACCTTGACGCATGCGTACGATATTCTCCAGATACATTATCTGGAAATATAGCAATGCTCCAAATGTGATTGACATTACAATGGTCAAAAGCCAAATTAATGATTTCTTCATATATGAGATTTTATAATTTTTAACAATTATTTAGCAACATTAGTTCTTTAACATGCAAAATCAAAGAGTTATTTAAATTTAAAATGTTAACTTTGTATTGTTTTTATGCAAATTCTCCTTAAAGCATNNCACCAATTNAACACATATTTTCAACATGCTCAATATAAATAAAATAAATAAGGTTTTCATTATTCTCATCTGTTTTGTGGGTTTGATTAATTTATCAAGTTGCATCTCCGATTCTGATTCAACCCCTGATTCTCCCGATACAGACAATACCGGAAGTAATGATTTTATAGATAATCCATTTGATAAGAAAACATGCCGGAATTCTATATTGGTTTACGCCGTGGCATCCAATAACCTTTCTACGAGTCTGGATTCAGATGTAAAGGAAATGCTCCAGGGAGGAAAGAATATGAATTTATCAGAAACGGATGTTTTCATTTATTCAGTGCAACAATCAGAGAATCCTTCATTGCGAAGAATGATGAAAAGCAAAAACGGCAATGTCAGTTTTGAAACCATAGAAGAATATGAAAGGGATACTTATTCAACCGACCCCAAAAGAATTTCGGAGATTATTAAAGATTACGAAAAACTGTCTGATGCGGAAACAAGAGGGTTAGTTCTTTGGAGTCATGCGACGGGGTTTCAGCCTTCCAATTCCGACCATATAGTGCCTCAAGCCAACTATTGGTTCGGTCAGGATATCTATCAGGGAAAGTCTGATTATTGCGATATAATGGAACTTCAAGCCGCACTTCCGGATGATTTTTTTGATTATATCTGGTTTGATTGCTGCTACATGTCTTCAATAGAATGTTTATATCAATTACGGAGTAAAGCAGACTATTTCGTTGGATGCGCTATGGAGCTGGCTAGCATTGGAAGTAACTATGAACTGCTTTTACCATCTCTTTCGGGACAAGGAGATTTGAGAGATTGCCTGATTAAAGCTACTACTTTAGTTTCTGAGGATTTGATAGATAATGGTTATTCCACAACTTTCGCAGTTGTCGATTCTGATTATCTTAATGATATTGCATTTTTGTCGAAGGAAGCGATGACGGGCACCCGACCCTCACCTCTTAAGTTGTTGTGTTATTCAAGAAAGCCGGTAAATCTNCTCTANGATTTCGGGCAATTNCTGAACTTGACAGGTAAATCACTTGAAGAGATCTGGGATGAGAATCTCTTCCGTGAAGTAATGAATAAACTTGTGGTCTACAAAAATTGTTCTGCCAAGACATGGTCTAATAAAGAGATTAATAAAGAAGATTTCAGCGGTATTTCTATATATTATTTCGAAGATTTAAAGAATAACGAAACTGAATATTATAAGAAATTGGACTGGTTTAAGAATGTCTACACCGTCATTCCTGAATTTTAATTTCAGATTACGAATATTTAAAAATTATCCATCAACATCATGATTCAATCAAACGATCTTCCTATAGTCCAATTACCCGATACGCCGGAATCGACACATTCCGCCTTTGAAACATTAAAGGGCTTATCGTTGGATGATGCATTATCGAAAATAGCTAATTCATTTGTAGATTTTGCATTCCGACTTCTCATAGCCATTCTTGTGTTTTATGCCGGAAGATATATTATAAAGAAATTATACCAATGGATTAACACCATGATGATTAATAGAAAGGTTGATCCTTCTTTGACAACCTTTGTTTTATCTCTTGTCAAAATGGTGTTATATTTCATTTTATTGATAACTGTTATCGGTATTTTAGGACTTGAAACCAGCTCTTTTCTTGCTCTTTTTGCTTCCGCCGGTGTTGCTATCGGTATGGCAATCAGCGGAGCCCTTCATATCATTGCCGGAGGAGTCTTGATTTTACTCTTAAATCCATATAAAGTAGGAGTTTTTATAGAAGCCCAAGGTTATTCAGGAACTGTAAAAGCTATTCAAATTTTCCATACCATTATCAATACTCCTGATAATAAGACTATAATCGTTCCTAATGGAGGTCTTTCCACTGGTTCAATCAATAATTATTCCGCTGAATCATATCGACGGGTAGATTGGACAGTTTCTCTTTCATACGGCACTGATTTTGAAGCCGCCTCTGCTGAAATACAAAAAATTTTATTGGATGATTCAAGAGTTGTTGAAAAATATATTGAAGATGATATTGAGAAACGCCGCAAGAATAATCTTCATGATCATTCACAAGATGACCGTTCCATGGAAAATGACGAAGAAACCGGTGAAGAATTCGGAGATACTAAACATACAATAAAAGAACCTAAGACGTGGATTGGCAAAATTTTTGAATCAAAAAAACATANAANNCTCCGCATTCAATCTGAAATAAAAGAGAANATNNGTTTCAAACCACTTGAAATCCNGAAAAATAATTGCTCTCCATTTGTCGGTCTCNCAGAAATGGGCGACAGCANCATAAATCTGACTATAAGAGCCTGNACACATTCGAGCAATTATTGGGGTTTATTTTTCGAAATGAATAAAACCTTTTACTCAGAACTCCCAAAACGCGGTTTCAGCTTTCCTTTCCCTCAATTGGATGTGCATATTAATCCGGGAGATGTTACAAGTATTTCTACCACGAGTCATTCTTCCTCTGCATCTGAGGCATCAGATTTCAAATAATAATCCTGAAAATTATAACCCAAAATCTGCTTTATTAGGCATAAAAACATTANACATGATTTATCTATTCAGAATCTATCAATGGCTGATTGCAGCTCCTATATTATTAATATTGACAATTCTTGCCGCCCTGTCGACTATCATTATGACCTCAATTTGTGGTAATCATTTTTGGGGATACTTTCCCGCTCACATCTGGAGTAAATGCGTTTGTATATTGTGGGGTGTCAAAGTAGAGGTTAGAGGTAGAGAAAACATAGATAAAAAGACAAGTTATGTTTTCGTTGCTAATCATCAGGGTGCATTTGATATTTGGGCAATTTACGGTTATTTAAACCATGATTTCAAATGGTTAATGAAGAAAGAACTGGAAAAGATTTTCCTCGTAGGTTTTGCATGCAGACGAGCCGGACATATAATGGTGGATGAAACCTCCATTTCCGGAATCCGCAACACTATCCAAGAATCCGAACATACCCTTCAGGACGGAATGTCACTGGTAATTTTTCCGGAAGGAAGNCGAACNTTCGATGGNAAAATGATACCGTTTNAAAGAGGANCATTTATGTNGGCTGCAGAATATAAACTACCTGTCGTTCCAATCACCATTGACGGTGCTTTTGAGAGAATGCCCCGCACTACTTATAATGTTACCCCCGGGAAAATTATTCTCACAATCCACCGACCTATCTTTCCGGGAGAGAATGGTTTTAATACAAAAAAATTGATGGCTCAATGTTATGAAGAAATTGAATCCTCTCTTCCTGAAAAACATAAAAACCATCTGCAGAAAGACTAATTCCACATTATGACTTGTCCTCCTAAAATATTGATTGTCGCGGGATCCGATTCTTGTGGAGGAGCCGGACTTCAAGCCGACCTTAATATGTCGCGTTATTTGAATGTCTATCCCCTTTCAACAATCAGTTGCATCACAGCTCAATCCCCTTTCGGAATGAAAGCAATTGAGCCGGCAAGTTTTGAAATATTCAGACTTCAATTGGAAAGTTCCTTAGAATCCGGAAAACCGAAGAGTGTTAAAATTGGTATGCTCCCCTCCGATGAACATATTAGAATCTTATTTGACTTCATAAGAAGAGAAAATTTACATAATGTTGTTGCAGACCCGATTATGGCTCCTACTCTCGGAGGTAAAAATCTGCATGAAAACCTTTGGCATAACAAGGATTTATTTAAAAAGATTTCCAAGAATATCACCCTGCTGACACCAAATATTCCTGAAGCTCAGACAATATCCGACATTTTAAATTCCCGCCATAGTGTTAATGAAACTGCTAACAAGCAATTCACTATTGATGAAATTATGAAACTTGGTGAAAATATCTTGAACTCCTGCGATCTGAAAGCCATTCTTATAAAAGGAGGTCATAACTCAGGAGAGAATGCAAAAGAGGTTCAGGATGTTTTGATTATTAAATCTTTGGATAACTTTGAAGCCAAATTTAATTCCTATATTTTCGATAATAATATTGTTAAGTCCATTAATACACACGGCACCGGGTGCAATCTTTCTTCAGCCATAGCATGCAATTTGGCTAAGGGATATGAAATAGTGGATGCAGTCGGGAAAGCTGAGAAAACATTAAACACTTTTTTAAAATTCAATTCGGAAATAATTTTTTGCGATAGAAAGAGCAATGAGCCTCATTTCGGTCCCGTAGCAATAATAAATCCCTGATAATCATGATTAGCATAAATCTTAATGGTGACACTATTAAGTTGCCTGAAAACATTATCACTTTAAAAGATTTGATGAAATGGAAAAACATTTCAGAACAATCTACTGCCATAGCCATTAATGGTGTGTTGGCAAAACTTAATAAGAGTGATTTGATAAAATTAAATCCTATGGATAAGATTATCGTCATTACTGCTGCTTTCGGCGGTTGACATTTAATCTTTTTTCAAATCCATTCTTTTGGAATTTCCGATTGAATGGTTTAAAATTCGGAATGTTTATAAAAATAGCCATAACACCATTTGAAATCATTGAAAATGAAGCAAGGAAGATAACCGATATTTTATCCTCCGACAGAGCATCCTACGTCCATCTTAGACATCCTGAAAATTCACCTGAAGAGATTGAAGATATCATCCGAGAAATTCCCACATGTTGGCATGATAGACTTACTCTTCATGATAATTATGACTTGGCAGAAAGATTCGCAATAGGTGGTTTGCACCTGAATTCCAGAAATCCGGAATTATCACATAAATTTAAAAATAAGCATTTACGTATCAGCCGTGCGTGCCACACATTGGTTGAAATTGAGCAATTTTCTGAATCAGATAATCCGCCTTATGATTATCTCACCCTCTCCCCCATTTTCGATTCAATTTCAAAGCCGAATTATAAAGCNAATTTCCNANTANAAGATTTAAAAGAGATTCTTCAAAGAATTCCGGTTAAAATAATTGCTTTGGGCGGAGTAAATCCGTATAAATTTGAAATACTGNAAAACACCGGATTTGGCGGAGCTGCAATGCTTGGATATTTTTGGAAATAGCTTTTCAATTCATAAAATTATTTGTTATATTTGTAAGATAAATAAGAATTTAAAATAATATTAAAATGTTACAATATATAACCAACACAGAGTGTGGACATTCAATTGAGGATCAAGTGAAAGCGGTTCTCGCAGGTGGTTGTCGGTGGATTCAATTGCGAATGAAAGATGCGTCTCTGGAAGAAGTACTTGAGATGGCGAAGAAAATCAAGCCTTTAACCGATGAAAAAGAAGCATTTCTTATCATAAATGATTACGTAGAGGTTTGCAGGGATGCAAATGCTACAGGGGTACATTTAGGCAAAACAGACACGCCGGCATCAAAAGCACGTATGGAATTGGGTCCCTTGGCAGTGATAGGTGTCACTGCAAATACTTTTCAAGACATCGAGGCAGTAAAATCTCTTGATATCGACTACATCGGAATGGGACCGTTTGCTGAAACGTCAACCAAAAAAAATCTTGCTCCGGTTTTAGGATTGGATGGTATCAGGGCTCTATCTCAAAAGATGCTTGAAAATGATATCAACATCGCTCATGTAGCAGTGGGAGGCGTAAAATTGGAAGATGTTAAGCCACTTCTTGAAGCAGGAGTTGACGGAATAGCTGTATCAGGTGCAATCGCTTTTGCTGATGATATGACAGAAGCTACACGAAAATTCTGTGAGTTACTTCCTACGAAAGATTAATAAATATTTAGACTAGATTTTTTTATTTAAAGTTTGAAAAAGTTAGACTTTAATGAATGATATATTAAAAATTGGTGACGCAGAGTTCAACTCTCGTCTTTTCATGGGAACAGGTAAATTTCCTTCGTCAGAGATTATGCAAGAAGCTATAATAGCTTCCGGCTCTCAGATGATAACCGTGGCTATGAAGAGAGTAAACATGATGAATGAAGCCACCGATGACATGCTTACACACATTAATCGGGAACATGTCAGATTATTACCGAATACGTCAGGGGTTAGAAACGCGGAAGAAGCAGTTTTAGCGGCAAGGATGAGTCGAGAAATATTTAAAACTCCATTTATTAAATTGGAAATTCATCCCGACCCACGCTATTTGATGCCGGATCCAGTGGAAACTCTTAAAGCCACTGAAATTTTAGCAGCAGAGGGATTTTTTGTGCTTCCGTATATTCAGGCAGATTCGGTGCTTTGCAAAAGACTTGAAGAGGTTGGCTCAGCAGCCGTGATGCCTTTAGGCGCTCCGATTGGTACAAATAGAGGCTTACTTACCAAAGATTTTCTAAAAATCATTATAGAACAAAGTAATATCCCGGTTATCGTAGACGCAGGGCTGGGAGCTCCTTCCCATGCTTCCGAGGCATTGGAATTGGGCGCAGATGCCGTGCTGGTGAATACAGCCATAGCCGTCGCGAATAAACCGGTAGAAATGGCGGTAGCTTTCAAAAAAGCTGTTGAAGCCGGAAGAGAAGCATTCCTCGCAGGTTTAGGCTCAACATCGGTAACCGCTCAAGCCACATCTCCATTAACTTCATTTTTAAACATTTAATTTCAAATTTATCTTTTCNNACCATGAAAATTGNAAATATTGATNTNTCAANCTATCCTNAATNAGAAAAATACTATAAAGAAGGAGTGTTATTCCCCATAAAAGTAGGAATGAGGAAGGTGCATCAATTTCCGACTGTTAAAATTGAAAATGGGAAAAGGGTGGAATACCCTAATGACGATATAACAATATATGACACCAGCGGACTTTATACCGATCCGGATTATAAGGTGGATATAAATAAAGGGCTACCACGCGACAGAATGAGCTGGGTAATTGACCGAAACGACACAGAAGAACAAGAGGATATATCAAGCGAATATGGCAAAAAACGTAGAGACGATAAATCGCTTGATGCAATCAGGTTCCCCGTCAGCCATAAACCAAGAAAAGCAAAACCGGGCAAAAGAGTAACACAAATGCACTATGCCAGAAAAGGTATAATTACTCCGGAAATGGAATATGTAGCTATCCGTGAAAATCTCGACAATGAAGAAAGAGGTATCAAAACCCACATCACACCTGAATTTGTCAGACAAGAGATTGCAGCCGGGCGTGCAGTGATAGCATCTAATATTAATCACCCGGAAGCCGAACCAATGATTATAGGCAGGGCATTCAGTGTGAAATTAAACACAAACNTAGGAAACTCNGCTCTCTCTTCCGGCATAGAGGAGGAAGTAGCCAAAGCCGTGTGGAGTTGCTATTGGGGAGGTGACACTCTTATGGACCTCTCAACCGGAGATAATATTCACGAGACCCGGGAATGGATTATACGCAATTGCCCCGTGCCGATGGGAACTGTTCCAATTTATCAGGCACTTGAAAAAGTTGATGGCGACGTAAAGAAATTAACATGGGAAATTTATAAGGATACCCTCATTGAACAATGCGAACAAGGTGTTGACTATTTCACCATTCATGNCGGCGTNCTNCGCGAACACGNTGATCTTGTGAAAGATAGATNGACCGGATGTGTATCTNGCGGAGGTTCTATCATGACTCAATGGACAGTCCTTCATAATCAGGAAAGTTTCCTCTACACACACTTCGATGAAATTTGTGAAATTCTGAATAAATATGATGTGGCAATATCACTCGGTGACGGCATGCGTCCGGGTTCAACTCACGATGCCAACGACCGGGCTCAATTCCTCGAACTTGAAGTTCTTGGGGAATTATGCCAAAAGGCGTGGGACCACGATGTGCAGGTATTGATAGAGGGTCCGGGACACGTTCCAATGCATAAAATTCCTGAAAACATGCAAAAAGAGATAGAAGCATGTAAAGAAGCGCCTTTTTATACTCTTGGTCCGTTGACTACGGATATTGCACCTGCATACGACCATATTACTTCAGCAATAGGTGCTGCAATAATTTCATCACTCGGCACAGCAATGATTTGCTACGTTACGCCAAAGGAGCATTTGTCATTACCAGATTTGAATGACGTTAGAGAAGGAGTAATTACTTACAAAATTGCTGCACACGCCGCAGACTTGGCAAAGGGTCATCCGGGAGCCGACATCAGAGACAATGCACTCTCGAAGGCAAGATATGAGTTCCGCTGGAAAGATCAATTCAACCTCTCTTTAGACCCTGAAAAAGCCAAGAAATATTATCTTGATTCAAGAAGGAACGCACCGGAGGCAGATGATAAATTCTGCACAATGTGCGGACCGAACTTCTGCGCTATGAGAATATCACAAAATATTGCAGAGGAATGTGAGAAATGATGAAAAAATTTTCTGATCCTGACCGCGACCATATTTTCGGTCGCGGTTATGCTGATATAATCGACCAATANAATTGGGATAATGATATCNCATTGGTAGNGAACGCGACTGCACCGGATGTGGAAAGAGTTCTCGCAAAAGCCCGATTGAATAACGAATCTTTAAGTCCGGAGGATTTTGCAATTTTAATTTNTCCGGCAGCCACTCNGTATTTGGAACATATGGCAACGCTTAGCCGTCATTTCACCTCTGAACGCTTCGGGAAAATCATTTCGCTTTACGTGCCTATGTATGTGGGAAATGCATGCACAAACAAATGTGTTTATTGCGGATTCAATCATGATAACCAGTTTAAACGCACAATCTTGACTCTTGAGCAAGTCGAAGAGGAATGTAAGGCTATCCGCAATTTGGCTCCCTTTGAAAACATCCTGATTGTTGCCGGCGAATACCCTTCTTTATGCGGAGTGGATTATCTGGAGCAAGTGATTAAAGTTTGCCGACCTTATTTTCATAATATAACTCTGGAAGTGCAACCTATGCGTTCATCCGAATATGAGAGATTGTCTCACGCAGGACTTAATGGTGTTGTATGCTTCCAAGAAACTTATCATAGAGAATCATACGGTAAATATCACCCACNCGGCATGAAAGCTTTCTTTGACTGGAGATTGAATGGCTTTGACCGTATGGGTGAGGCAGGATTACATAAAATCGGCTTGGGGGCGCTTTTAGGGTTAGAAGATTGGCGCGGAGACGCAATAATGTTAGCGCGTCATTTGCGTTATCTCCAGAAAAAGTATTGGAGAACTCGCTATTCAGTGAATTTCCCCAGAATGAGGCCATCAGAAAGTGGATTTAAACCTAAAAGCATTATCAATGACGCTCAACTCGCACAATTGACTTTTGCTTTCAGAATATTCGACCATGACGTTGATATATCTTATTCTACTCGGGAAACTCCTACTTTCAGAGACAATATGCTGTCTTTAGGTGTTACATCAATGAGCGCCGGAAGTCGCACCGAACCCGGAGGTTACTCTCATCCTGCGGAAGAATTGGAGCAATTTGAAGTATGTGATTCAAGAACTCCTGAACAGGTAACAGATGCAATTGCCGCTAAGGGTTATCAANCGGTTTTCAAAGATTGGGATGCAATTTTTGATTAAGATTAAAATGAGAGTATGAACAACTGAGCAAAATTTCGTGTTTCATAGTAAAGAAATAATTTAAATTCTAATATAAACGCTATGAAATTCACTCAACCGCCACTCCCCTATGCACCGGATGCTATTTCACGAGCTATTTCTCCGGTCACTCTTGATTTCCATTACGGGAAACATGAAAAAGCTTATATCGATAATCTCAACAAACTGATTGAAGGCACAAAATATGAAGACATGCCGCTTGAACGAATCATTGTTGAAAGCGATGGTCCTCTCTTTAACAATGCATCGCAGGCATGGAATCATATTTTCTATTTCTTTCAATTTTCACCCAATGGTTTGAAGATGCCGGGAGGAGCTTTGATGGAACGAATTGAAAAAGATTTCGGTTCATACGAAGATTTTCAAAAGAAATTTGAAGAAGCCGGAGCTTCTTTGTTTGGGAGCGGCTGGGTTTGGCTTGCCAACGACAAAGACGGTAAATTGGAGATAATTAAAATGTCGAATGCCGGTAATCCATTGACAAATAATATGAATCCAATTTTAGTATTTGACGTTTGGGAACACGCATATTATCTGGATTATCAGAATAGAAGAGCTGAATATCTCCACAAGTTATGGGATATTATAGATTGGAGTGTTATCGAATCCCGATATCCCTTCTAACTNNAATNTAAANAANTTGATTTTTACCTCTNNCAANCTAATAAANATATNGTAAAATCCGAATTNATCATAATAAATTAACCTCGGCAGTTTGACTNCCGAGGTTAATATTTNTAAGACNATATATTTTAAATATTATTCAGGGTGATTGAAATCAGGAGGAGTACCTGCATCTTCATCTGCATTGTCAGATTCGGATTTGTTGTCTCCCTTATTGATATTCCAATCCGATAAAATCTCCTCAATCAAATCCTTATTATTCTTCGCAGGCTTTTCCTCTTTCTTGGTATCATTGGAATTATCCTTCCCTTCAGAAGAATCTTCATTCTTATTTTCTAATCTTTTCTTTTCATCTTCAGCATTGAGTTCCATTATCTCATCCGTGCGAGACTTCCATTTTCTCTTACCGAGAATTTTCTCTACATCATCATGATATATTACTTCATGTTTAATTANTAAATNTCTGATTGCATTATGCTNCTTGNCATATTNTTNTAATATATANTTATCAGNATTNGTTCNTATTGCTCAGAGATAATTCTCTTCACTTCGTCATCAATAATTTTGGCTGTTTCCTCAGAATATGGTTTTTGGAAACCGTAATCTTGTCCGGTGGAATCATTATAATTGATGTTCGGCAATTTATCACTCATGCCATATACCATCACAAGAGAGCGTGCAATCTTTGTGCATTTTTCCAAATCATCACTTGCACCGGTCCCTATTTCTCCAAGGAACACTTCCTCGGCTGCACGTCCTCCTAACATTCCGCACATTGTATCCAATAGTGCCTGAGTAGGTATAATCTGTCTTGCTTCCGGAGCATACCAAGCAGCACCGAGAGCACGTCCTCGAGGCACGATTGTTACTTTTACTAATGGATTACCATATTTAGTCAACCAACTTATAGTTGCGTGTCCGGCTTCGTGAGTGGCAATGGAGCGTTTTTCATCATTTGTAATAACTCGTGAACGCTTTTCAAGACCCCCCACAATTCTGTCAATAGCAGCCATAAAATCGCTATATTCTACCGATTCCTTATTATTTCGGGCAGCTATCAATGCTGCTTCATTACATACATTGGCGATATCTGCACCCGAAAAACCTTGTGTCTGGCGAGCCAATTGCTCTACATCAAGTTTGCTGTTAACTTTCAAATTGCGCAAATGCACATTGAAAATTTCAATTCTATCTGTTAATTCAGGTAAGTCAACATATATCTGACGATCAAATCGTCCCGGACGTAATAATGCCTTATCAAGCATGTCTGCTCGGTTGGTGGCAGCAAGAATAATCACCCCGTTATTACTACCAAAGCCATCCATTTCTGTAAGCATTTGGTTGAGCGTATTCTCTCGTTCGTCATTTGAACCCATATTAGGATTCTTTCCTCTTGCACGACCTACTGCATCAATCTCATCGATAAACACAATACACGGTGCTTTATCTTTAGCTTGCTTAAAAAGATCTCTAACACGCGCTGCGCCAACACCGACAAACATCTCCACAAAGTCTGATCCGGACATGGATAAGAACGGAACGTTTGCTTCTCCTGCCACAGCTTTGGCAAGAAGGGTCTTACCGGTTCCCGGAGGACCGAC
>WFMC01000176.1 GCA_009177205.1 Bacteroidales bacterium
GCTCTGTGAAAAGCACTTTAGATAATCCGCCGTTTTTTTGGAAAGTCTCCTCACACTCCCGTCGCGTACCACTCATTCGGAGAATCTCTTTCGGAGCGATCGACACCAATAACTTTTCGATAAAATCCGCTTCACCCTCGGCGCATAGGAATTCGCCGGTAGAGAGGTCTAAAAACGCCACTCCGATGAAACTGCTCTCCTGCTTATTGCGCCCCGGGAAATGAAGGGCAGCCAGAAAATTGTTTTCGCGTGAGGGGAGGGTGGCATCATTCAGATTAAGCCCGGGGGTTATAAGTTCTGTGATGCCGCGTTTCACGAGTTTTTTTGTCAATTTCGGATCTTCCAATTGCTCGCATATTGCCACGCGTCGCCCGGCGCGGATAAGTTTCGGCAGATAAGTGTCAAGGGCATGATGAGGGAAGCCGGCGAGTTCGACTGAAGTCGCGGAGCCATTACCCCGACGGGTCAGGGTAATGCCGAGAATCTCGCTGGCAGCTATGGCATCCTCGGAAAAAGTTTCATAAAAATCGCCGACACGAAAAAGCAGAATTGCATCCGGATGCTTCTTCTTCATCTCGGCATATTGCTTCATAAGAGGGGTTTCAGCCATAGATATATTCTTTATGTGATATTCAATTATATGGAGGGGAGCGGAATGACGGAGAGCATCCAGGTAGACATCGCCACATATATTAAGAGACCCACTACATCGTTGGTGATCTGAATAAACGGACCCGTGGCGAGGGCGGGATTGATTTTCATGCGTTCGAGAGTGAGCGGCACGAGAGTGCCGAACACCGTGGCGAAAATAACGACGCAGAATAAGGATGCAGCCACGGCGAAGGCTACAGCATAACAATGAGGCTGCGTTATCAGCACGTATGCCAACACGGCTCCTGATATGACAATTGCATTCATTAGAGCCACAATAACTTCGCGCCCTATCTGACGCCCGGCATTGCGCAATTCAAGTTTGCCGTTTGCCAAACCTTGCACCACAATTGCCGACGCTTGCACACCGACATTACCACCCGTGCCCCCAATCAAGGGTATGAAAATAGCCAGGACGGTGACCGCGGCTATCTGCTGCTCGAAACCGGTCAGGATGACTGAATTGATGATGCCACCGATTATCCCTATCAAAAGCCAGGGGAGACGCGCCTTTGTCTGCGCAAAAACGGAGTCGTCGGCATCAATGTCGCTCGAGATACCGGAAGCCAATTGGTAGTCGCGCTCGCTTTGCTCACGCACTTCATCCATGACGTCGTCGACGGTGATCTGACCCACGAGCCTGCCGATGCTGTCGATAACAGGCATTGCCACAAGGTCGTATTTCTCAAAGTCTATAGCCACATCCTCTATCGGAGTGTCCGTGCGCACCGACACGGGGTTCTGCTCCATCACATGTTTAATCTTGGAGACACTCGGATGAGTGACCATCTTCTTCAGAGGAAGCACACCTTTGAGACGATTGTCGTTGTCGACGACATATACGTAATAAATATCATCAAGGTCTTCAGCCTGACGACGCATCTCCTTTATACATTCAGGCATGGACATGTTTTCATTGACTTCGATATATTCCGTGCCCATCAAGCCGCCGGCTGTGTCTTCATCATATTGAAGAAGGTCGACAATATCGCCGGCTTGCTCCATATCATCGATATGCTGCATCACCTCATCGCGATCTTCTTCATCAAGTTCCTGAATAAGGTCTACGGCATCATCGGTGTCAAGCAAATCAATAAAATGTCCGATTTGCTCCGGATCCATCCCCTCAAGGAGTTTCTTACGGTCTTCCTCATCAAGTTCCATGAGGACATCCGCTTTCTTCTCCTTATCGTCAATAAGGTTGAAAAGCCATTCCGCCTCTTTGAGATTCAAGGAATCAAAGAGTTCGGCAATATCGGCAGGGTGCAACTCGCGTATTT
Organism: Bacteroidales bacterium; assembly: GCA_009177205.1. GTDB lineage: Bacteria > Bacteroidota > Bacteroidia > Bacteroidales > Muribaculaceae > Lepagella. The sequence continues at coordinate 1,932 of WFMC01000176.1, forward strand.
CCCGAGTGGCGGCAGCCGCATCCCGATTATCTATCAGTTCCTCAATGTGAGAGATTTGTTCTTCGGTCAGTTCCTTCATGATTTATATTGAAAGGAGGGTTTTAACAAAAATAATCAAAAGTTTTCAATTGAAAAAGTCATTAATAATGAAAACTTGAGCCACCGAGAAATTCTCTAAGAAGAGAGGTGGACGGGATTTGCTCGGAAGGGATGGATTCAAAGAAAGAGAGGAATTTCAGAAGCCTGTAGGCTTCATAATATAATTCATTGGAGTGAGGAACGCGCCTTAGCAGCGGCTCGGCATAATCTTTCATCACTCCCAATTCGAAAATAAGGGAGGAGTTGAAAGTGGCATCGGCATTTTCCTGAAACGGGAAAATCCATCTCTCTTCTCCGCGACGCACACTCTGCCAGCGCCTGAGGGTCTCCAGTGCGGAGGTGTTGCGATATTTATGGTCGCGCACGATGCGACGCAGCAGGCGATTGTCGGTGGTGGAAATCCAATTGTGATCGTCGATGTTGAGGGAGGTCAAAGCCGATATATACACTTTAAAGACATCATCGGAGGGGAGCGCCCGGATAAGCTCCGGGTTCAAGCCGTGGATACCTTCAATCAGCAACACTTCATCTCGGCGGAGGGTCAACGGACGTTCGCGGTGGACTCTCCTTCCGAGTTCGAATGAATATGTAGGAAGATTAATTGTTTCCCCCGCAATGAGTCTCTTCAAATCGGAATTGAGTCGCTCCAGGTCAAGCGCATATAGGGATTCATAATCGTAATCACCGGATTCATCCTTGGGGGTGTCTTCGCGATTCACGAAATAATCGTCGAGCGAAATCATTTTCGGAGTTTTCAGATTCGTCATCAACTGAATAGCCAAACGCTTGGTCGTAGTGGTCTTACCCGAAGAGGAGGGTCCGGCGAGGAATACGACTCTGGCGCCCCCGGCTTCATTTCGATGCGTTATCATATCCGCTATAGAAGCGATGTGCTTNTCGTGCATCGCNTCGGCAANGTTGATANGTTCGGGAGTATGTCTCGCTNTGNCNGCCTCGTTAAGTTCGCCGACGTTGCTGACCTTAATTGTATGATTAAGCCGGAGATAGCGTTCAAAGGCTTCATACATTTTCTCTTGAGTAATCGGCTGGCGCGGCACATCGCGGTTGACGCTGTCGGGTTCCATCAGCAAAAAACCGTCATATTTCTTAACGAGGGAAAACACATGTATATAGCCGGTGGAGGGAGCAAGTGGTGTATAATATGAATCGGCTATGCCGTCTAAGGTGTAATATGTGGTGTAAAGTTGGTTGAGAGTCTTCAACAGATTCACTTTTGAGTCAAGACCCTGCTCCCTGAATATCTCAATGACCTCCTCAGTAGGTCTTTCCCAACTTTCGAAAGGGTGATTTTCCTCCACCAGTCGCTTCATTACAGATGTGAGGGAATCGAGTTCCTCTTGCGATATATCCAAAATATTGCCTGCCTTGTCGAGGAGTCGGCACAGATAGCCGGCGGAGATTGAATGTTCGATTTTCAATCGGGTTTCCGGGAAAGTCTCGGAGACCGCCCGGTATAGAATCATACATAGGGATTTTGTATAGACCCTTCTTCCCGGCACTGAAGAGAAATCAAGAAATTCAATTCTCTTGGGGGCGTAGATGTTGTAGGATAGTCCTTCGGCTTTATTATTGACTAATGCGCATACCGGAGAAGAGGGGAGAGAATCGCGCAGGATATGGGCAAGTTGCAAAAGGGAGATTCCCCCTTCCACTTCTAAATGGGAATTTGTATTTACGCAGAAAATCTTGATCATAAAAATCAATTAGGAAATAAGGGATAATAGAAAAATAGCTCCTTAAATAGTGTAGTTTATGTAGCAGGGAGAGGGAAAAACACACAAATTTAACAAAAAAATCGAAGAAATTTGCGAAAAATTTGCGTGATTTAAAAAAGTTATATAACTTTGCGCTTGCAAAATGCGCCGGCTATCGGATGCAGTTGCTTCAAGTGGCCCATTCGTCTATCGGTTAGGACGAGAGATTTTCATTCTNTAANGAGCAGTTNGACTCTGCTANGGGNTACNAATTTTATAAATAGANAGGAAAAAGAAATTTAACTTTTAANATGGCANATCATAANTCATCATTAAAAAGAATTCGCCAGGCGGAANAAAGAAGATTGGANANCCGCTATTGGGCAAAGANAGCGCGTAACGCTGTGCGCAATGTACGCAAAATGACTGATAAGGCAGAAGCTGAGGCAGCATACAATAAAGTTAGCGCCTTGCTCCAACGTCTTGGTCGCAAGAATGTGATTTCTAAGAATAAAGCTGCAAACCTTTGCAGCGGAATGCAACTTCACATCAACAAACTCGGCTAAAGAAATTGCCCTCACGGGCGAGAACAAAATATCGACTTCATGAGATATTTCCCCACACAGGATGAAGAGGGAAATAAAGAATCTCAGATGTCGGTGATGCCGGCCCATTCGTCTATCGGTTAGGACGAGAGATTTTCATTCTCTAAAGAGCAGTTCGACTCTGCTATGGGCTACTTCCCCAAATCCATCCTATCCCCTGAGGTCGGTGGTCTTTATGGCTGCCGACCTCTCCTTTTTCAGGAACAAGCCTTGCTTTGCCGCTCTGCAAAATTACTTTTCTTTCTTCATTGTTGATTTTTTTTGCTATATTTGTAACTTATAGTCCTAAAATCTGATATAAATTTATTGCAATTCCACTTGCGGCTCTACTCTCAAATTGCGCCTTTTGGCATTAAAGTGATTTATATGAGCAATTTAAGACTCAATCTTATCTGTAATAACTCTTCAAATTCACCCGACTGCGGGTCAAATTCATATTTTGAATATTATAAACAATTCAATAATTAATCTAAACTTTTAAACAAATGAAACATTTAGGAACACTTCTAAGTGGACTCCTCGTCGTGCTTTTTGCAGCATGTAGCACTGAGGAACCTTTGAGTTCAAATTCCCCGGTAGATGAGGGGACAGTCAGCCATGAGANAGNTNTGTATGCAAGTNTTACTCTGCGNTTGCCGAGNGCATCCCGCNCCGTTGACATCAACGAAGAGGTTGGTCAAAAGGCTGAAAACAATGTCGGCAAAGTTCTCGTTGTGCTCGCTACCAAAGACGCAAACGGCGTTTACAAATTCTTGACAAAAGCTGAATCCGATGCTAAACCCAACTACACAGACGTGCCGACAAACACAGTGAAGTATGTGCTCAACTTCTCTTCAAGCGAACTTCAACCCGACCCCCTTGATAAAGAGACTCCTGGTTCTTCAATTCCAAGCACGGAAACTAAGAGTGAAAAGATATACGTCTTTGCTTATTGCAACCCCTCTCCGGCTCTCCTGACCATCTTTGACGAGAGCATCTATTACGGTAAGGAATTCACCGACATCATGGCAACTGTCGATAAAAAGGATGACGCTTTGATGTGGCAAGATGATAATTTCTTGATGACCAACTGGAAGATTGTGGAAGCAGGTCCGATTCCGACTCGCGATAAACTCATCAACGAGCATAATACCCCTCAATCCGCATTCCATCTCGGCACTGTAGAAGTTAAGCGTGCCGCTGCTCGCTTTGACTTCCAGACCACTACAACTGAAGCAGGCTTAAACAAATATGCAATCAAGGACATTGACGGCGACACAGAAATCGGCGTTGTGGAATTGACAGATATGGCTATGTTCAACATCGCCAAAAAATTCTACTATCTCCCCCGCACAAGTTCGGTCTGGACTTGGGATGCTGATAAAATCTCTATCTGTAGCGGCAGAGAAGAGGAAGATTTTGTTGTAAGTAACAATACCGGAAACTTCAAACAACAAGTTCCCCTCGGCGACAAAGTAGGAGATAACTTCTTCAGCTATCTTATCAATAATCCACTATCAACAACAGGCACCACCAATAACTCCCTCAAATGGTATTCGCTTAAAAACTGGAACAGCCGCCCGGAAGATAATCCTGAATGGAGTCCTGTAGGGGGCGGCGAAACAGATTATCACATCTGGAGATACGCTTCTGAAAATACAATCCCTGCAAATACAGATGCAAGCAAACCCGCTTCCCTGCAAAAAATCGGTATCACAACCGGCGTTGTGTTCAAAGGAGAATTCGTTCCTACAACAGATATTTCCAAAACTCGCTGGAACGGCAATGCAGTATATCTTCACAAAAATGTAACNTATGGTNATTTCCANNCANTGAAAGATTANGTAAGNAAATATCCTNAATCTGAAGTGGCTGCCGATTTCGCAAAAGTAAGTCAATTTGAAAATGTACCGGCTACCGCTGACCCCAAAAAGAGTCTTATCAAAGGTCTTGACGACAACGAACTTTACGGGTTCAAAGCTTATGAGCCAAATGCCGAAGGAAAATATGTAATGTATTATTTCTATTACAACCGCCACAATACCAACGGTATACCCTCTGTGATGGGTGAAAACGAATTCGGCGTCGTTCGCAATAATGTCTACAAGTTGAAAGTAACTGCCTGCGGCACTCTGGGTGAACCCGAAGCTCCTTCAAAACCGGATGACCCGGACGAGAAAGAGAATGCTTATTTCTCGGTTAACTGCCTCGTGCTCCCCTGGACTGTTCGCGTAAATGACATCATATTCTAATGTTATTTTCCGACAAAAAGAACCTTATATAACTTTCTGAAGTCTGACGAGGGTGTCAAGAAAACTCGTGGCACCCTCATCAGAACTTTTCTTAAAATTTGCGGAATCTGATTATATTGAAAAAAAGATTCCAACCGAACTTCATTGAAATTTTACGTTATGAAGATTAACAAGAAAATATCCTATATTAAAAGAGTTAAAATTCAGATAATGTCTTTGGCTATCATCCTGACGGCATTAATTGGATTCTCATCCTGCTCGGCTGTGTTTGACGATTTGCAGGAGTGCCCCCGCGGAGTAATAATGAAGTTTGTGTTTGACTACAACCTTGAACGGATAAATTCCTTCTCTTCGCAAGTGGATTGTCTCACAATATTCCTGTTTGACGCAGACGGAAATTTAGTGGAGCGCCGGACAGAGACAACCGATGTTTTGAAGGATGAAAACTGGCGAATGATTTTTGATTTGCCTGCAGGGGAATATATAGCCGTAGCCTACGGCGGGATGGAATGTGAAAAGGCTTCCTTTTCCACGATATTAAAGAGTGAGGATATAAAGACAATCGAAGACCTTGAAGTGTTGACAAACCCCGACCATATCGGGAGTCACGAGAATCCTCCAACGACACATTTACACGACCATTTTCACGGCTATTTGAAATTTATGGTTCACGAAGGGACTGACTACGACCACGAAAAAATGAAAATGATGCGAAACACCAATCATTTGCGCATCGTGCTTCAGCATCAAAACAATACTCCGGTTGACCATAACGATTTCAAATTTGAAGTCATTGACGATAATACAAAATTTGACCATAAGAATAATATAATTCCGAATCAGGAAATCACATATACCCCATGGGCGAGAGGGAATGCCATTGCCGGAATTAACGGCTTGCCCGAAAGCGCAAACAGCGAAGATACTAAAGCTCCCGGAGATCCGGTGCAGGTGGCATACGCTGAATTTTCATTGTCGCGCTTAATAGCTCAATCACATCTGAAGTGGATCTCAGACACGGATAAAGAGGTTTGTACGGGTCCGCGCTTGAGAATCGTAAATAAAACCGACGGAAGGATTGTGGCTGACATACCGCTGAATAATTATCTACTCATTATGAAGAGTGATTATTATTCTGATATGAGTTCTCAAGAATATCTTGACCGGGCATATCAACATAATATGATATTCTTCCTTGACGAGAATAATTATTGGGTAAAAATGAATATCCATGTTATGGATTATAATGTGATAGTCAACAATATCAAGTATTAGTGAAGGGTTATCTTTACATATTATGGGTCGGTCTGACGCTTTTGGCGGCTTGCAATGTCGCTGAAGAAGCGCCGGATTTCACGATGCCGGAAAAGCCGGTGTCGCAGACTCGTGATATAACGGTAACTCTTGTGGCTTCAGCTCCCCCTTCCAATGAAACTCCCTGGGCAAGCCAAGGCGATACATGGGGCGACCCCTATCCGGAGGAACAGGGCATTTCTTTTGAAAATGTAATTAAAAATGTAGATATCTATATCCTGACACCCGATAACCATGTCTATCCCCTCGCGCCAAAATTAATCAATAATGAATCCGGAGTGCGTCAATATCAGATGCAATTGAATTNANGTGATGAATACATCACCTCNNCCCCTCAGGGCACCTACCTTTTATCGGGGAGAATAGTGGCGATTGCAAATTATCCTNATCCCACCCCCGCCTCCCNCNTAACTTTGGATCCTTTTGACATTGACGAAGTCATAGGATTAAGAGCGATTCCAATGTGGGGAGCGACTACGGTGAAAAATATCTCCTTAAATACGAATGAGACTGTAGATATCGGGAATATCGAATTGTTGAGGTCTGTTCCCAAAATTTCTTTTGAGCTCTCCGACGAAATTAAGGATAACTACAAGATAATTGACATCTCTACCCCTTATCAGGAATTTGCCTCCACCGGATATTGTCAGCCGGAAGGATGCCTGACCGCAAAATCTACATCGGCATTGTATATGGAGAATTGTTTCAATCCTGCTGAGGGGGACACTTCAATTCCGAACAATTATTTCGGCTTAAACTCTTCACAAGTAACTTTATATCTTCCGGAATCAAAATTGAGCCGGGATGACAAGGGGCTCCCGCCGTATTTTGAAATCACATTGGTTCGCGTCAGGGAATTGGAGGCTCCTGTGAAAGGTAGGGTTTATTTATGCGATTATGCCGGGAAAGAACCGGATTATTCCTCAGCATTTGAGGGATTGGTAAGAAATCACGATTATAAATATGTAATTTCGCTTGATAAATTGGAATTCTTAGTCTCCTTTAAAGAATGGATTTTCGGTGGAAAAGTGCATATAGAACTGGAATGATGATGATGAAAGTCAATATTAATAAATATATATTCAGTCTGCTGACACTGACATCGCTCCTGATGAGCTCATGTCGGGATGAGACTTTATTACCCTCCCCGACACTGAATAATCCCGACGCAGTGAGTTTTGCGGCTTACTCCGTGGCGACAGTCGGCTCCTGCGACAGCCGCTCGGGAGAGGAACGGGCTTTATACGGACCTTTGGAGTTAAAGGGGGATGACAACGCAACGCTCTATCTCCATACATTTGAATCTCCACGCATCGGCTTCAAGCCGGGTGAAACCCTCGCCGGCGAAGGAGAAACCACACCTTTGACCCGATCAAATCAGATTATCTCTGCCGAAGACCTTTATAAATTTCACCGGAATTTTAAAGTTATGGCAAGAAAGACAGATGACGCGTCAACTTATATCGATTGGAGCGACACGCAATGCAATAATCCTGAATATAATATCTGGTTCACTTCTCGCACTCAATATTGGCCCGGTCAGGATGTGCTGGCGTTCAAGGCAGTTTCCCCTTCATCTCAATTCGACAAATTGAAAGATTTTTCCACTTCGGAAGATAGAATCTCTTTTTCTTATACCGCTCAAAAAGGGGCTGCCGACCGCGATGCCGAAAGCCAGCCCGACCTGCTTCTCGCGGGCTCGGAATGCAATAAGAAAAACAGCGTTGACGGACGCGCCCCCCTGAAATTTCATCATGCGCTCTCCTCTATAAAGTTTGCAATTCGCGATGTGTTGGGTGGAGAAGTAGTGAATATAAAAATTGCCGGGGTGAAGTCTTCCGGTAATTGCATTTTTACAATCGACCCTTCCACAGGAATCGGGGAAGTGGAATGGAGCGGACAGAGCGGAACAGAAACCTATTCTCAAAATTTCAATTATGCAGTGTCAAACAGAGTCGTCGACCCGGCAGATGACACTAAAGATGAGATTTTAAACAACAAGATGCCCGAAAAGACCTTTATGATGATTCCTCAGGAAATTCCGGAAGATGCTGAGATAATCGTAACTCTTAAACGGAGTGGCGCCACTCCGGGCACAATTACCGTGAAAGGGAAGATCATAGCCAACAACGTGAGGGAATGGAAGCCCGGACACGAGTATATTTACACAATCTCCACTTCAAAGAGCAATTGGATATATCATCTGTCGGCAACCGGCAATCACAGCAGCACTTCCGGGGCTCATGATGTGGATGGCGACCAGATATATGTGTATAGTCCGTCTAATATCAGTCATGATAAATATGGCGATGAAGCTTATTTCCATGTCAGAAGTTTCAGGTATCGCGCAAATGATATGACTTATACCGAGAATCTTCCCTGGACCGCATCGCATGGAGACCCTGTGCTGAAAGATGGTGCCGGCACGATTGTAACTGACCATACCTTGACGGCTGCTGAATGGATTCTGTCGCAGGATATACTGAAAGGTGACGGAAATGCGTTGACACGGGGCGAGCAACGGATATTGACCTTCAAGGAGCATCATATCCGAACGNNTTGGNCNGGAGATGTGGCAATGCAGAATAAAGATCCCTATTCGGGAAATTCAGCCACCAATCCTTTCGATCTCTCTTTAGCAGGCGGAAATATGCGGAACACTGCCAATTGCTATGTGATCGACCGCGAAGGATGGTATTCCATCCCGATGGTATATGGAAATTCCATCACCAACAATATTGACCCGTATCCGGCGGCTTTCAACGGGGCTGCTNTNGTAAATCACANAGGGGAGAAAATCAGCGATTCCTGGATTGCGGATTCATATTGCCGGGGAGCCGAAGTGGTGTGGAGTGATGTATATAACANCATTNCAGACGTGGAAGNCAGANAGATTAATGGGAAAAACATGATTGTCTTCAGGGCGAACAAGAATAATCTGCAACAAGGGAATGTAGTGATAGCCGCTTATGACAATCCGGATACTTCCATAGGGACCATTACATGGAGCTGGCATATCTGGATAACGGAACATTGGCTGGACACCTCCGGGAAATGCGATGCTCTTGACGGCTCATCGGGAGTGGTGCCTTTTGTCGCCTCCGACAGCGGATGGCGTGACAGGGGAGACCTTCTGCTCAATAACGAATACATCAACCCGGAGGATTGGGGCGAATTTTATATCGCACCCTATAATCTGGGATGGTGTGACCCGAAGGATATCGACTATTTAGGGAGATATTCCACAATGAAATATGTGCAGAAAAATCCCGACGGCACCCCAACGGGATTGACGTGTGAATTGCCAATCATTCAAGCCGAATCAAGAATTGTCTATTATTATGGCAATAACACATATTATCAATGGGGACGAAAAGATCNTATGGTGGGATTTGTCGACCATGAGAACATGGTAAAACGCAATTTCGGAGTTAAGCAATNCACGAAAGCNGCGNANCCGGTAAGTCTGGATGTAGCCATCCGGGAGCCTCATGTGCTTTATTGCAAAGGGGGGCTCGACGACAATGACTGGTCGCGCTATCATTATGACTATCTTTGGAATAGTGGAGAATCAACTACCTTCGGAGTTAAGACTGTCTATGACCCGTGTCCACCGGGATATATGGTGCCCTCTGCCTTTGTATTGCGTTTTATCGGCACTGACAATGACGGCGTTTTTACCAACAATCAGACCAACAACACTTTGCCATTGATTCATTATCAAGGGATGATATATGATGAGGATGACCCGTATACCTTTGTTGTCAGCACGACTAAAGATAAGACGCGCAAACCGGAAACATCAGTGTGGCTTGTAGGCACAGGCAACCGATGGTATACGGATAACCACCCCACCCTGACCAATCCGNAAGGTGAAAGGNTTTTGGGCGGTGATAACTTTAATCCGACAGTGGTTTATCTTTGGGGATATGACCCCNTCAAAATNACGAGCGGATATGGCATGGCATTTGGAATTGACTCCCAGTATATTTCCGATCCGGCTCATCCGGAAAATGTGGATAAGAGCCGAAGTAAATATGTGATAACATCATATTTCCAGGGACGCAAGNCCANGGCACGCCCNGTCAGNNCGATNCGTGAACNTACAAAATGAAAANATTAATTTTTCTCAATATGAGACCCAATANANTAACCCTGATTTGGATTGCCTGTCTAATGGCATTATTCAGCAGTCCCGCCTTATTAAAGGCTCAAAATGTGGCTATAAAGACCAATCTTATCAATGACATTGCTCTCAGTCCGAACCTCGGAATAGAGATTGGCTTAAAACCTAAGTGGACCCTCGAACTGACCGGAGAGGTGAATTTCTGGCAAATAAAGGGGCGCAAATGGAAACATGCTTTTGTGCGTCCGGAGGCGCGATATTGGTTTTGCCAGAGATTTACCGGACATTTTATCGGACTTCACGCTATCGGAGGCTTCTATAATTTCGGCAATCTGGATATCCCTCTTAATTTCTTAGGCTCAAACTTCAGAAATCTGAAAGATAATCGCTATCAGGGTTGGGCTGCCGGAGCCGGTGTGGACTATGGTTATGCTTGGCCCGTGCACAAGCATTGGAATATCGAGGCTGTCATAGGCATCGGGTGGATGTACACCAAATATGATGAATATCCCTGCGCCGTATGCGGCACAAAAAAAGCATCACACAAGCCCCATAATTATTTCGGGCTCACGAGACTTGGAGTTAATCTGGAATATCTATTTTAAGCAGCAGAAAAACTATGAAAATATTGAAATCATCTTTAATGACTCTTCTTGCAGCAGTTGCATCTTTCGTTTCATTTGATTTGGCTGCTCAAAATAATGCTCAATACGGCATCTCGGACATGGCACTCGAGCGCAGCGAGAAAAATATTAATTTGACAATGAAGGTCAATCCCGCCGCTTATCACCTTTCAATCAATAAGCGTGTGGAATTGACACCCGTGTTGCGTTCTCAAACCTCGGATGATGTCATTGAGTTTCCCGCAATAACAATTGCCGGACGCAACGCATGGTATAACCTTGAGCGCGAAGGGAAGCAGACCGGTAATTTACTGAGGAGCGGCAAAAAGAATATTCTTAACTACGCGGCTTCCTCCGAGTGGCAGGACTGGATGGANTACAGCACACTGGANTTGATTGACCGCACTGCNGGTTGTTGCGGAGTGCCTACGCTGCCCGACGTTACGATTCCTGTAGCCGCGGTGGATTATCGTCCCGCGGTATATTCACCGTCATTTCACTATCGGGTGCCAACTGCTGAAACTTCAAAAATGCGCCGCATTGAGGGGAAAGCTTACGTTAATTTCCCGGTGAACAAGACTGAGATTTACCCTGATTATATGAATAATCCGCAGGAACTTCGCAAGATTACCTCCACAATTGATTCAGTGAAGTTTAATCCTGACGCTACAGTGAAATCCATAACCCTGATCGGCTTTGCTTCTCCGGAGGGTCCATATTTGAATAATGTCAGATTGGCGAAGGAAAGAACGGAGGCTGTGAAGGATTATGTCAAAGGTCAATACACTTTCCCGGCATCTATATTTCACACTAATTCAGTGCCGGAAGACTGGGAAGGTCTGCGTGATTCTGTTGCCGGTGGCATTTTGCCGGACCGCACTGAAATCCTCAAATTTATTGACAATACCGCAATCCCTATAGAGAAGAAAAATGATGAGTTGAAACGCCTGTTCCCTCAGTCGTATGCATATCTTCTGAAGTATATTTNTCCATGGCTCAGACACACTAACTATGCCATTGACTTTGAGATCCGAAGTTATGCGGATGTGAATGAAATCAGAAAAGTGATGANCGAGCGACCCTCAAATCTTAGTCTTAATGAATTTTTCATCGCAGCCAATTCATATCCTGTGGGTTCCGAGGAATATGACCGGGCTTTTGAATTGGCAGCGATTTATTACCCCAACAGCGATGTGGCAAATTTGAATGCAGCAAACTCAGCTATGAATGAAGGGGATTATAAACGCGCCAGAATGCTCCTGAACCGGGTTGCAAATTCTGCGGAAGCCGAATACGCCGCATCGGTATTGGAAGCTTTTGAGGGTAATTATGAAGAAGCGAGAAAGGGTGCTGTCAAAGCTGCAGGGGAAGGTATTTCTGAAGCAGATGCCACATTGAAGGAATTAGACCGGTTGATTCAGAAACGCAACAATGTTGTTTTCTCCGAAGAATTTAAGAATTAAAAATATTAAGATTTTTTGCACTCTGTCGGCAGGGCTTTTGTTGCTCTGCTCGGCGGGGTGTATCCGTGATGACGAGCCGGAAGAAAAGGGTTTGCAGGCAGGGGAGTCCTTGCCTGAATTTTCTGTTAAGCTTGCAAACGGGGAGGTAATCTCAAATGACGGTTTTAACGGGAGACAGGGCGCTATTCTTTTCTTCTCTCTTGATTGTGCGGATTGCAAGCGGGAATTGCCGAGAATGGAGAGTGCTTACAGAACTAAATCAGCCGAATCTTCAGGCGATGATTTCATATTTCTGTGCATTTCAAGAGATGATTCCCGGGAGGCAATTGAGAATTATTGGCTTGATAATGATTTTACAATGCCGGTGGCTGCGGAAAGCAGAAAAGATATATATTCAATGTTTGCCGAATCGGGAGTGNCTCGATTATACATCGTGGAAAACGGAATAATTAAAAATTTATATCTTGAATATCTTCCTTCCGAATTGAAATAAGATAAGATATGTATCGAGCGGCTGCTCAATTTCAATTTTGTATTGACCGGCGCGTGGATAAGTTTGAAATTAGGTTTGCAATTATATACCCGGCAATTAACAGAAGTACAATGGCTGCCGATGCCGGCACGGAAATAAGATAGGCTATCCAAAGTCCGCCCAGACCACCGATGCAAGCGATAACAACGGAAAGGAAGAGCATTGCTGAATATCTACTTGTGAATTTTTCGGAGATCATTTGCGGCAGAGAAACGAGCGACATCAGAAGCATAATGCCGATTAAGCGGATGGTCAACACTNTTCCCANNGCCANAAGCACTGTCATAGCCATATCTATCCATTTCACCGGCAAATTGCGCGTACGGGCAAAGTCGGCATCAAAACNCACGGCNACAATCAGGGGATAAAAAATGATATAAAAAATAATCAGCAAACCGGTAAATACGGAAAATTCAATCAAGTCACCCGGCGTGATTGTCAGTACATTTCCAAATAAGAAGGTGTTTAGTTCCGGCACATAACCGCTCGTCAGAAAAATAAAGAGTATTCCCAACGCCATACCCAATGCCCACACCACAGCAATGGCGGAATCTTTACGCGCACCATGTTTCGACATCCAGTCAACCCCCAAAGCACCTCCTACGGCAAACACTCCCGCCATGAACATAGGAGATATGCCTAAAAAATATCCCAATCCCAAACCGCCGAAACAGGCGTGAGTTATACCCCCGGATATGAAGACCATACGGCGAGTAACTATGTAGGTGCCTATAAGCGCTGATGCGATTGATATCAAAATTACGCCGATCGTGGCGTTTTGCATAAATCCAAACATTCTCTATTCTTTATCTGTAAATTCAAAACCCAATCTTTTAAGCATCTCCCAATAGCGTGGAAATGATTTCCCTACAACTTTTGGATTTTCAATTGTCAATCCGGGGAACTTAACTGCCGCCGGAGCGAAAGCCATTGCCATCCGATGGTCAGAATAGGTGGAGATTCTTATTTTACCCTCTTTATCGCATTTTTCTCCNAGCCANTAGAGAGTTTCNCCTGCAATTTCTANCNTATNCNCTAATTTTTCCANNTCGGCTGACAACGCTGCCAGACGGTCGGTCTCTTTATGGCGAAGGTGACCGACTGAGGTGAATCTGAATTTAACGCCCGCAAGACAGAATGCCACAGTGAGGGCAGGCACAATATCCGGAGTGTCATTCATATCAAGTTCCAAAATTTTATCCTCAGCAATAAAAGCTGTTAATGCCGCCGGCTCGCANTACNATGCGNCTTCTCCCGACACTTTCCGCANNGTTTTAACCCCTATNAACTCAANNATCTTTTCGCATCTCGCATCCCCTTGCAATGATTCATTTGCCGGAGTTAAATCAGCCAGGAATATCTCTTTTCCGGGAAGCAATACAGCCAATTCATAAAAATATGAGGCTGCACTCCAGTCGGGTTCAATCTTGAATGATGACGGGGCATTACACTTTTTGCGAGGAATGTGAATCTTCATACTCCCGTTTTCACTCTCCTCAATCTCCGGGGATACACAAAAGCGATCCATAATTCTCCTTGTCATCTCTATATATGGCATCGAGACAGGCTTATGACCGTCAAAACGGATTTTCAGACCCGTTTGCCATAACGGAGATGTCATCATCAATGCGGAAATGAATTGCGAACTGATTCCGGGATTTAACATTAATTCCTCCGCACCCAATTCCACCCCTACAATCCTGAAGGGAGGACAATTTCGTTTTCTTAATGAAGAAATATCTGCTCCGGATATTCTGAGAGCATCCAAAAGAATGTTTAACGGTCGCTTGCTGAGACCTCTTGAGGTGCTTATAGTCATGTCAATGCCGGGGGTGGATGCGGCTAACGCGGTGAAGAAACGCATGGGAGCGCCCCCTTCTCCGATGTAGACAACATTCTTCTCCGCAAAATCACTCCCATTCTGCAATTGATTGTCAAAACAGTTTATGGCACGCAACATTCCCTCCACATCCTCGGAATCAGGAAGACGGGGAATAATGGCTGTATTTACATCCTGCGCACGGCAAACTCCGTTGAGAGTCAAAACCCTCAAGGCGATTGACTTGGATAAAGGGAGTTCCACAGGAGAAGTATCGGAGGGCAACTCACCGGTGTGTGATATTATTAAATTTCTTTTCATCTGTTCAGTAATAGGCAGGCATCACCATAACTCAGGAATCTGTAATTGTTCGCCAGAGCTTCGTTATAGAGTATTCTCCAATTCGGAAGAGAATCTTCATCTTCCGAATCATCAAATTTTATTCTATTGTTTCTATCCATAAAACTGCTGACAAGCAGAAGGAGGGTGGATTGGGGTTGGTGGAAGTTGGTCACCATTCCGTCAATTATTCTCCATTCAAAGCCGGGAGCAATCATAATTGCCGTGGAGCCGGAGAAAGCATCCGCACCGGCTTTTTCCAATTTCTCTTTTAACGTCTTGAGAAGAGACAAGGTGTCAAACTTTTGCAGTTCCGGATTATAAGCCATCCATTGAGGAATGTGCATCTTTTCAATGTCGGAGACATCTTCCGATAATGCCAGATACCCGAAATGGGGGAGAGACTCTATCGTGCGCACAGAAGTCGTGCCAACCGCATAAATCGGTCTATTCTCTTCCATGGCGCGAATTATCGACTCTATAACATCCAATTCAACATGTATAATTTCCGTGTGCATCTGATGCTCGCCGATTGTTTTGCTTTTGACAGGTTGAAAAGTGCCGGCTCCGACATGGAGCGTAACTTTTTTATCCTCTATCCCTTTATTTTTAAGGGTATTGAATAATTCGGGAGTGAAATGGAGTCCGGCGGTAGGAGCTGCAACTGAACCTTCCACGCGCGAATATACAGTCTGATAATCTTCCAAATCCGATTCTTCCGAATCGCGGTTGAGATACGGAGGAATCGGTATGTCTCCGGCGGCTTCAAGCACTGATGCGAAACTTACATTCTGATTATCCCAACTGAATTTAACTTTGCGGGTAGCTGACGGGCTTTCATTATCCTCTAATGGGAGCAATTCAGCCGTAAGAGTGACCGGGGCTTTCTCTCCGGATATGGAAATACGCTTTTCAAGCCGGCTCTCTTTCCATTTCTTAAGATTCCCAATCATACAACTCCAAACACATTCAGAAGTTTGAGCAAAAGAGATAACGTAATCTGATGGACTGAAAGGCTCGAGCACAAAAATTTCTATTCTTGCCCCGGAAGCGCGATGAAATTCTATACGCGCATTGATTACGCGAGTTTCGTTGCTTATTAATAAAGCATCCGGCGAAATATAATTCGGGAGGTCAGTGAAAATNNTATGNTCANTCTNTCNATCGNNATGCCTCACAATCAACTTGCAGGAATCCCTTTTAACGAGAGGGTGAAGGGCAATCTTATCCTGAGGAAGAGGATATTCAAAGTCCTCTATATTAATATTTTTAATATTCTCTAATGCCATAACATGGGAACGTTTTCAATTTGCATTTAACCCTGTTTATCTGTGGAGATTTGCAAGCAAATTGAAAATAAAAATTTTAAATGAAGAATTTTTTACAAATTTACATAAAAAAATTTGGAGAATAGAAAATTTGGCATTAACTTTGCACTCGCAACGGGTGATTAGCTCAGCTGGTTTAGAGCATCTGCCTTACAAGCAGAGGGTCTGCGGTTCGAATCCGTAATCACCCACAAGACTTCCGGAAACCTCCGGAAGTTTTTTTATATCCGCTTTATCCATTAAGACCCAAGGATTTGTTATATATTTGTAGAATATAATCAATGTGAATTCAAAATTCAGGAAATGGAATTGCGCACTCAAAATCTTATACGATATATAACCCCCTTGAGAGAGGGCGGGTCATTGCCTGCGCTCGGAGAAGCCGATGACGGCTTTAAATACGTAGTGAAACTTCGAGGTGCAGGTCACGGCAAAAAGGCTCTTATCTCCGAGTTATTAGGCGGGTTGATCGCCAAAGCCTTTAAATTCAATGTGCCCGAAACAGTATTATTAAATCTTTCCCCTTATTTCGGAATAACGGAACCGGATGAAGAAGTGCAGGAACTCCTGCGCAATTCCGAGGGTCTGAACGTAGGACTGCATTTCCTTAACCANGCAGCTACGTTCGACCCTGCGGTCAATNCGATTGACCCCATGNCAGCTGCCAANATTTTATGGCTTGACGCCTTTCTTACAAANGTAGACCGAACCCGATTAANNCCGAATATGATGATTTGGGGTAAAGATTTANGGCTTATCGACCATGGAGCTTCCNTCTACTTNCANCATTCCGGCAACGACCCGCGGATGGCTGCAGAAGATCCTTTTCAATACATTAAAAATCACGGTATCCACCCATATGCCGTCAAGCTGTAGGAAGCAGACAACCTGATGAGACAGGCAATCACAACGCGCACCCTCTCC
>WFMC01000142.1 GCA_009177205.1 Bacteroidales bacterium
AAAAGGGAGCCCACCGGTGCGACCAGTTTTTATGCTTAATTCTTTTTCTCCGTTCTGTTCGATCGCGACACTCTGCAAATCATTTTCACGATCGAAAGAACCATAAATCGCCCAGTCATGTGGAACTCTAACCTGATCCCATTTCTTAACATCCTGAAGGGAACCTTTTGAAAATTCCCAATCATCGGCTAATTTGGTGATTTCTCTTGCATAACAACTTAAGGTGGTGAGGACGATGACGATTATAAATNATNTTTTCACGAGTTTATTCATGTCATATTTATGATTCGCAATATCAAACTATTATTATAGTTTGAAATCTTATTTTTACTCTACACCTCAAAATTAAGAAGCCGAAAAGAAAATTGCAAATTTCATCCCACTTTTTTGCTTTTAATATTTAACTTTTTTTAGCATCTATATGAGTTATTTATCAATTTTCATTAAATTTGTATTTTATAAGAAGTATAGATGAAATTTGCTGATATAATAGGTAATCAAGACAGCGTTAATATTCTTCGGAATCTGGTCAGTTCCGACAGAATCCCTCACGCCCTTTTGATTTCCGGTCCTGCCGGCATTGGTAAAACTCTTCTTACCCGGGCTTTCATTTCTTATTTGAANTGTGAAAATCCCACTTCAGATGGTGATTCATGCGGCGTATGTCCTACATGTCGACAAATTGATGCATTAAATCATCCTGACATCCACTATGTTTTCCCAATTTATAAATCCAAAGCGAAAGATAAACTCCTCTCTTCCGACTATTCAGCGGAATGGAAAAGATTCTTGACAGAATCCCCTTATATGGATTTCACTTTTTGGATGGCTCTTATGAATGCCGGAAATTCCCAACCTATTATAAACATTGAAGAGGCGTCGGAAATTAATCGCATCGCTTCAATGTCAGCTTATTCCGCGAAATACAAGGTATTTGTGATATGGCTTCCGGAAAAAATGAATCTGAACGCAGCCAATCGATTGCTGAAGACGATTGAAGAGCCTCATCCCGACACTATTTTTATTTGCGTCTCCAATGATCCCGGCTCCATTCTCCCGACTATCTATTCCCGCCTACAACGAATTGAAATGAAGCGTCCTTCTAATGACGAAGTTAAATTTGCTCTAATGCAGAAAGGGATCTCTCCTGATTCTGCGGAAGTTTTGGCAAACCTTTCTGAAGGATCATTGCTCAGAGCTTTCCAATATGCTTCAACAGAGGGGGAAACCGGCGAATTCAGTGATATTTTCAAATCGTCAATGAGAAATGCTTTCCAAAAGAAAGTCGGAGTTTTAAAGCCTCTCAGTGAAAAAATCGCGGATTTCGGCAGAGAGAAAGCGTTGCGTCTTTTGGATTATTTTGCAAGAATGATTCGCGAAAATTACATAGCTAATCTATGCATTCCTCCACTTAATGTTATGACTCCTGATGAAGCGGAGTTCTCCTCAAAATTCGCGCCTTTTATCAATTCAGATAATGTGGAAGATCTTTTAAAGGAGGTAGATGAGGCAAAACGTGATATCTCCCGCAATGCTAATTCAAAAATCGTGTGGTTTGACTTTTTTATCAATCTTATGATACTTATCAGAAAAAAGAAATAGATTTTTTAATAAAAACTTTAATAAATAATATGAAACCAACTCTTTTTATTTTGGCTGCCGGAATGGGTAGCCGCTATGGTGGTTTAAAGCAACTTGATTCTCTCGGTCCCGGTGGCGAAACAATAATGGATTATAGTGTCTATGATGCACTCAGAGCCGGTTTTGGCAAAATTGTTTTTGTAATTCGCCATGATTTTGAAGATGAATTCAAGGAAAAGATAATTTCTAAATATGAAAATCACGTAAAAGTTGATGTAGTATTCCAAGATATAAATAATCTACCTGAAGGTTTCAAACCCAATCAGGAACGCTCAAAACCTTGGGGCACGGGTCATGCCGTCCTGATGGGAAAAGATGTGATTCACGAACCTTTCGGCGTCATAAATGCAGATGATTATTATGGAGCTGAAAGCTTCAAAATCCTCGCCGATTTCCTTCGATCGGTGGAAGGTAAGAAGGGTGAATATTGCATGATTGGTTTCAAGATTGAAAACACACTCAGCGAAAATGGAGGGGTGAGCCGAGGACTCTGCCAAGTTTCAAAAGATGGTATGCTCACGGATGTCAATGAATGTCACGGAATTCAATTTAAAAATGGCAGACTTATCCAGATTGTTGATGATAAAGAGGTTGATTTTCCGGAAGGCGCTAATGTGTCCATGAATATGTGGGGTTTCACTCCCGATTATTTTGATTATTCAGAGAAGGAATTTATAGAATTCCTGAAGTCTCATGCTGATGAATTGAAATCGGAATTCTATATTCCAACTGTCGTAAACGATATGATTAAAGACGGCACTGCGACTTTGGCAGTCAAGGAAACACCTTCAAAATGGTTTGGAGTTACCTATGCAGCCGACCGCCAGGCAACTGTCGATCAATTCCGTAAATTAGTTGATGAGGGTGTCTACCCGGAAAAACTTTTTTAATATTAAATATTGTTATGATTAAAATTCTCGTCACCGGAGGAACCGGTTATATCGGCTCCCATACTGTTGTGGAACTTCAACAAGCCGGCTATGAAGTTGTAATTATCGACAATCTTTCCAATTCAAATATAAACGTTCTTGACGGAATTGAAAGAATCACCGGTATAAGACCAACTTTTGTTGAAGGGGACACTACTGATATCAATACTCTTCGAAAACTTTTTGAAACTTATCCCGGCATCAAAGGGATTATCAATTTTGCCGCTTCCAAAGCAGTTAATGAATCTGTAAAAAAACCTTTGCTCTATTATCGGAATAATCTCGTGGGGCTTCTCAACTTACTTGAACTTATGCCTGAATTTGGAGTTGAAGGGATTGTCTTTTCAAGTTCTTGCACGGTATATGGCGAGCCTGATAATAACCCGATAGATGAGACTGCTCCAATAAAACCGGCTACCTCCCCTTACGGCAACACAAAACAGATATCCGAGGAGATAATCACTGACACTATATATGCCGGAGCCCCTATAAAAAGTATAATCCTGAGATATTTTAATCCTGTAGGCGCTCATCCTTCGGCAGAAATTGGAGAACTTCCTCTCGGAGTTCCACAAAACCTCATACCTTATCTAACTCAGACAGCAGCAGGTATTCGCAAAGAGTTGACCGTCTTCGGAGACGACTACTCAACACCTGACGGAAGTTGTATCAGAGACTTTATAGATGTCGTGGATTTGGCTAAGGCACATGTTATAGCCATGAAACGCATGCTTGAAAATCAAGACACCGACATTCTTGAAATTTTCAATTTAGGCACAGGCAACGGTCTCAGCGTATTGCAATTGATAGAATCTTTCGAACGCTCAACAGGAGTTAAAGTACCTTTCAAAATCGGTCCGCGTCGTGAAGGTGATATTGAAAAAATCTGGGCAGATCCCAAGAAAGCCAATGAAGTGCTCGGATGGAAAGCTCAAACCGATATTGACGACACCATGCGTAATGCCTGGCGTTGGCAACAAAAAATCACTAATTGATATTTAATTATTAATCATAAACACATAAACAATGACAACACGCAAATTATTAGCGGCTTTATTGCCAATAGCGGCATTAACTCTGCTGNCNNGATGTGNCGATGACAAGTATGNCTTGAGCAACGTTNACTACAGCTCTCGTATTGATGTTAAAGATCTCNTTGTGCCGNTTAATCTTAATCCTATTAAATTAAATCAGATTATAGATGTAAAAGAAGACGAGAACATTAAAGAAATGGAAATTAACGGAAAAAATGCATACGTTTTCAAAAATTCCGGAAATTTCAATTCCGACCCTATTCATATCAGCAGTTTCCATGTGAATGAGGCTACGATCAGTTCTTCAACTGTAAGAATCTCCACATCTGATTTTGCGCCTGCAGCAAAAGCACCTTCAGTTGTCCCGGGACAAATCAAACCGTTGGAATATAAATTTGAAACAAAAGAAAATAGTTTTAATTACAACATTGTTAATGTTGATAATAAAGTCAAATCGGTTATCAGCCTTGAAACTCCTTCAGGCAAAAGAAATGAATATATCGAGTTCTCCATCTCTTTAGGACTTCCTAATTCTTTGATTAACTCTATGAGCAGCATTCATCTTGACAACCTGACTCTTCAATTCCCGACAGGGTTGACAATGGCAGATGGTAAAACTCCTGCTGAGGTTTTGGTGGATGGAAAAACCGGTTATGGCAAATACAATCCCTCTAACGGATTAGTAACCATGAGCAATTATCCCGTAACAGAGAAGTCCTGGGATTTAACTCTTCGCGCCCAAGTGGTCAACATCCCCAAGGATGAACAAAATATTGAAGGTGGCAAATTCAAATATTATGGAAATATTGACGTTAAATCGGGTCTTCTATTAATGACTCCCAAGACTTTGGATTTCAACACCAGTTATTATGATGTTACTCTTGATTATACTTTAGGTGCTTTCAATATTGCTAAATTCACCGGTAACATTGATTATAAGATTGACGGATTAAATTTTGAAGATGTAAAATTAAATAATCTTCCTAAATTCTTGACACAATCGGGTACGGATATAAAGATTGCGAATCCGCAATTATATATCACTATCGACAACACATGTTATGAATATGGCATGAAGGGTGAAACAGGTCTTCAAATCACTCCGATGCGTGAAAATACTCCTTCCGTTCCACTCGTGCTCCCGGCTCCAATCAAAGTTGATGACACAAAAGAGGTCAATCGTTTTATAATTTCACCCGCCGGAAATGATATTCCGTTATTAGTATCCGATTATAAAGGTGCTACTCCGGTAAGCTTCCCCGATTTCGGAAATGTACTCAGTGGAGAAGGTATCCCGTCAACAATTAAAGTTGCCTTCGCTTCTCCCGATCCGAGAGTTTATGGAGAACCTGCTAAAAAATTCCCTCTCCAATTACCCGGACAATCTAAAGAGGAATATGAAATTCCAGCCGTTTCCGGTTCTTACGAATTCTGCGCACCTCTTGCTTTATCTGCAGGCTCAAAGATTTTCTACAGCGGCACTGAAACAGAGTGGAACTCTGATGAATTAAAAGATTTGAATGTGGATAGGTTGGAATTGACCACTAACGTTACCTCTACTATCCCCTTAGACGTGGAACTCACCGCATACTTAATGGATGAAGACGGTAATCATCTTGGAAAGGTAAATTCTGTTACTATTCCTGCCGGTAAAGACAATGTTCCCGTTAATTTCATCATCACTCCGGCAGACGATGAAGAATACATTTCAAATATCGATGGCATCTTCTATGAAGTTACTGCAGTGTCAGAGGAATCAGATCCGACTCCACTTTCTCCCGATATGACTTTGACCCTTAAAAATATCAAGGCAAAAATCAACGGCTTCATGCTTATAAAAGACGATAAAGATAAAGATAATGATTGATAATTTACACACTCTGAATCTTTAGCGTTATATTATGCATGATTTAATATCATAATTATATTTTAATAACTAAGACTATAAGTATGAAACTGAATAAATATATTTTATCATTGATTTGCGCAACCGCCGCTTCCGGCGTTGCTTTCGGTCAAGCAGCATATTCCGGTTATTTTTTGGAAAATTATATCCATCGCTACGAACTCAACCCGGCAATGGCTTCAACTGACAATAACAATTTCGTAGCTATGCCCGTTTTGGGCAATTTGAATGTCGGAATGCACGGTAATACCGGCATATCTTCACTCTTCTACAACAGAAACATCAACGGAACAGATAAAACAGTTCTTTTCACCAATGAAAATGTTTCTACAGAAGAGGCTCTTAAGAAGATTCATGACAAGAATAGAGTTGGCTTCGGATTGAACATGGATCTATTGGCAGTAGGATTTAAGGCTCTCGGAGGCATGAACGCTGTGACAATAGGCGCTGTGGCTGATGCAGAAATAATGCTCCCCGGCTCTGTATTCCGCATGGCTAAAGAGGGTATCACCAATNACACTTACGACATTAAGAATCTACGATTCAATGCAAACGCATACGCTAAGATTCAACTTAATCACNCTCGTGATATTAAGCAATTGCCCGGATTGCGCGTGGGTGCAGCCGTGAAGTTCCTTCTCGGTCTCGCCAATATAGATGCCCGTTTGAATGAAGCGCAAATGGTGCTCGGCGAAGACACATGGAGAATAACTTCAAACGCTGAAGTGATGGCTAACATCAAAGGTGCATCCTTCAAGCAGAAATATAGCGAAAAGCATGATAATTATTATGTTGACGGACTTGAAATGGATGGCTTCGGCGTAAACGGGTTCGGTCTCGGGTTTGACTTGGGTGCANCNTACAAATGGCGNGATTTCCAATTCTCTTTAGCTTTACTTNACCNCGGATTCATCTCTTGGAGCAACGGCATTAAAGCTACTTCCGACNGCACTCACGAAGTCTCAACATCCGATTATACTTTCACAATCGGCAAGGAAGACCTTCCCGAAGGCGAAAAATCAGAGTGGGATAAATTCACTGACAATCTATCAAAACTCTACGAACTTAAAGATGACGGCAAGGCTGGAAGCCGCACCACCGGACTTCGCGCAACTCTCAACTGGGGTGTGCAATACACGTTGCCATACTATCGTAATTTGACATTCGGCATGGTGAACACAACTAAGTTCAACGGCTCTTTCACCTGGACAGATTTCCGTTTCTCAGCAAACGTTCGTCCCGTGAAATGCCTTTCAGCTTCCGCAAATTTTGCTGCCGGCACCTACGGAGTTGCTTTCGGCTGGCTTGTTAACCTTAATGTGAAAGGCTTCAATCTCTTCTTGGGAATGGACCGCACAATGGGTAAACTTGCCAAGCAAGGTATCCCATTGAATAGTAATGCTGAGGTTAACTTAGGCATGAACTTCCCCTTCTGATAAACAAACACAAATAAATGAATTAAAGAGACAGCCTGATGTTTGATTCAGACTGTCTCTTTTTGATTGGATCAAAATTTAAGAGACAGACAAACATTCAATGTTCGGCTGTCTCTTTATTTATTCTATATCTTATGATTTTTAGAATTTCCTTCCCATTTGCTTCATCTGTCTCATCTGAGCCATCATCTTTTTGGGATTCATCTTGGTCGCCATATTCATCATCTTCTTTGTCTCCTGGNATNGCTTANGAAGTNTGTNGANCTCAACCAAAGTNGNTCCGCTACCTTNTGCNNTTCGGNCNCTGCGAGACGCATTGATTNCGTCGGGATTTTTTCTTTCGTATGGAGTCATTGATCCAATAATAGCTTCAATACTTTTGAAAGCATCATCTCCGATCTCAACATCTTTGATGGCTTTTCCTACTCCCGGAATCATAGATGCGATATCCTTCAGATTACCCATCCTCTTTATCTGTTGAATCTGATTTTGGAAATCTTCAAAATCAAATTTGTTGCGTCTTATTTTCTCTTCGAGTGCCTTTGCTTCCTCTTCATCATATACTGTCTGCGCTCTGGCTGCCAACTCACGCAAATCGCCTCGTCCGAGAATTCGGTCAGCCATACCCTCCGGATTGAAGACTTGAAGGTCGGCAAGTTTCTCACCGGTGCCAACGAATTTAATCGGTTTGTCAACCACCGAACGAATTGTCAAAGCAGCGCCACCTCTGGTATCACCGTCAAGTTTTGTCAAGATAACGCCGTTGAAGTCAAGCAGGTCGTTAAAAGCCTTCGCTGTGTTCACCGCATCCTGACCGGTCATTGCATCCACTACGAAGAGAATCTCATTGGGGTTGATTGCCTTCTTAATTCCGGCTATCTCATTCATCATCTCTTCGTCTATTGCCAAGCGACCGGCTGTGTCAATGATAACGACATCCTGATTATTAGCCTTTGCATGCGCAATTGCATTTTGTGCAATCTTGACAGCATCTTTATTTTCAGGTTCGGAATAGACCGGTATATTGATTGAATCTCCAAGAATTTTCAACTGCTCAATTGCAGCCGGACGATATATGTCATCCGCTACAAGCAACGGGCGTTTACCTTTTGAACTGAGATATTTCGCCAATTTGCCGGAGAAAGTAGTCTTACCGGATCCCTGCAAACCGGACATCAGTATCACTGCCGGTTTACCGTCAAGATTCAGCGGAGCGGCTTCTCCTCCCATTAATTCCACCAATTCGTCATAGACGATTTTCATCATCACTTCTTTAGGCTTCAAGGCTGTCAATACGTTTTGACCCATCGCCTTCTGCTTTACATTTGAAGTGAAGGATTTGGCTATTTTATGACTGACGTCAGCGGATATTAATGCACGTTGCACCTCTTTCATTGTCTGTGCAACGTTAATTTCAGTTATCTTCCCTTCACCCTTGAGAATTTTAAATGATTTCTCAAGTTTCTCGGATAATGATTCAAACATTCTTATATCTTTATTTAATTTTTCAGTTTAAACTTATTGCATGGATATCATATTTCTCTTTACAATCGATTTGTCTTTGTGTCAGGAAATATGACTGTTGGCTTAAAGTCTTTTGCCTCATCAGGAGTTAATTGCACATAAGAGATAATGATGATAACGTCTCCCGGTTGGGCTTTACGAGCAGCCGCTCCGTTTAGACAAATCACTCCGGAATTCTCTTCGCCGGCTATAACGTATGTGTCTAATCTCTCTCCATTATTATTATTTACGACATAAACTCTTTGTCCAGGTAGAATACCGGAAGCCTTGAGCAAGGCTGAGTCTATCGTTATGCTACCTATATAATTCAGATTCGCTTCGGTCACTGTGACGCGATGAATCTTCGCTTGCATCATTTCAATAAGCATGGCTTCTATGAAATATTTATCTTACAAGTTATTTATATCTGATATTATCTATAAGTCTCACCTTCCCGTCGAAAACAGTAATGCAACCTACAACCTCGGGCGATTCTTCCCATTCTTCAACCGGCAAAAGTGTTCTGCCATCAACAATCTCAAAATATTCCACCTTCATTTCGGGAATATTGTTAAGAAAATCCACCACCATTTGATGAGTCTCACTTACTGAATGTGTCTCGGAATATTTTACACTCTCTTTCAAAATCTTATATATTTCCGGAGCATGCTTTCTTTGCTCTTCATTCAGAAGCTGATTTCTCGAAGATAACGCCAGTCCGTCATGAGCTCTCTTAATAGGACAATTGATAATTTCAACATCTATGCCTTCACTTCTCACCATACTTTTGATGACGGCTATCTGTTGGAAATCTTTTTCTCCGAAATATGCCCTGTCGGGTCTAACAATTTCAAAAAGACGACTCACAACTTGGGCAACCCCCTGAAAATGTCCCGGACGATATTTCCCCTCCATTACTTCAGCTACACTGCCGAGTTCATACACTTTTTCACTTTCAGTCCCCTGAGGATACATCTCCTCGACAGTGGGAAGGAACACCATGTCGACTCCTGCTTTTGCCAATAAATTTATATCTGATTCCTCATCACGAGGGTATGTGGCTAAGTCTTGTGGATTATTAAATTGAGTCGGATTGACGAAAACACTTACGACTGAAATGTTATTCTCTTTAACAGCGGTCTGTATCAAAGATAAATGCCCTTCATGCAAAGCACCCATTGTGGGCACAAAGCCGATTGAACGACCATTGCGCTTCTCCAATCCTACCTTGCTGATTAATTCCTCAACTTTGCGAATTATTTGCATAATATTTCTTTTTGTCCTGATTATCAGAGATTTTCTTATCTTCTNCTANCTNCAGNCTCAATTAGTAGGNAAANNTAACAAAANCTTACNNTTTATCNAATCTATAACTCATCTTTAACACCTCATTCACATTATTTTTATTCTTTCTTCGATATTTTATTGATTTTTCCAACCTTTGACGACCGAATTACGCATTTTTCGTGATTTTTTTGTATCTTTGCAAATTAAGACCGAAATTCACTTAGGTAATTGGTTTTTTCGGGATTCTTTAGACTTTTTTATAAAATGGCAAAGAATAAAATACTATTCGTTTCTCAAGAAATAACTCCTTATCTCCCCTCCAATGATGCGTCTGTTTTAGGAAGATCCTTACCTCAGCTTCTTCCGGGTAAAGGCTTTGATGTCAGAACATTTATGCCAAAATTCGGTGCTGTCAACGAGCGCCGCAATCAATTGCACGAGGTTATCCGTCTCAGCGGACTCAACATTGCTATCAACAACAATGATCACCCGCTGATTCTTAAGGTTGCTTCCATGCAGCCGGTTAGAATTCAAGTCTATTTCATTGATAATGATGATTATTTCTTGAAATCTTCCAATGATATTGACGTGTTCGGTTCGAATCGCCCCGATAATGATGAACGTGCAATTTACTTTGCCCGTGGCACAATGGAGACTGTCAAAAAATTACGTTGGGAACCGGAAATTATTCAATGTTCAGGCTGGATTACGGCATTGAACCCAATTTATATGAGAAAGAAAAGCGCAGATGAAGGATTATGGCAAAATGCTAAAATAATTTATTGCGTAGAACCACACCATCCGGAAATGGCTAAGTTAGACCCTGATTTTTTCCAAAAACTTCTTGATGATGATATCCCCTCGGAGTTCGTGGAAAAATTTAAATCGGAAGAGCCGGACATAAACACTCTTCATAAAATGGCGATTGAGTGCTCCTCCGCAGTAGTATTTCTCACCGACACACCTGATACCGAACTGCTTGAATTTGTAAAAGAGAAAAACTTACCTTTCATTCTCAAGGAAGATGCTCTTTCGGGAGCTGATTCGTTCTTGAAATTGTATCAGGAATTATAAAATTTGATATTTATCAATTCTTTCGAATATTGAAATCATGAAGCGTTTTGCAGGAATAATCTCCATATTTTCTTTTTGTATTCTCGCATTTTCAGCATGCCAAGATGAAGTAAGCTCTATCGGAGAATCTATCTTCAGGGGTGATGTGCAAATCAATGTTGATTCCACTTCAGTTGTGCTTGAAAATGCAAATACCGTTAATGCCCGCGAAATTGATTCGCGCTCAATAACTAATCTCCTGGGCAATATTCATGTGCCCGAATATGGGGAACTCTCAGCTTCCTACGTCACTCAACTTCTCGCATCTTCAGAGTTGTCTATACCGGATTCCATTACTGTGGATAGAGTTGACTCTTTGAAACTCCTTCTCACTGCACCCAGGAAATTGATTATCGGCGACACTCTTGCACCTCAACAATTGCAGGTGTTTGAATTGACTCAACCGCTACCCAATGATATAAAAAGCAATTTCCCTATCAACGGCAAATATGATCCCTCTTCTCCTATCGCCACAAGAAATTATACTCTTTCCGGATTGGCTCTCTCTGATTCTGCTTTCCAAAAGTTGACCAATCTCACTATTTCAGCGAAGTTACCACAAAACTCCGGCAAAGAACTTTTTAACGCGTATAAGAATAATCCTGATCTTTTCGCTTGGCCCAAAACTTTCAATGAGAAATTCCGCGGGTTTTACATCAAACCCTCTTTCGGAAAGGGTGCCATTGCAAATATTCTTTCTACTCGTGTTCTACTTTATTATCATTATTTCATCACCCGCAATGTAGTGGAAAATGATGTTTCCGTGCGCAAAACTGTAAGAATGAAAGATTCAGTCTGTCTCTTGGCAAACGCTCCGGAAGTATTGTCAAGCACTATTTTTGATTATACTCCGTCTCAACAACTTCTCCAAAATATTTCAGACGGCAAAAAGATTGTTACCGCTCCCCTCGGCTATCATGTCAGTTTCAAATTCCCCGTCAGGAAGATACTCGAAGAATTTTGGGCTTCAACCGACAATTTGAAAATTATCAACAACCTTACTCTCACTCTCCCGGCTTCTCCCATAAGTAACGATTATGGCATTAATCCTCCACCTGACCTGTTGATGGTGCTTACAAAAGATATTGAGGATTTTTTTGCCAATGGCAAAGTGCCTGACAATATCACCTCTTTCAGAGGGAAATATTCTTCTGAACGTGGAAGATATGAATTCGCTTCAATGCGCGAATTTATTGTAAATTTGAAAGATAATGAGTCTAAACTAACGGATGAAGATGTTACTTTCACCCTCATTCCGGTTGAAATAAATTCAGAATCTGTCAACAATTACAACGGTGGTTCTACTGTTTATATCACCTCTTGTACACCTTATTTGCAACGCCCTGCAATGGCTGAAATTCATACGGATAAAGCCCTGGTGGTATTCACCTATACAAGTCAGGTGATAAAGTAGGTATAGTATTAGGTATGAGGTATGAGGTATTATTTTTAATTCTTAACTCCAAACTCTTAACTCCTAACTCTTAATTCTAAACTCTTAATTCTAAACTCTTAATTCTTAAAAGGATTATGAAAATTATAGATGGAAAATTAATGGCTCAACGCCTTAAGGATGAAATCGCTCTTGAGGTTGAGAATATGGTAAAAGCTGGGGAACGCCCTCCTCACTTGGTGGCTGTAATTGTGGGTCACGATGGAGGCTCAGAAGCCTACGTTGCTAATAAAGAGAAGAATTGTTTGGCGGTAGGCTTTAAGTCTACCAACCTCCGTTTTGAAGATACAATTTCAGAAAAAGAACTTCTGGAAGTTATAAATAAACTAAACAATGATGATGAGGTTGATGGTATTATAATCCAATTGCCTCTACCTCGTCATATTGACTCACAAAAAGTCACGGAAGCACTTGATTATCACAAAGATGTTGATGGATTTCACCCCATTAATGTTGGGAGGTTGGCTATCGGATTGCCTGCCTTTAAACCTGCTACACCATCGGGAGTAATCGAACTTCTAAAACGTTATGAGATTCCCACAAAAGGGAAACACGTTGTAGTGTTAGGAAGAAGTAATATCGTCGGAAAGCCCGTGGCTACAATGCTTATGCAAAAGTCAAATCCCGGTGATGCAACGGTAACGGTATGTCATTCATCTACTCCTAATATAAAAGAGATATGTCTAACTGCCGATATCATCGTATCAGCACTCGGCGTTCCGGGCTTCGTAAAAGAGGATATGGTGAAAGAAGGTGCCGTTGTTATTGATGTTGGCACAACAAGAGTTCCTGACCCCTCTCGCAAATCCGGTTCTCGATTGGCGGGAGATGTGGATTTTGAAAATGTTAGCCCTAAATGCGAATGGATTACCCCTGTGCCGGGTGGAGTCGGACCTATGACCAATTGCATTTTGATGAAAAATACTTTGGCATCAAGAAAAAGGGAATTTCCCTCCTGATAAGAGCAGATTCATAACCCCAAAAATCCATCACACCTTTTATCACATAATTATTCATGATGCACCTTCTGACTATTCTTCTCTTTTCACTACTTAATTATATTGTCGGTGCAGATTCCTCTGCCGGTGAAAAGCCGGGTATCAACTTATTGTTTGTGGGAGATGCCATGCAACATCAGGGGCAACTTGATCAAGCCTTAATTGAGGGAGATGGCAAGCGTTATGATTATTCAAAATGTTTCCAATATATCGCGCCGGTTGTAACAGAAGCCGACTATGCCGTATGCAATCTTGAAGTTCCCCTCGGCGGAGGTCCTCAATATCGGGGCTATCCATGTTTTTCCGCTCCTGATTCTTATGCTGAGGCATTGCGCGATGCCGGGTTTGACATGTTTCTGACTGCCAATAATCATTGCCTTGATAGTGGCGACAAAGCAGCTCGCAGAACTCTCAAAGTTTTGGATAACTTGGGAGTCGACCATATAGGGACATATTATGATGCGACAGAGCGTGAAAAATCGGTACCTTTCATCAAGGACGTAAAAGGTTTTAAGATAGGATTTCTTAACTATACCTATGGCACAAACGGCATTAACGCACGCGATGGTATGGAAGTGGCTTATATCGACCGGGAGAAAATGCGTAAAGAGATTAAATCTACACGCGATGCAGGTGCGGAAATCATTTGTGTAACGATTCATTGGGGCGTAGAATATGTGCTCCATGAAAATCAACACCAAAGAGATATAGCCGAATTTCTCAAAAACGAAGGGGTTGATTTGATAATAGGGTCGCATCCTCATGTAATACAACCGATGAAAGTTGAAAGAAACGAGAAAGAGGATAAGAATGTTTTAGTCGTCTATTCGTTAGGGAATTTTATTTCCAATATGAAGACTACCGACACGCGCGGAGGAGCATTGGTTAATGTTCGCCTTGAAAGAGATGCAAACGGGAAACCTTATTTCAAAAACGCGTGGTATGATATTTTTTATTCAGCTAAGCCGACCGGAAAAGGTAGCAATTATATGGTAATACCTTCAGGCATGTCTGATAAGATTCCTTCAGGGGAGAAGAATCACTGGTTGATGTTTGAAAAATCCGCACGTCGGGTTTTCGACACCTCCAACATCAACGTACCTTATAACCCAAATACGATAAATAATTAATTACTATTTCTCATGCGCTTCATTTGCGGTGCAGATGCTAAGCCAAAAGGATAAGCCTAACTTTAAATTTTTAACTTTTAACTCTTAACTCTTAACTTTTACCTATTTCCCATAATAACTAAGGGATAGTCCTAATTCAAGTCGGGTCGTATTTATAAGGAATGTGGGTAATTGCGTAAGAATAGCATTGACTTGCTCCGGGGTCAAACCGGGTAATTCCAATGACGCAATAACAGATTGCAATGCTTCAGACACTTGTGGATTCTCCAATAAATGAGTCATTATTGATGCCAAGAAATTAACACTCGCAGGAGTGTCAAAATAAATATCTGCTCCATTTAATGTTGGTGTGAGTGTCATGGGAATGCCATTTGCAATTTGTGGCGCTAATGTCTCCNATAGGCTTTGCAATAATGCTTTCTTAATTTCTGCGGGTAATAATTCCTCACCTTTTGCAANTTCTCCTCCTCCGGATTCCAATCCGGCATCTGCCTTTGAAGAAGGACTCTTCTTCAACATCTCGGCAAAATCAAATTTTTCATCATACTTGTTATTCGATTTCACCAATAGGAATTGTGCATATAAGTCCAAGGGATTTACATATAATTTAATTCCCGAAGGAGTAGGTGTATATTGCAACATGTTACCGGTGGTCGTAGCCAAATGTGCCGCACCTCCAAGCGTGGAAATATACATTACCGGTATATTTCCTGAAGGTGTTAACGCTATTGTTTTTATAATAGATATCAAAGCCTGCGAGACCGACATATATGCCGTATTATTATATACCGGAATTATAGGAGCAACCGCCAATGTTTTCAGCAGACCGGACAAGGGTATATCAATACCCGTGACAGGGTCTAACTCCCATTCTAAATGGAATGGCAACGAGGTAATTTCCAAACCGCTTTTCTCAATTGGAGATGGAACGAATACTTTACCTGCCAATGCCTGATTCTTCAATTTGCAATCATAGAGATTGAAGACGAGTTTATCTTCATATATTGACCCGGAAAATTTATATTCCACCTCACTTGTGGCACCCGAGCCCGCTATGTTATAACATCCGTCGCCGGCAACAAGCGGGGAACTGATATTTAAATCCAAATTTCCGGGCAATACTCCGGGGCAAACTAAATTTTCAGTCATACCCAATCCTGACACCTGTGATAAATCAAGTGAGGAATTGAAGGTAAGATCCGCTTTGCCGTCTGAAACTTTAAGAATGCAAGTTTTGCCCGACAATTGCTCACCATTATAGTATAAATCAAGATTATTTCCGGTATAAGTCTTAGTTGAAATATCGGGTAATGGCGTCTCATCCTTATCTTTACAAGAAACCATCATGGCAGAGCAGCAACTGAACGCCAATCCTGCAAACAATAATTTATGTAATATCTTCATATTTTACTCTTTTTATATATTTTTAACATTATCAGAAGCTATTTTGTTCTGCAGTTTATCAAATTCCAAATTTTACTCTCCCGATAATTCATGAAATTCGCTCATCTACTCCCCTTTTTGGCTATATGCGCATTTATTATTAATTTTGCAGTGAAAACAGATATTTAGAGTAGAATGATTCAAGTTAACAATCTCGGCATCCAATTCGGTAAAAGAACCCTTTTTCAGGATGTCAATCTTACTTTTAATCGTGGAAATTGCTATGGAATAATCGGGGCGAACGGTGCCGGCAAATCCACCTTAATGAGAATACTTTCCGGCCAACTTTCTCCCACCCACGGCACCGTCACTTTCGGTCCCGGAGAACGCCTGTCGGTTTTGTCGCAAGACCACTTTGAATTTGACGAATGTACTGTCATAGAAACTGTTTTAAGGGGTCACACAGTGCTATGGGATATAAAGACAGAAAAAGACGCTATTTATGCAAAGGAGGATTTTTCTGATGAAGACGGCATCAGAGCTGCCGAACTTGAAGAAAAATTTGCCGAACTTGAAGGTTGGAATGCCGAAAGTGATGCCGCTGCACTGCTTAGCGGACTCGGAATTAAAGAAGACCGCCATTACATGCTCATGAAGGATATGAGTGCCAACGAAAAGGTGCGCGTGCTATTAGCTAAGGCGTTGTTTGGAAATCCCGACAATCTGCTTCTTGACGAGCCAACCAACGACCTTGACCTGGAAACAGTGGCATGGCTTGAAAATTATCTTTCAAATTTTGAAAACACTGTCTTGGTTGTCAGCCACGACCGTCACTTCCTTGACGCTGTCAGCACACACACCCTTGACATTGACTATAATAAAATATCTCTCTTTGCCGGCAACTACAGTTTCTGGTATCAATCCTCTCAATTGGCTCTTCGTCAGCAGCAAGCTGCTAATAAAAAGGCTGAAGAAAAACGTAAGGAACTATTGGAGTTCATTCAGCGTTTCAGTGCCAATGTCGCAAAAAGTAAGCAGACAACATCAAGAAAGAAGANGCTGGAGAAGCTTAATGTAGAGGAGATTCAACCCTCNTCACGTCGCTATCCGGGTATTATCTTNACTCCTTGCAGAGAGGTTGGCAATAAAATATTGGAAGTTAAGGGTNTNAAAGCTTCAGTAGATGGAGAAGTTCTGTTTGAGGATGTAAATTTTCAAATTGAGAAAGGAGATAAAGTCGCGTTCCTTAGTCGCGACCCTCGCGCAATGACTGCCTTATTTGAGATTATCAACGGCAAGCGCAAACCGGATGCCGGAGAATATGAATGGGGACAAACCATAACCCACGCTTATCTTCCGCTTGACAATAGCGAATTCTTCAACACTGACCTTAATCTTGTAGACTGGCTATGTCAATACTCAAATGATTCTTCAGAGATTTATCTTAAAGGGTTCCTTGGCAAAATGCTCTTCAGCGGTGAAGAAGTTTTGAAGAAAGCGAGTGTCCTGTCGGGAGGTGAAAAGATTCGTTGCATGATAGCACGCATGATGCTCACTGATGCAAATACTTTGGTGTTAGACTCTCCTACAAATCATCTCGACTTGGAATCAATTCAAGCATTTAACAATACATTGCAAAATTTCAAAGGGGTTATCCTCATGGCTTCTCACGACCATGAATTTATTCAGACCGTATGCAACAGAATAATTGAATTAACCCCCAACGGCATCATTGACAAGATGATGGAGTATGATGATTATATCACTGACGAAAAGGTTGAAGCAGCTCGCAAACGTCTGTATGGAGANCCTGATTAGTTTTTTCTTAACGGTTAAATATACACTTATAATAAAANAATATGGTAAAGCATATCGTAATGTTTAAATTGAAGGGTAACAAAGAGACTCGTCAAAAAATCGCAAAGGAATTTGCAGAAGCTCTTTTAGCTCTTCCCCAACAGATAGAGTGCCTCAAGTCAATGGAAGTCGGGTTGAATGAAAATCCGAATGAAGATTGGGATATTGTTTTGACTGCCGTTGTGCCAACACTTGCAGATGTGGATGAATATGCAAAACATCCTGCTCACGTTGCGGCTGCCTCCATTGTGGGTCCTCACAAAGAGAATCGGGCTTGTGTGGATTATTCAATGGAATAAATTCAAATTGAAAATTTTTCTTTAATTGATTGAAGAGTCTCATCCTTCTTCAATCTCCATAAGTTCAAGTAGGCGCATCTCTTTTGCGTCTATTTGTTTTATAAGTTCCTCCATTTTCTCCCCCGCATCTATAATTTCATCAGGCTTCATCTCTCCTGACGACATTCTTTGCTCCAGATCTGATTTCTCCTCTTCCAAAATCGGGATCTCTTTTTCCAAGCTCTCTTTTTCCTGTTTTTGCTTAAAGGTTAGTTTCGGTTTCTTTACTGTTTTAGGTTTGACGGAAGCAGCGGAAGATGAAGTTTTATCTGCAGATGATTCTAAAGCTCTCTTTTCTTTTTCTTCCTGTCTCACGCAATGGCGATATGTGGAATAATCGCCCGGGAAATCTTTTATAATCCCATCACCCTTAAACACAAAAAGATGGTCAACGATGCGATCAAGAAAAAATCTATCGTGACTGATAATAATAACACATCCTTTGAAATTAATCAGATAATCTTCCAATATTGTAAGGGTAACTATATCCAAATCATTCGTAGGCTCGTCAAGAATTAAAAAATTAGGATTCTTCATCAAGACCGTAGCAAGATATAATCTCCGTCTTTCCCCTCCGGAAAGTTTGTAGATATACTTCTGCTGTGTAGCCGGAGTAAAAAGGAAATGGGATAGAAATTGAGAAGCAGTCAGAGTTGTCTTATCATCAATTTTTACGGTTTCAGCAATCTCTCTTACGGCATCTATTACTTTCTTTCTCTCGTCAAAGTCGGTCATTCCTTCCTGAGAATAATATCCGAACCTGACAGTCTGACCAATATCAAAGTGTCCGCTATCGGGAAAAATAAGCCCTTGAAGCAATTTGATAAAGGTGGATTTACCAACTCCGTTATCTCCGACAATCCCTACTTTCTCATATCTGGCAAAAATATAATTCCAGTTATCGAGAATTTTCAAATCTCCAAAAGATTTGGAAACATTGTGAGCTTCAAAAATTTTGGAACCGATATATGATGAATTTACATTCAATTTTACCTGACGTTCCTGAAGATTGACATGACTCTTCTTTTCGNGTTNATAGAAGTTATCGATACGNTATTTAGCCTTTGAGCCGCGCGCTTGAGGCTGCCTGCGCATCCATTNCAATTCTGTGCGCAGAAGATTTTTNACTTTTGAAAGCTCGGCAGACAAGTTTTCGTGTCGCTCCTGGCGCTTCTTAAGATAATAATCATAATTTCCATCATAGGTGAAAATCTCTTCTCTATCAATCTCTATTATCTTATCGCAAATCTTATCCAGAAAATATCTGTCGTGAGTCACCATCAGTAGGGTT
>WFMC01000198.1 GCA_009177205.1 Bacteroidales bacterium
CAAGTTGATTCAGTTGAGATGCCCGAAATTGACGCCGGGCGTATTTCAAAATGGCTGACAGCCGTAGCTGCCGGTTATGATAAATTAATCGGCAATCTTTGTTATTGCTTTTGCAATGACGAAATAATTTTGAAAGCCAATCTTGAATTTCTCGGACATGATTACTACACAGACATTATTACCTTTGATTACACTCTCG
The DNA here is from genome assembly GCA_009177205.1 of Bacteroidales bacterium. Taxonomy (GTDB): domain Bacteria; phylum Bacteroidota; class Bacteroidia; order Bacteroidales; family Muribaculaceae; genus Lepagella. The sequence goes on from WFMC01000198.1 coordinate 200, forward strand.
GAAAGAAAATAGGAGGCGATATGTTGATTTCTCTTGAAACTGTCAAATCCAATGCCGAAGGATTGGGAGTCAGTTATGACAGAGAATTGCTTAGGGTTATCGCACATGGTGTCCTGCATTTGTGTGGACTTAAGGATAAGGCTCCCGGAGAAAGGGAGGAGATGGAAAAAGCAGAGAATGACGCATTGAAGTTATACGATGAGATTTGATTATGATGTCATAGTGATTGGTGCCGGACANGCNGNATGTNAAGCANCCGTTGNNGCTGCNAATATGGGAGTGTCTACNCTATTGATAACATCCGATNTGAATNGTGTGGNTCNAATGTCATGTAATCCTGCCATCGGAGGAATTGCCAAAGGTCAGATTGTGAGAGAAATTGATGCTTTGGGTGGTAAAACGGGCATTGTTGCTGATCTGACAGCTATCCAATTTCGCATGTTGAATCGCTCCAAGGGTCCTGCGGTGTGGTCGCCGAGAGTGCAATCCGACCGCACTAAATTCATTGACGAATGGCGCAAAATTTTAGATTCTACTCAGAATCTTGAATTGTTTCAGGGAATGGTCACTCAGTTGATTATTTCTCCGACTGAAGGGGATAAGTCTAATGCGAAACATGAAGTTAGTGGAGTTGTTACGGATTTGGGCATCACGTTTAAGGCGAAAAAAGTTATCCTGACTGCCGGCACATTCTTGTCCGGATTGATGCACTTCGGTCCTATTAAAGTTAAAGGGGGACGCATTTCTGAATCCTCCTCAGTAGGGCTTACCGAACAGTTGGCATCACTCGGTTTTGAGGTTGACAGAATGAAAACCGGCACCCCTGCCCGGGTATCAGGCAAATCTATAGATTTTACACTTTGTGAAAGACAGGATGGGGATGATGAAATTGAAGTGATTGAGAAATCAGATAATAACTCAATAGATGTTGCTCAAAGGGATTTTCATAAATTTTCATTTCTGCCGGATATCGGAAGAGTATTGAAAGTTCGCCCTTGCTTTATAACACATACTAATCAGGAATCTCATTCAATATTACATGACAATTTGTCGGATTCCCCATTATACAATGGTGATATCACAAGCATAGGTCCGCGTTATTGCCCGTCGATAGAGACTAAGATAGTTACCTTCGCTGACAAAGAAAGCCATCAATTATTTCTTGAGCCTGAGGGTGAGACAACGGATGAATACTACATCAATGGCTTTTCAAGTTCATTACCCTGGGATGTCCAATTAGAATCTCTAAAACAGATTCCGGCGTTGCGAAATATTCATTTTTACCGCCCCGGATATGCGATAGAATATGATTATTTTCCCCCGACCCAATTAAATCACACATTAGAAACCAGAAGAGTAGACGGTTTATATTTTGCGGGTCAGGTTAACGGTACGACCGGATATGAGGAAGCAGCCGCACAGGGATTGATGGCCGGGATTAATGCGGCGCGTTCTGTTAAAGGTGAAAGCCCTGTGATATTGAATAGAGACCAAGCCTATATCGGTGTGTTGATAGATGATTTGGTTATGAAAGGTGTTGATGAACCATATCGAATGTTTACATCGCGCGCTGAATACCGAATATTGTNGCGCCAGNATGATGCNGATNTNCGTCTCNNGCCTATNGGATATCAAATTGGACTTGNATCCGATTATCGGTANGNCGCTATGCTTGAGAAGAAGGTGATGAGAGATTCCTNAATNGANTTCTTNGAAAAAGAGAAGGTGAGTCCTTCCGATAAAGTTAATGAATGGTTGATTTCTCACTCAACTTCCGAATTGACCGCAGGCTTAAAAATGGTGGAACTCGTGAAGAGACCGCAATTGAATATATTGATGCTTCAGGAGATTTCTCCGCGTCTTGCCAAACTCATTAAATCTTTCCCGTATAATCGACGGGATGAGATCGTAGAAGCTGCGGAAATTTTGGTTAAGTATGGAGGATATATTCTTCGCGAAAGAGAACTTGCTGAAAAAACCATGCGCCTTGAAAATATCAAACTGCGTTCAGATTTGGATTATGATGCGATTAAGGCTATAAGCACAGAGGGGAGACAGAAACTCAACCTGCATAAGCCGCAGACTATCGGACAGGCTTCCCGCATTCCGGGCGTCTCACCAGCAGACATTAATATTTTATTAATGTTACACAATAGATAATGTTCCACGTGGAACAATCATTATTCAATCTACTGAAATTTAATAATTGAGAAGACTATTTTGCAATATTCTTCGATGAAATCGGAATTATTTAATTAAACTCAATAAAATATTATGTTACTTGAAGAATTAAAGGCTACGATTCGCGATGTGCCTGATTTCCCTTCAAAAGGGATTATTTTCAGAGATCTGACAACAATGATTAAGAATGGCGAGGCTCTCCATGTGATGAGTGAAGCCATGGCGGAACTTTACAAGGAAAAGGGGGTGACCAAGGTTGTGGGGATAGAAAGTCGCGGTTTCATCGGAGGAAGTATTCTTGCTTACGAGTTGGGAGCCGGATTCGTGCCGGCGCGCAAACCGGGCAAATTGCCTTCGTTTACAATTAAAGCATCATACGCAAAAGAATATGGCGTGGATACGATCGAGTTGCATAGCGATGCTATAACCACGGATGATGTTGTGGTGCTCCATGATGACCTGTTAGCAACCGGAGGTACGATGAATGCGGCATATCAACTCGTAAAATCGATGAATCCGAAGAAAATTTATATAAATTTTATAGTTGAACTGACTGCTCTTAATGGAAGGGAAAATCTTCCGAAGGATTGCGAAATTACATCACTATTGAAGTATTAATTAGATATTTTTCTTAGTTTATTTTATTTTTGTAATTAGAGTGCGGGGGAGCTGTGAAACTATCCCGCATTCGTTTTTTTGGAATCCCCCATTGGCAAGAAACAATAATTTAACATAAAATAAGATTTTAAGGCTTTTCATTTGTTTACTTATCAGCAGATGGAAGAAAATAATTTGAAAAATATCCTCGCCGGCTTCGGGCGAACAATTGATGAGAAGGGTGGTTTCGGATTGGAAATTACTCCTGACCGCACTCCGGATGATTTGCGTGAAAATCGTCCCGGAGCTCAATTGCGTAAAAAAATATTAGACCTTCCTGATTCTCCGGGAGTCTATATGTATCTTGATAAGAACGGTCAGGTTATTTATGTAGGTAAAGCAAAACGCTTAAAAAGGCGCGTTTCCTCTTATTTTAATCGCAGGCATGATGCTGTCAGGACAAATCTTCTTGTTCGCAACATCGTGGATATGCGCTTCATTGTTGTCGGTTCGGAAGAGGATGCACTGCATTTGGAAAACGCCATGATTAAGGAATATCAGCCGCGCTACAATGTGTTGCTGAAAGATGATAAATCCTATCCCTGGATTGTGGTTACGAAAGAGCCTTTTCCACGTGTCTTCATGACGCGCACAAAAGATATTCCCGGGAAATATTATGGCCCATATTCCAATTTGCAATCCGCAAAGGTAGTGCTCGGATTGGTACGTGAGATTTTCCCCATTCGTTCTTGCCGACATGCTCTTGACGAAAAGGGGATTGCAAAAAATAGATTCTCCTTATGTCTGGATTATCATCTTAAAAAATGCGGCGGTCCATGCCACGGATTGATAAATCAAGAGGATTATAATGCAATAATTTCTCAGGTAAGTCAGATTCTGAATGGGGAGACCCTTCTTTTAGAACATCATCTTATGAACGAGATGAATCGATTGTCGGAAAAATGGAAATTTGAAGAGGCGCAGGTGGTAAAGGAAAAATATGAAGCAGTAAAAAAATATAATGCCAAATCTGTGATTGCGCGTTCAGAGGTTGAGGATCTGGATATGTTTGCATATTTTGATAATGCTACCACGGCATGTGTGTGTTTTATGCATCTTCATAAGGGAGCGGTGGTGCAGAGCGTAAATCTTGAATTTCGCAAAAGGCTTGCAGAGGATGCCTCTGAAATTCTTTCGATGGCGATAAGCGAAATAGGAAAAAGGTTTGAAAGAAAATTTGAGAAAGTGATTGTGCCGTTTCTNCCGGATGTAAAANTCGANNGTGTGGATTTTATAATTCCGCAACGTGGCGACAAAAAGAAGATTCTTGATGTAGGGCTTAAAAATGCCAAACAATATATGGAAGACCGGGAACAGATGATTTCCCGCACTGACCCGGAAAGAAGCACCCGGGAATTAATGGAGCAGATGAAGCAGGATTTCAGATTATCGGAATATCCTGTGCACATTGAATGTTTTGATAATTCCAATATTCAGGGCACGAATCCGGTGTCAAGTTGTGTTGTTTTCAGAAATGGTAAACCATCCAAGCGTGATTATCGTCATTTCATAATAAAAACCGTAGAGGGTCCGGATGATTTCGCCTCCATGAAGGAAGTTTTGCATCGTCGCTACACCCGAATGATGGCTGAGGGTGAGGNGTTGCCTCAGTNGGTAGTTGTGGANGGTGGGAAAGGTCAATTGAGCGCCGCTGTCGAGGCGTTTGAAGAAATGGGAATCCGGGGAAAAGTAGCCCTTGTGGGTATTGCTAAAAGACTTGAGGAAATTTATTTCCCGGGGGATTCTCTGCCTTTATACATTGATAAAAAATCGCGGTCGTTGAGAGTCATTCAGCATCTTCGGGATGAAGCCCACAGATTCGGAATAACCCATCACAGAGATCGCCGATCTAAAGGTCAGGTGAGGTCAGAACTCGATTCCATTCCCGGAGTCGGAGATATAACGCAGACAAAATTAATGAAACATTTCAAAAGCCTTAAGAGAGTTAAATCGGCAGAAATGTCTGAAATTCAAAATGTTGTGGGCAATCATAGAGCGCAAATCATATATGATTACTTTCATCAGCGAGATAAAAATTAATATAATTGCAATAAATTGACCATACTATAACGTTATATAATAGATAGTTGATGAGAAATCAACTAAATTTACATTTACATATAACCTGAAATATTAGAATATAAATATGAAAAATACATCAACAACAAAAGAAAAAGTTTCCTCACGAAGATTGAAAAAAAATGAACTTCGCGAAAAGATATTGAATTTTTTAGATTCAAATAAGAATCAATCCTTCAATTATAAACAGATAGCATTCGGTGTTGACATCACCAATAAGAGCGCTCGACTGGATGTGCTCAATATGCTTGATGACCTCGTGGCTGCCGAAGAGATTATTGAGGTAAGTTTAGGTAAGTATAAAGCCTCTGCGGCGCGAGCAGCTGAAATGGAAGGTATATTTGTGCGTCGCTCCAACGGCAAGAACGCCGTAATCATCAATGACGGTGAAGAGCAGATAAATGTAGCGGAGCGTAATTCAATGCATGCGCTTAACGGCGACAAGGTCAGAGTTGAAATCTCCGCGGCTGTGCCAGGAAAAGATACTGAAGCCAAAGTTTTGGAAATTCTTGAGGTTAACGACCAGGTCTTCATNGGAACTCTGAATGTGGAGAAAAATTACGCCTCNGTAGTGACAGATTCCAAATTTTTGGCAGCGGATATTNTCATTCNCCGTCGCAAACTGAANGGNGNAAAGACCGGGGATAAGGTAATTGCCCGAATCACTCAATGGACCGACAATGAGATGAATCCGCGCGGAGAAATTGTGGATATTCTCGGTAAGAAAGGTGAGAATAATGCAGAGATGCATGCTATTCTTGCAGAATTCGGATTGCCGTATAAATATCCTCAGCACGTTGAAGATTTCGCTTCAAAGATTGATTCCGGCATCACTGATGAGGAGGTGGCGAAGCGCGAGGACTTCAGAAAAGTAACAACCTTCACTATCGACCCGCGCGATGCAAAGGACTTTGACGATGCGTTGAGTATTCGTCAACTTGCCAATGGAAATTGGGAAGTGGGGGTGCATATTGCCGATGTGACTCATTACGTCATTCCTAATTCAATTATTGACAAAGAGGCGCGTCAACGCGCCACGAGTGTATATCTTGTGGATCGTACGATTCCGATGCTTCCGGAGCATTTATCAAACGGAATATGTTCGTTGCGACCTAATGAGGAGAAACTGACTTTTTCTGCAATTTTTGAATTGGATAAACATGCCAACGTAATTAATTATAGAATCGGAAGGACCGTGATTAAATCCGATCGCCGATTCACTTATGAGGAGGCTCAGGAAATAATCGAATCCGGAAAAGGGGAATTTGCCAAAGAGATTCTTGTTTTAGATTCATTGGCAAAGGAATTGCGCAGACGCAGATATGCTGCCGGCGCGTTGGAATTCGACCGCGCTGAAGTGAGATTTGACATAGACAAAGAGGGACGCCCCGTCAGCGTCTATTTCAAAGAATCAAAAGATGCCAATAAGCTCATCGAAGAGTTTATGTTGCTCGCCAATCTGACTGTTGCAGAAGCCATAGGGAAAGTTCCCCGTGGGAAAAAAGCAAAAAGTTTTGTATATAGGGTACATGATAATCCGGATCCGGAAAAAATCAAAAACTTTGCCCAGATTGCTTCTCGCTTTGGCTTTAAGATTAATCCTGAAGGGAAGGCTAAGGAGGTCAACAAAAGTCTTAACCGCATGTTGAAGGATGTTAAAGGGAGAGGGGAAGAGAATATGCTGTCAATGTTGGCTATTCGCTCAATGGCAAAGGCAACTTATACCACTGACAATGTGGGTCACTATGGGTTGGCTTTGGATTATTATACACATTTCACTTCTCCTATTCGTCGGTATCCGGACATGATGGTGCATCGTTTGCTTGCCAAATATGCAGATGGAGCCCGCTCGGTTGATAAGCAGAAACTGGAAGAGCAATGTCGCCACTCCTCCGATATGGAGCAATTGGCATCAAATGCCGAGAGAGCCTCAATCCGCTACAAGCAGGTTGAATTTATGCAAGACCGTATGGGTGAGATTTACGAAGGTGTTATCTCCGGCGTTACAGAATGGGGCTTCTATGTAGAATTGGATGAAAATATGTGTGAAGGACTTGTGCCTGTAAGAGATTTGAATGATGATTACTATGAATTAGACGAAAAGAATTTCTGTCTGATTGGCAGAGCACATCATAATAAATATACTCTCGGAGATAAGGTGAAGGTGCAGGTGGCGCGTGCTGATCTCGACCGAAAGCAACTTGATTTTGCATTAATATCCGATGAAGGGAATCCCAACAAACCCCGTAAGGAGAGAAACAAAAGCCACGGGCGTAACACTCCGCGTAGCAAAAGAAATAAAACATCAAGATCGAAGAAATAAAATCACCCCCGGATAAAATCTATCTTAAAAACCGACTCCCGTTATATCATGAAAAAGATTCTATTTACGTGCCTGCTTGCGGGCATTTGTACGGGTATATCTGCTGAAGATAAGATATATGTGCAAACTGAAGCCTATCGTTGGCAAGGAGACACTATTTTTCAAAATGAATTCAAGGCATGGGCTGAGAATCCCTATTCTTTAAAAAGTAATTATAAAGGGCGTCCCGGCTATTTTATGCCGGTGGAGCAGGAATGGAATAAAAAGAATGACCTGTCGGCATATCCGAATCTTCATACGGATAATCTTCTGCATCAAGCCGTGTATAATCTTGCGCTCGATGAGATGGTAAACGCTGTGGAACCCGACACAACACTGCGCACGGGTAAGGAATGGGCGGGAGTCTGGACCCGTGATGTCAGTTATTCCATCATTCTNTCNATGGCGGCTTNGNAGCNGGAGGCATNAATGATTTCTTTAATGAAGANAGTGNATNNTGAAGGACAGATNATTCAAGACACGGGAAGCGGAGGTGCCTGGCCTGTCTCAACCGACAGAATGATATGGACTGTGGCTGCATGGGAATTATATAAAGTTACGGGTGACAAAAAATGGCTCGAAAAAGTCTATCCGATTGTGGAGCGCAGTCTGGCTAAAGATGAAAAAACAATTTTCAGTGAATCGGGACTTGTGAAGGGGGAGACCTCCTTTATTGATTGGAGAGAACAGAGTTATCCGAAATGGATGCAGACCGTAGATATATCCCAGAGTGAAGCAATGGGCACAAATGCACTTTATGTAGCAGCCCTGAAATGCGCTTCGGAAATGGCAGATGTGCTCGGGAAAAAGAAAGAAGCGAAGGCTTATCTTGATAAGGCTGACGCCATGGCATCCGCCATGGAGGAAGTGTTTAACATTGAGGATAAAGACTATTGGGGAATGTACACTTACGGAAAAGATTTTAAGATTCTGAATCCTCGTGCGGAAACCCTTGGCAGCGCTATGGCGATTTTATATGATGTAGCCTCTGAAGATAGAATAAAAAGAATGTCGGAAGGGCATCCCGTGACTCCCTTCGGCGCCCCCGTCTTCTATCCTCAGATTTCTGATATGCCGTCGTATCACAACAATGGTTTGTGGCCCTTTGTGGCTGCCTATTGGGGATTGGCTCAGGCAAAGGCGGGAAATGAAGCCGGGGTAGTGGAATCTATAGGGAGTATTTTCCGCCCTGCCGCGCTTTTTACAACCAATAAGGAGAACCTGAATCTTGACAATGGTGATTACTTCACAGAACTAAATTCATCTAATATGTTGTGGTGTCTGAGTGGGAATCTGGCTTTTACCAATAGAATCCTTTTCGGTATAAATTATGAAAAAGATGGCATGCTGATAAAGCCGTTTGTGCCGGAAGTATTTGCAGGAGACAGAAAGTTGGAAAACTATCCTTACAGAGACGGCAAATTGGATATTGAGGTTTCCGGATTTGGCTCAAAAGTGGCTGAGTTGTATTTGGACGGTAAGAAAATTGCTCCCGATAAGGTAATTCCCGCTTCAAAATTGAAGGGTAGTCATACCATCCGAGTCATAATGGATAATCAGCCGATTCCGGAAATGAAGATTAATCGCCAACCGAATCGTAAGGCTCCGTGGACACCTGTCGTGAGGATTGAGTTAAATCCCTCTACAGGTATATCAGAGTTACAATGGGATCCCCTCGAATATATTGCCGGATATAAGATTCTTAAAGATGGCAAAGAATATATGCGAACCCGCGCCACATCTCTCCCATTGCTCGAAGAAGGAGTCTGGCAAGTCATCGGTGTCAGCGGGGAGGGTGTGGAATCCTTCGCATCCTATCCTTTGAGTAATAGTAAATCAAAGGAATATAAGCCGCAAGATTTGATAAAAGAGCCGAAATCCGAAGAAGTTAGTTATCAGCCGGAATCTCCTATTGAAGGATATTCCGGAGAAGGGTTTGCTGAAATTTCTAAATCATCCGAGCCTTTAACGATTGATATTGACGTGGAATTGCCGGGAAGATATTCTATAGATTATATTTATGCTAATGGCAACGGACCGGTTAATACTGAAAACAAGTGTGCTGTCCGTACACTGGTTGTAGATGGTGAAAAGGTCGGAACGATTGTTTTGCCTACACGCGGAGTGGGTAATTGGAGTGATTGGGGCATGACTAATGGTGTTGCAGTGAATCTTAGCGAAGGGAAACATACGGTAAAACTTGAATATCGCGAAGAAGACAGCAACATGAATATACACACTAACCATGCGTTGATCGACCGCTTGCGTCTCAGGAAAATTAAGAATTAGTAAATACTTTGGGAAAACCTGAGGAAATAACTCCGGGAACCCCGTCAGACAGTCTGTTTTTCTTTTTGCAAAAACGGCAAAATGAAAAACAGAAAAATAAAAAAAACAAAAAAATATTGCAGAATGAAAAAAAATGCTTAACTTTGCACCGGGTGAGTCCTACACGACCAGCTCCCATTGAATCCCCCAGATCTTGACCGAAGCAAGGGTGTTTGGTCGTAGCGGTGCGATGTAGATCGCTCATCCGCTTGCCTCTTTAGCTCAGTTGGCCAGAGCACGTGATTTGTAATCTCGGGGTCGTTGGTTCGAATCCGACAAGAGGCTCAAAAAATAATCGGTATTGACCGGTTGAAAACACATCCCTTGTGAAAGGGGTATCCGTTCAATAATGGTTATAATTTGTGAGGTGCTGCCTCGGCAGCACAAGCGTTGAATGTTTTTCATAATTTTGTTTTGGCGGTGTATTTGCGAAAATGCACCGTTTTTTTATGTCTTGATCTTAATTTTTATTGCGGCGTGGGGCGATTCTGTCGGGGTTTTGAGCAAGAAATTTCGCCCATGTTGACGGTCCCTTCGCTATTGCAGGTTTGCCGGTTTCGTAAAAATGAGTGAGTGCAGCTGCCAGTGCATCTGTGGCATCAAGCAAAGAGGGCATTTTTTCTTCCGGAATATTAAGGATGTGTTTAAGCATATTGGCAACCTGCTCTTTAGAAGCCGAACCGCTCCCCGTTACCGCCTGCTTGATGCTGAGCGGGGCGTATTCAGAAATCGGTATATCGCGAGCTAAAACCGCTGCCATTGCCACTCCCTGCGCGCGTCCCAGTTTTAGCATAGACTGCACATTCTTGCCGAAAAACGGAGCTTCAATAGCCAATTCATCCGGTAGATATTGGTCAACAAGCGATGTGACCCTTTCAAAAATTCTGCGTAATCGTAAATAATGGCTGTCGAATTTGGAAAGTTTAATGACCCCCATTACAATCACATCCGTTTTCTTGCCATTGACTCCAAGCACTCCGTATCCCATGACGTTTGTGCCCGGATCGATGCCCATGATTATGCGTTCGTATTTTCTTACTATATCGTTGACAGGCATTTGGCGAAACAGAATTTATAAATCAATGCTTTCAAGAATTGTGGAGAAAGAAAGAGCATGTTCCGCTCCGAATTTTTGTGAATATTCCCCTAAGAGAGGTTGCAGGTAGATCTCTGCCCACTTTCCCGCGTCCTGCAAATTGGAGAACTCCGTCTGAAGGGCAAACGTACATGCCTGTTCGGAAAATTCCGGATCGCCCGGCACCTGCGCAACCTTTGTCAGGCGCGGAGAACGAGCCGGAGATTCCGGATTGATAAGAGTTAGCAGAGCATGATTGCGCATCCAGGTCAAAAACTCAGCCTCATTATTATTCTCAACGAGAAAGGTGATATTGTAAATAAACATATTTACAGAAATTTGATGTGAAAAAAGTTTGATGAAGAAAAATATTCCTCAGCTGATATTACAAAATTAATAAAAAACCGTTTCAACATGATTAAAACCAAAAATTAAGTGTGAAAAAAATTGATTATTTGGGAAATCTAAGATATATTTGCAGATTAGGAAACAAATATGCCAATAATAATTCTAAATTACCATGGATAAATATAATGAAGTAATTGCCAAAAGCGAAGTTATCAGTGATGATGCTTTAGTGGCGGCTGAAGTAAAAAAAATTGTAGAAAAGGCATCGGAAAATGCCTCACCGGAAGTATATAAATTTCTTCTGAGTTCAATAGATTTAACTACATTATCTACTGAAGATTCCGTCAGCANCGNTGCNAAATTCACTCAGCGTNTGAATGACTTCGACAATGATTATCCTCAATTGAAGAATGTGGCTGCTATATGTGTATATNCNAATTTTGCAGAAGTGGTGAAGACTCATNTGGATGTGCCCGGGGTTGACATANCAGTAGTNGCAGGTTGTTTCCCTTCAAGTCAGACATTCCAGGCGGTTAAGGTGGCAGACGTTGCATTGGCGTGTGCCGGAGGAGCAAATGAAGTTGATATAGTTTTCAATGTCGGAATGTTTCTTGATGGCAATTATGAAGATTTATGCGACGAAATTATAGAATTAAAACACACTGCCAAAGATGCGCGTTTGAAAGTCATTCTTGAGACTGGCGCGTTGAAGACAGCCGAAAACATAAAGAAAGCTTCCATATTGTCGTTATATTCAGAGGCTGATTTCCTCAAGACATCTACCGGCAAGATATATCCCGGAGCTTCACTGGAAGCGGCATACGTAATGTGTCAGTGCATCAAGGAATATTATAGGATCACCGGCAGAAAAGTAGGCTTTAAGGCATCAGGCGGCATTCGCACTTCTGAAGATGCCGTAAAATATTATACGCTGGTGAAAGAGATTCTCGGCGATGAATGGTTAAACCAAGACTTGTTTAGAATCGGAGCTTCTTCCTTAGCCAACAGCNTTCTGACTTCAANTTTAGGTGNAGAAACCAAATATTTCTAAACTCTTCATCATTCTAATATATTCCGACAATGAAACGAATTAAATTATTNGGAATGTTACTTCCGCTGATTGGATTGTTAGGCGGAGTAATGGCATATTCTCCTGCAAATGCCGGGGCGGCAGAGGAACCTGCCAAGAAGAGAATGCAGATGTTTGGAGTGGCATTCTATAATTTGGAAAATTTGTTTGACACCATCAACAATAATGGTAAATATGACCTTGAGTTTTCTCCCGAAGGAAAAAATAAATGGGATGGACATAAATATCGTTCAAAACTTAAAAATCTTTCATACGCCATCTCTCAGATGACCACTACAGCTACCCCGATGGGTCCCGCTGTGTTGGGTTGCAGTGAGATAGAAAATATCACTGTGCTTCAAGACCTTGTGAAGCAAGATGCAATTAAGGATTGGAATTTGCAGATTATTCACCATGACAGCCCCGATTACCGTGGAGTGGATGTAAGTCTGCTTTACAACCCGAGATTTTTCCGTCCGATACGGGTCACCAATCACACCTTGAAATTTGCAGACAAACCATATTACAAGACACGTGACCAAATGTGTGTTGTCGGTCTTCTCGGAGGCTCGCGTGTCGGAATCATTGTCAACCACTGGCCTTCAAGACGCGGAGGTTCGGCTCAGAGCAGTTATCTGCGTGAGGCAGCCGCAGAATTGTCGCGTTCAATCGCTGACTCATTGCTGACCGTTGACCCTAATATGGGGATAATTATCATGGGTGACCTCAATGATGATCCTTCCGACAAGTCATGTGCCGTAACCCTCGGGGCAACGAAAAAACCGGAAGATTGCAAACCGGGAGGATATTATAATCCTTTCTGGAAAAAACTCGATGATGGCATCGGCTCATACATCTATCGCGGTCAATGGGATCTGTTTGACCAGATAATAATCAATTATAATCTTCTTGAAGGAGCCTGCGGATTGAAATTCCGTTCGGCTGAGGTCTTGAACAAGGAATTCCTTAAGCAGCAGGATGGACAATACAAGGGTTATCCGCATCGCACNTTCNCCGGCGGCGCATGGACGAATGGATATTCCGACCACCTCCCCACAGAGANNTTCCTCGTTANAGAGGTGAAATAATCACATACTTGAAAAACTACTTAACAATATGCGAAAAATATTATCTTTATTCTTTTGTGGAGTGGCTATGCTGAGTGCTTCAGCAGCACCGACCGGCATCAAGGGCACAATTGTCGACGACCGCTCCGGGAAGCCTATCGGCGATGCTAATGTTCTCCTGAATAATCAGGGCATAATGGTGGCATCTGACGCCGAGGGTCATTTCCAAATCACAAATGCGCAATCCGGATCGGATATGTTGCAAATTATTGCATTCGGATATGAAGACCTGTATCTTGATGTGGATATAATCAGAGATCTCGTATCCCAGCTCGGAACTCTGAAAATGAAAGTTTCAGGTTATGATGGAGAGGCGCTCAATTCGGATACTTATATTTTCGATGAAGAGCAAATTGCAGATGACGAGAGTGCTTCTCAAAACATCGGGACCATTCAGGGCGCCACGGATGATATCTTTTATCAAGCCGCATCTTATCAATTCAACAGCACTACACGTTATAAAATGCGTGGGTTGGATTCAAATTGGCAAAACGNATACATCAACGGTGTTGAATATAACGNTTTAATGCGCGGAGCCTTTAACTTTTCCGGATTGGGAGGTATGACTTCAAGTGCATTCCGCAATAAGAGCACGGATATCGGTCTTACATCCGCCGCTTATGGCTTCGGTTCTATCGGAGGTTCGCAGAACTTCACTACTTACGCATCGCAATATGCTCCGGGATGCAGAGTGAATCTGAGCTACACCAATTCCAACTACAAGTGGAGAGCGATGTTTCAATATTCCACAGGTCTGACTAAAAGCGGATGGGCTTTTTCAGCATCAGTAATCGGACGTTACTCATATCAGGGAGTTGTGCCGGGAACATGGTACAACTCGATCGGTTATCAATTTGCTGTTCAAAAAGTATTCAACGATCGCCACAGTCTTAACCTGACAACCTGGGGCTCTCCGACATTGCGTGCCGGCAACAACGCCGCCACTGAGGAGGCTTATCAATTGGCAGGAACAAATTTGTATAATCCGGATTGGGGTTACTGCAACGGCAAAAAGCGCTCAGACCGTGTTTACAAGACATACGACCCGTCGGTGATGTTAAACTGGCTGTGGAAACCCAAGATGGGAACTACTTTAAACACAGCAGTGGCTTTCCGTCATAACGCATACGCTAAATCTTCGTTTGACTGGTATCAGGCAAATGACCCGCGACCGAATTATTATAAAAATCTCCCGTCATATTTTCTGCCCGATGCGGTGTATGACCCTAACGACCCGTTATCTCAGGAGTCTCAACTTTACATGGCGCAGTTGGCTCAATATGAATATGTCTATGATCAATGGAAAAATAATGAGAGCGTGCGTCAGATAGATTGGGACGGTATATATCGTGCCAACCAGCTCAATCGTCAATATTATGACAGAGACAATGAGCTGAGAGGTCAATCTTCTTATATCCTGAAATATGAACACACCGACCAGATGGTGTGGATGTTGAATTCATATCTGAATCATAGATTCAACGATATTCTTACCCTTCAGGGAGGTGTAAGCCTGAATTACACGAATGCTCACTATTATCAGACAGTCAAAGACCTTCTTGACGGTGAGTTCTGGAGAGACGTGGATAATTTCTCTGAACGCGATTTCAATGGAGACCCGAATAAACTTCAGAATGACCTGAGATATCCCAATCGCCGCGTATATGAAGGGGATATTTATGGATATAACTACAATATCCATGCTATAAAGGCTCATGCATGGCTGCAAAATGAATGGAACACCAAGCATTGGAATGTCAACTATGCGGTAGAGATCAGCAATTTGAATTATGTCAGAGAGGGACAGATGCAAAACGGACGTTTCCCGGATTCCTCTTTAGGGAAAGGTAAGAGCCATAATTTCGTAACCGGCGGTATCAAGGCAGGTGCTACCTACAAATTAAACGGCAGAAATTACTTTGTGGCACACGTCGGATATGGCAAGCGCGCTCCGTTGATCCAGAACTCATACGTAAACGCCCGTATTAAGGATGAAGCCGTAAGTAACTTAAAGGCTGAGACATATCTTTCCGGTGATATTTCATATACATGGAATTATTCACGATTCAGAGGCTCACTGACAGGCTTCTGGACAGAAATTTGGGACGGGATGTCGCAACGCTATTTCTACGACTACGATCTCGCATCAATGATGACATATACACTATCCGGGATTCAGACAGAATATAAAGGTGTGGAACTCGGATTGGAATATAAGATTATCAACGGATTGAGCGTAAGGGGTGTGGCGGCGTTCTCACGTTACACTTACAAGAATAATCCGATGGGAGTGCGTTCCGCTCAGAATGGCGCAATGGAAGATGTGGTGCGTCAGACTTATCTCAAGAATTATTATGTAGGGAGCGCGCCCCAGCAGGCTTATGGATTGGCAGTGAATTACGCAGCGCCGAAAAACTGGTTTTTCGAAGTTAATGCCAATTATCTCTGTGATACATACGTCGACCTTGCTCCTACTCGTCATGAAGAACTTCCCGGTCTTTGGAAATTCTGTACTACAGTAGAAGAATATGAAGCAAAACTAAAGGAATATGCCATACAAGAGAAGTTGAAGAATGCGTTTGTCATGAATTTATCAATAGGTAAGGTGATTTATACAAGAAAAGCAACATTTAACTTCAACCTGAATATCAACAATCTTCTTAACAACCGAAATATTCAGACCGGCGGTTTCCAGGAATCCAAAATGGACTATACCGATTATAACCTGAATAAATTCCCGAACCGTTACTGGTATGCACAGGGAATTAAGGTATTCTTCAATTTCGGTGTGCGTTTCTAAAAAGTGAGTCTGAAACAGGATAAATAAAAAAGCAAACAATATGAAATCCGTTATAAAATCTTTAGCGCTTATCATGACAATTGCAGGTGTCGGCATTCTGACATCCTGTAAAGAAGAATTGGCGCAAGTGCCGGCTAATTGGCCTAATTCCGATGCCGGAAGTAACAGTTGGGGGATTGGCACCGGTACATGGGAAGACCCTATGCAGACTTGGCAGGCTCACCTCGGCACCATGCCTAATGGGAGAGAGAGCAACTGGGTGACGGGATATCTCGTTNGCTGCATCAATTCGGATATTGCCAACAGCATGAATGCCGCTGAATTGGGAGATGGCGAGAAAGTGGCATCTCAAAAGAGTAATGTGCTACNGGCGCAGATTCCTTACGATAANGAANTGTGGGAAAAAATGAATTATTCCCTTGACGATTGTGTGCCGGTTCAGCTGCCGNATNGTGCAACCCGNAACGCAGTGAATCTCCAGGCGCATNCTGAGAATTTCAACAAGCAAGTGAGTTTGCGCGGCACAACAGGCTCAAAATATATGGGTGTCTACGGATTGAGAAGCACCTACGAATATAATTGGGGTCCGAAAGGAAAGTATGAGGAATCGGAGAAGAAAATCACCGACCAATATTTCTGCGATTTCTCCACAAGTCATGATATAAGTTATTATAAAGAATGNGGTTGGAGCATNTATGCCGAAAGAGGNTGGCTCGCAGNCTTCGTTGTGGATGAATATGACGGAGTCTCCTATGCCACAACTTCAGCCTATAATGGAAATGCCACCGGCGGTCCCTATATCGACTGGCTTATTTCTCCCGAACTTAATCTCGACAATGTGGAGCAAAAAACAGTAAGTTTCAGGACACAGGTCAGATATGGCAATGCAACCACCAATTTTAAAGCGTATATCCT
>WFMC01000146.1 GCA_009177205.1 Bacteroidales bacterium
AAAATTTTATTAAAAAATTTTTGCAAATTATTAAAAATAATTGTAACTTTGCATTCGCAAAAGCGGGGGAGAGCCCCGTGAAGGTACGGTTCGTTAGCTCAACTGAATAGAGCATCTGACTACGGATCAGAAGGTTGCAGGTTTGAATCCTGCACGAATCACAAATGTCGTGATGACATGTCTTGTTTATAGTTATACGGTACACATAGGATTAATTTTACAATTAAATGGTTCGTTAGCTCAACTGAATAGAGCATCTGACTACGGATCAGAAGGTTGCAGGTTTGAATCCTGCACGAATCACGAAAAGGCTATCTTGCGAAGGATGGCCTTTTTGATTTTCTTGAAATGAAATTCTTAATTGACAATGGAGAGGGAATTCAATTCTTGTGAAATTTTTTTCAACTTATTTCGCAGTTTGAATGTTATAATATTGAAAAACATTCCCAACTATGAACACTCACTTTACTTTATACTCCCCGGCAATCGCTTTGAAAGCACCGGAAATCAAGAATCCCATATCATTCAAAAATTATGAGGATTTAAATCCTGCATTTTTGGCAACTAAACTTTTATTTAGAAAAATCACACCTGAGGATATGCCACGGATATGGAATATCCTGAAGGAAGAGAAGGGTCGCACCACGGATTTTTCTTACGGAGGACTCTTGATGTGGGTTGATTATTTCCATTATGAATTTGCAATCGTCAACGACACTCTTTTCATTAAGGGGAGGGTGGAGAGTGATATTTCAAAAATAGCTTTCTCCTTACCCGTCGGCAAACTTCCGCTTCCGCTTTGCGTCAATGTTTTGAAGGAGTATTGTAAGAGCCATAATCTTCCGTTGATTCTGAGTGCCGTGCCGGAGTATGCCATAGGTGATATTACACTTTTATCACCCTCAAAGATTGAGCAACTCTCTGATTGGGGAGACTATCTTTATTCAGCGCAGACACTGGCAACACTCTCCGGGAAGAAGATGAGTAAAAAACGTAATCATGTCAATCAATTCATTAATAAATATCAGGATTATAAATTTGAAAAACTGACTCGCGAAAATGTGGATGAAATAATGGATTTTAGGGATATTATAGATTCCGAGGGAGATAATTCTGAAATGGCGATTATAGAACGCAACTTAAATCGCAAAATGCTCAACATTATTAAATCCTCTGACGAAAATCTTATAGGAGCGTTATTGAGAGATAACACCGGTAAGATTCTCGCCTTTACAATCGGCGATATAAAGGGAGATACACTCTTTATTCACATCGAGAAAGCCTCAAGAGAGGTGGCAGGAGGATTTGAAATGATAAACAAATGTTTTGCAGAAGAAATGCTCCGGTTGCACCCGGAAATTGAATATATCAATCGCGAAGATGATTCGGGAGATGAAGGGTTGAGGCGTGCCAAGGAGTCATATCATCCGCTGGAAATCCTGCAAAAATATAATGTCGTTTTTTAAACCGGTGGTTTTGACTATATGGCGGGAAAAATGCACTGAAATAAAAATCTAATGTTGCCTATATTTGAAGTTTTTTGTATTTTTGCATGATTCATTATCATACAATTCAATATGAGCGACGTCTTGATTATCATTCCAACATATAATGAGATAGAGAATATCTCAAAGATGATTGACACTGTGATGGGATTGCCAGACAAATTTGATTTGTTGGTGATAGATGACGGTTCTCCGGACGGCACCGCTGATGCAGTAAGAGCAAAAATAGAGGAATATCCGGGCAGAGTACATCTTCAGACGCGCTCCGGCAAATTGGGATTGGGAACTGCTTATATTCACGGATTTAAATGGGCACTCAAACGCGATTATCAATATATCATTGAAATGGACGCGGATTTTTCTCACAATCCGGCTGATTTGACTCATTTATATCATACTTGTAAGGATGAAGGAGCCGATGTTTGTGTCGGTTCGAGATATATAAGTGGAGTGAATGTAGTGAATTGGCCGATGGGGAGAGTTTTGATGTCATATTTTGCATCCGCCTACGTTCGGATGATTACCGGAATGACACTCCGCGACAGCACTGCAGGCTTTGTTTGCTACAGGAGGAGAGTTCTTGAAACCATCAATTTGGATAAAATTGAATTCAAGGGATATGCCTTCCAGATAGAGATGAAATTCAAAGCTTCGAAATTAGGATTTAAGGTTGTGGAATATCCTATAATTTTTGTCAACCGCCAGTTGGGGACAAGCAAGATGAATTCCGGAATTTTCGGCGAAGCAGTCTTCGGAGTCATGAAGCTCAGGTTAAAAGCTATAACAAAAACGCTCCAATAAATTGGAGCAGTTCATAAGATATGATTAACCCCGACATGATTCGCTCATGTCGGGGCTATCTTTCTTGAAACCTTTATAGAATCTTATTCTTAATTTTTAACTCTTAATTATTTTCGCGTATGTTTGGTGGCGTGCTCGCTTAACGAAGCGGCGAGATTAATTCTTAATTATTTCAGAGTAATATTCGCGAACTTTGCTCCAGGGATAGAAAGGGAAGGTGTCAGTATCCACCGGAATTCTTTTCTCCTCCTCATTCAACATGAATTTCACCAACACCTCTTTTTCCGGATTCTTAGGGTCGCGGAAGAATATCATTTGGAAATTACCTGCCATCGGAGCTATTTTCCAATCAGAAAATACTTTATAGAAATTTTCCGGATTCTCCTCTTGCAAGTCGCAATCTTCCAAATGCATCTGAGCCACAAGAGGAATGAGATTTCCATCATGACCGAAACGGAGAGTTGCAGCTTCATCGCTGCCATTGACTGCTTTGTCGGCAGAATCCAATATATTTTTGATAATAGGCTTGGCATTGGCAATTATCAAGCCGTTGCTGCCGGGATAATTGCCATCGCTGGCGTAAAAGCGAAAATTGAAGCATTGCCATAAATCGAATAATTCATCGGGTGTAAAGACATCATAAAACGAAAGGGGAGTTTCAGTATCCTGCATACCGGAAGCTATCCAATACATGCCCCACATAAAATCATGGGGATTAACGTTTTTGGCAATGAATTTGGGGTCGGAGAAGATAGATGCCACCAAGCGTTCGGGATTTGTATATTTCTCTTCAAATTTTCTGTATTCCTCTTTATAATTGCTCTTGTCGTCTCTCCATTTATTGGATTCGTCAGAGTGATTACACAAATAATACATGTTTCTTTGAGAGGACTCTCTATCTATATTTAATGCGGGGTTCAACTCTTTGAGCCGCTCGCAGAAAGCATCCATTGACAAAACGCAGCGCACCACTAAAGTGCTTTTTGCCGAAATATTTTTATCTCCTTTAAATACTTCAGGATATGCTTTATACATACGCTCTGCAATCCCTTTATGTTGGCGAACGCCGAGCGGAGTTAAATCGCCTCCTCTCAAGTGAGTCTCTTTCATAAGAGAATCCACTCTGTCGGTGACGTCCAAACCGAGTGGAGTCAAAGCATTNGCTTCTTTTGCTTTATGAAGANGGTTGGCTACATACTGATAATCATTATCTGAAANCAGATAGCGGGAGCCGNNGCGACCGTAATGAGAGCCATATAAAATGGTTTGTAACCTTTCGGTGCCGGGGTGTTCTTACTCTCTGTCACCGGGTATGCATAATAGACACCACCGGTGCGATTGAGATCCTCAAGCACCTCTTCTTTAGTGGTTTGAGCCACCGCCGCATTTCCAACTATAAAAAGTCCTGCGAGAAGAACAAAAATATTCTTTGACATATTCTTAATTATTAATTCTAAATTTTTAATTTTAGCGTGTTTTTGGTGGCGTGCACTCTTAGCGAAGCGGAGAGTTTAATTCCTAAATTCCTCTCAATCTCCGAGATAATATTTTTGGAGATAGCATCTGGCAATAAAATCCTGATTTTCCTCTACAAATTTGCAATCATCAGTACCGGGAAAACAAGCATCAGGAAGAGCTTTGTGCTCAAAAATATAGTGAAGCAAGTCGCCGGGACATCTCCCTCTGATAGTCAAAAGTTCGATAGCGTGTTTTTTCGCTTCCTTTTCATCATAGCACGGATTCCCTTCAATTTTGATGCAATCGGCAACATTTGAAGCACACAACATCCCTTTCTCCTTATTGACCATCAAAACGAAATTTCGGCTGTTTTTCAAAGTAGGAAGATTTTCACCTTCNCTCCAACNTAAAGANTTNATNAAAAAGTNATTAAGNTCTTTGNATGTTGAAAAGANTTGNATTACTTTACCTCNNNTTGNTTNAACGAATTTAGTGTAATAAGGGTGTTCNTCAANTGAAGCCGTGNTTTTCTNAATCGGGGGCATTTTCCCTTCCAGAATCAGATAAACCCATTCGCGAATGAAAAGAGCAAGAGGGCCGGTCGGTTCCTCCATCATAGCATCTTCCAGTGTTTTTTGAAGCAACTCCATATTATGACCGTTTTTTAATTCCGGATTCATCAATAATTCTGAAAGAGTAAGCGCAAAAGCGGGAGTCATCAGATAGCAGTGCATGAAGAGCCAATGACCGAAACGAAATACTTCATCTGTTTCTGATGCATCTTTTAAATCAAGTCCGCGCCAGATGTAAAACCCTTCCGGCTCCGGCGTATCCTCATTTTCATAAACTTTATCCAATTCTTCATGAAGTATTTTTGCTGCTTTAGCTATACCTTTGTCAAGCGGATTAAAAACTCGCTTCTCTTCGCAATTCATGCAGAGTATATACCATATCAGGAAACGTACATCCTCTTCGTTTAATTCATGAGGGATATAAGATGAGGTCAAATCGTAGAAAGGCAACCACTTACCATAGAGTCTTTCGTTTTCGGTGATAAATGAACGCCAAATTCCACTATCGGTCAATATATCCTGAAAATAACCGGTTAGCCCCAAAGCGACTCTTCCATATAACACTTCCTCCCATCCTGCCAAAAGATTCTCTTTCTTAATAATGTCAGCAAGGTGATTTGCCAATTTGAAATAGAAAGGATCGGTAGGACTCTTTTCAGGGAACTTTGGTTGACGCAACAAAAATAGTTGTTCGGATATTAATTCTTTCATTTTAATCTTAAAATCAATTCTTCTTCCGTAAGTAGGGTTTGTTCGCCTGTATGCATATCTTTAAGGCTTANTTTACCCGNTNTCAATTNCNCTTCACCTATTATGGCTACGAACGGGNTNTGTTCGGCATTAGCANAAGCCATCTGTTTTTTCATCNTGGATNANTCCNGATATAGNTGANCAGNAACGCCGTTTTTGCGTAACGCTGAGATGATTTTCAAAGAACGTTCTGCTTCATGCTCTCCGAAATTAGTGAATAGGACTTTAACGGATGCAGAAATTTCAGCCGGATAAAGATTCAATTGGTTAAGGACATCATATATTCGGTCTGCACCAAAAGATATTCCGACACCGGATAAACCGGGCATTCCGAAGACACCGGTGAGATTGTCGTAGCGACCACCTCCGGTAATGCTACCGATTTCCACATCTTTAGCTTTAACCTCAATAATAGTCCCTGTGTAATAATTCAATCCTCTTGCCAATGAAACGTCAAATTCAATATCTGCATTCGGCTCGAGTGAGTTGATGCCATCAATAACTTTCTGCAATTCCTCCAAACCTTTCATCCCCTGTTCTGAAGTAGACAACAATTCAGACAATACCTTGACCTTTTCTTCATTGCTGCCGCTAAGTGTCAGAATCGGTTGTAGTTTTTCTATAGCCTGCGGACTCAANCCTTTTTCCAATAATTNGGCATTTACATTTNCGNGTCCTNNTTTATCTNTTTTGNCAATAGCCACAGTGATATCTACCAATTTATCCTCCGCGCCTATTACTTCCGCAATTCCGGCAAGAATCTTGCGATTATTAATTTTAATGCAGGTACTGATTCCGAGTTTCTGCATCACATAATCTATGAGTGAGAGTAATTCAATCTCGTTATTGAGAGAATCGGAACCTACCACGTCAGCATCACATTGATAAAATTCACGATAACGTCCTTTTTGAGGACGGTCGGCTCTCCAAACGGGTTGAATCTGAAAACGCTTGAAAGGCATTGATAAATCAGCACGATGCTGCACAACGAATCGAGCGAAAGGAACGGTCAGATCATATCGCAATCCTTTCTCACACAATTCGTTGGTGAGTCTGACAAGATTGCCTGCTTCTAAATCTTCTTTGGACACATTTTTGAGGAAATCACCGGAATTGAGAATTTTAAATAAAAGCTTATCACCCTCTTCACCGTATTTCCCCATCAAGGTAGAAAGATTTTCCATGGCGGGAGTCTCAATCTGTTTGTAGCCAAACAATCGGAAGGCTTCTCTGATAGTGTCAAATATATAATTTCTTCTTGCCATTTCTTCAGGCGAGAAGTCGCGTGTTCCCTTGGGAATTGATGGTTTTTGTGCCATTTTAAATTCTAATATTTTTATACCGTTTTTGCAAATATACTCTTTTTTCCGCTATAATCC
The DNA here is from genome assembly GCA_009177205.1 of Bacteroidales bacterium. GTDB lineage: Bacteria > Bacteroidota > Bacteroidia > Bacteroidales > Muribaculaceae > Lepagella. The sequence continues at coordinate 6,466 of WFMC01000146.1, forward strand.
AATTCCTGAAAAATATTCCGTGTATTCTCACGTTTTTTATGGTATGAAGCGATTGTTATTTATATGTTGCATATTCCTTTGCTCTTTTAATCTGATATTCTCGGAGAATGTCAGGATTGAAGGTAAAGTCATGGATACAGAAGAAAAACCGGTGGAGTTCGCTACCATTAGAATCCGTGGAACATCTATCGGAACTAATTCCGACTTGAAAGGTAATTATTCTCTTACAGTTGCACCCAAAGATACTTTGGTAGTTATATATTCGTGCATCGGATTTAAAAATGTGGTAAGGAAACTTATTGACGCTAAAGGTACTGTAACACTTAATGTAAAATTGCCGAATGAAGCCACTGAACTTTCAGAGGTGGAAGTTACCGGTTTTCGTAAGAATATAAACGGTATGCAATCATTTGATAAGGAGAGCTTTAAGACCTCGCCCGATGTTTCCGGTGGTTCTGTAGAAGCTATGCTTCAGACAATGGCTGGTGTAAATTCCTCCAATGAAATGAGTTCCCAGTATTCCGTAAGAGGAGGTTCGTTTGACGAAAACTCGGTCTATATAAACGGGGTTGAGATTTATCGTCCTCAACTTGTCAGAAGTGGCCAACAGGAGGGCTTGAGTATTATCAACCCGGACATGGTGAATAACATCAATTTCTCTACGGGAGGTTTCCCGGCGCGTTATGCCGATAAAATGTCATCGGCACTTGATATAACTTATCGCGAACCCGAAGCATTGGAGGGGAGTCTGGCTCTCTCTCTGATTGGAGGCTCCCTGACTTTCGGTCAGTCTTCCAATAAGTTTTCTCAACTTCACGGATTGAGATTAAAAAAGAATAATTCTCTTCTTTCATCTTTGGAAACAAGAGGGGAATATGATCCGCTATATTTTGATTATCAGACTAATATAACATATAAGCCAACTGAAAAATTATCTTTCAATCTTTTAGGCAATATCTCTCTAAATCATTATAATTTTAAGCCTGTTGACCGCGAGACTTCTTTCGGTACATCCGCCGACACCAAGCAATTCAAAGTATATTTCGATGGTCAGGAAAAAGATAAGTTTGAGACCTATTTAGCAAGTTTCACTACTTCTTATAAACTTAATCGCGCCACGACTTTTGATTTTTCTATCGCCGGCTTCTTGTCAAACGAATTGGTGAGTTATGACATCTCCGGCGAATATTGGCTCAATCAAGCGGGCACGGGAGGAGAGGAAGGAATCGGCGGCGAATTGGGAGTCGGAAAGTATATGGAACATTCACGCAACCGCTTGCGTGCATCCGTGTTTCAACTTGCTTTGAAAGGCACATCAGTGATTAAGAAAAATAATATCTCTTACNNGATAATATATCAAAATGAAAAATTCCACGANCGCACCANAGANTGGGAATGGCGTGACTCCGCCGGATATTCACTTCCGACAACGCCCCCGGGAGTGCATCTGATTTATAATCTGTCATCCCGACAGGATATATCCACCAACCGAGTTGCTTTCTGGGTTGAAGATGCGCTTTATTTTGACACTCCTAAATTCTACATGACTCTAAACGGAGGCATCCGATTCTCTTATTGGGATTTTAACAAGGAATTTTTAGTTTCTCCACGTGTGAATTTCAATATGGTGCCGAATGAACACAACAGGTGGAATTATCGCCTTGCTCTCGGAATGTATTATCAATCTCCATTTTATAAGGAATATAGACTGGCGCAGGTTGATGCTCTCGGCAACTCCAATATTACTTTAAATAGAAATATTAAATCCCCCCTCAGCGTACAATTCATATTCGCCACTGATTACACGTTCCGTATGATGGGGAGACCCTTCAAAGTGACCGGGGAAGCTTATTATAAAAATCTTTCCCGATTGATTTCTTACGAATATGACAATCTGAAAATTAATTATTCCGGTAAGAATGATTCGAAGGGTTATATAATGGGCTTGGATTTCAAGTTATTCGGGCAATTTGTTCCNGGTTCCGACTCTTNGCTCANATTTTCTTTGNTNAAGACTCAGCAAACGCTCAACGGGAAGAAGGTCCCTTTGCCGAGCGATCAAAGATATTCCATCGGACTTTATTTCACCGATTATTTCCCGAAATTTCCAAAGCTCAGATTTTCATTGCGCGGAATCCTTTCCGACGGTTTGACAATGACTGCTCCACACGTGACGCGTGATGTGTCATTCTTCAGGGCACCGGCATATAAGAGGGTTGATGTAGGACTAAGCTATCAGATTATTGGTGCGCCGAAGGATGGAGTCCGACCTAATAACTTCTGGAAGCATTTCAAGAGTATAATTGTCGGTTTTGATTGTTTCAATCTTTTTGACATGTCGAATGTGAGCAGTTATTATTGGGTTACGGATGTTAACGATATTCAGTATGCCGTGCCTAACTATCTTACCCGCCGACAATTCAACATCCGCCTTGCAATAGAGATGTAAAAAAGATGCACACGCCTAAGCGAGTGCATCTTTTTTATCGGGATATTAGGAATAACAATTTATTCCTAACTAATTATATTTAATTCCTGAAGACAAGGTCATCACCTTTGCGGTCGATAATAATAGGATGTGAATTGTCGACTTTCTGTGCAAGGATATCCTTAGAGAGCTGATTCAATACCATACGTTGGATTGTGCGCTTAACGGGACGTGCACCGAATTCCGGATCGTAGCCATCTTCTGCGAGAAGTTCGAGAGCCGGCTTTGTAATCTCCAATGTTACACCATTTGAAGCCAACATTTTCTGAACACTCTTAACTTGAATATCCACGATTTTTTGAATGTCATGTTTGTCAAGAGGGGTGAACATCACTGTTTCATCAATACGGTTCAGGAATTCAGGACGTATGATCTGTTTGAGTCTATCCATAACATCCAGTTTTGTCTGAGATATTATATTCTCTTTCTCTTCTTCTGATTTTTCAGCGAAACCTTGGAATTTCTCACGAATTATATCCGAACCCATATTCGAGGTCATGATAATAATTGTGTTTTTAAAGTTAATGAAGCGACCCTTATTATCAGTCAGACGTCCGTCATCAAGCACTTGCAGAAGGATATTGAAGACATCCGGATTGGCTTTTTCAATTTCGTCAAAGAGCACGACGCTATAAGGTTTGCGACGCACGGCTTCGGTCAATTGTCCACCTTCATCATAACCAACATATCCCGGAGGCGCTCCGACAAGTCTGCTGACGGAGTGTTTCTCCATATATTCCGACATGTCAATACGTGTCATCATATCTTCATCATCGAAGAGGTATTCGGCGAGAGCCTTCGCAAGTTCAGTTTTACCGACACCGGTAGTGCCGAGGAAGATAAATGAACCAATTGGACGTCGGGGGTCATTCAATCCGGCGCGAGAACGTCTCACTGCATCTGACACTGCGCGGATTGCATCATCTTGACCTACTACTCTACGATGCAGTTCCTCTTCGAGGTGGAGCAGTTTCTCTTTTTCGCTTTGTGCCATCTTCTTAACCGGTATGCCGGTCCAACGGCTTACAATTTCAGCGATATCTTCAGCATCCACTTCCTCCTTAATCATGGCGCCTTCACCCTGCAATTCTTTCAAGCGTGCTTGGATTTCAACATTCTCATCCTCTTTTTGCTTGATTTTGCTATAACGGATTTCAGCCACTTTGCCATAATCACCTTCACGTTCGGCGCGGTCAGCCTCTATCTTGAGCTGCTCTATATCAATCTTATTTTGTTGAATCTTATTGATCTCATTTTTCTCAGCTTGCCANNTGGCCTTCANTGATTTTTCAGTTTNACGAAGATTCGNAAGATCTTCATCAATCTCCTTNAGCTTATAATCGTTGCCCTCTCTTTTCAAAGCCTCACGCTCAATTTCGAGNTGCATGATTTTACGCNATNCTTCATCAAGTGCTTGAGGCATGGAGTCNATTTCCAAGCGGAGCTTAGAAGCAGCTTCATCGATAAGGTCAATAGCCTTGTCGGGGAGGAAACGGTCGGTAATATAGCGCACGCTTAATTGAACTGAAGCGATAATTGCTTCATCCATTATGCGAACCTTATGATGATTTTCATATCTCTCTTTCAATCCACGGAGAATAGAGATTGCTGCCATTTCATCCGGTTCATCAACCATTACTTTTTGGAAACGACGTTCAAGGGCTTTATCCTTTTCAAAATATTTTTGATATTCATCAAGTGTTGTGGCGCCTATAGAGCGCAATTCTCCTCGCGCCAAGGCAGGTTTGAGAATGTTAGCCGCATCCATAGCCCCTTCACCCTTACCGGCTCCGACGAGTGTATGAATTTCATCTATGAAGAGAATTATTTCTCCATCACTCTGAGTCACCTCATTTACGATTGCTTTTAATCTCTCTTCAAACTCACCTTTATATTTGGCGCCTGCCACCAAAGCTCCCATATCGAGCGAATAAATCTGTTTAGATTTCAAANTTTCCGGCACATCACCCNNTACNATTCTNTGAGCAAGACCTTCGGCGATTGCAGTTTTACCGGTGCCCGGCTCACCGNCCAACATCGGATTATTCTTTGAGCGACGTGAAAGAATCTGCAGGACTCNGCGAATCTCTTCATCGCGTCCGATCACNGGGTCTAATTTTCCGGCACGGGCTCGGTCGTTGAGATTAATGGCATATTTAGAGAGTGCTTGATAAGATTCCTCTGCACTTTGGTCTTTAACTTTGTTACCTTTTCTCAACTCCGTGATTGCAGCTTCAACACCTTTTTCAGTTACTCCGGCATCTTTGAGGAGTTGGGAAGCCTTGCATTTTGTGCGAAGGATTCCAACGAGCATGGCTTCGACAGACACATATTCATCACCATTGCTTTTAGAGAAATCAATGGCTTTTTGCATAGCCTCGTTTGATTCTCTTGAAAGGAACACNTCGCCACCTGAAACTTTCGGTAGAACAGCTATATCCCGATCTACAGCTTGCGCTACTATCGACATGCTGACTCCGAGCTTATTGAATATAAAGTTGAGTATAGACTCACTCTCAGAGAACATTGCTTTCAGAATGTGTAAAGGTTCAATCTGTTGCTGACCTGCAGCTTTGGTAAGGTCTATCGCCTTCTGCACTATTTCCTGAGATTTAATAGTGAAATTANTAAAANTCATAGTATAATTAAGTTTAGTTTATTNCAAGAAATCTTACAATAATTTAACAATTAATAGTATTGTAAGGTTTACTTATTATTGATGTCTTGACAGCTCAGCGTCGCTTATATGGATACTTTGTCCCGGATTATTACCCGGTGTGCTGAGCTTGAGACGGAGTAGTGAATTTGATACGTTCCACGTCTGCAACCCCACGCAGTGCGTGCGATATTATGAATTTTTTAAATTTTGTAGCAATTTGTCATGTTATTCAGAATTAATTTATATCTTTGTAATATCTTCGTAAATCAGGAAATAGGATATATATTTGAATCCCGGAGAGTCCGGGAGGGAATGTGATAAAATCTAAATTCTAACATATACCTTAAAATTTAATAAAAATGAGTAAACCTTACGTTCTCGGAATTGATATAGGAGGAACAAACACAGTTTTCGGCATAGTTGATGCCCGCGGTCATGTTGTGGCAAGTGATTCAATCAAAACCAGGAAACATGCCAATTTTGATGATTATATTGCTGAACTACATGATGAAATCGTCAGACTCCTCAAGGCGAATGATGTAGAAAATGAAATTCAAGGCATAGGAATAGGTGCNCCGAACGCGAATTATTATACCGGTGAAATTCAAAACACTCCCAATCTTCCCTGGGGAAAAGGGATATTGCCATTGGCAGAGAAAGTCAGCCAAGCATTTGGCGGAATACCGGTAGCAGTAACAAATGATGCAAACGCAGCTGCTCTGGGAGAAATGACCTACGGCGCAGCTCGCGGCATGAAAGATTTTATCATGATTACCCTCGGTACTGGTGTTGGANCCGGNATTGTTGTGNACGNTCAGNTAGNTTATGGTCATGACGGTTTCGCCGGCGAATTGGGTCANGNTATNATGAANAGAAATANTGGCAGAGTTTGTGGTNGTGGCAGAACCGGTTGTCTGGAAGCATATTGCTCAGCAACAGGCGTTGCACGCACAGCAAGAGAGTTTCTTGAAGTTCGCACAGATCCTTCAACTCTCAGAAATCTTGACATTGAATTGATTACATCTAAAGATGTGTATGATGCTGCTGTGGCAGGAGATAAATTAGCAAAAGAAATTTTTGAATACACAGCTACAATTCTTGGCGAAGCATTGGCTGATATGGTAGCTTTCTCAAGCCCTCAGGCGATTATACTCTTCGGCGGATTGGCAAAGAGTGGCGACCTCCTTTTGAAGCCGCTTCGCGAAACATTTGAGAAATCATTATTCCCCATATTCAGAGGTAAAACGAAGATTATCCTTTCTGAATTGAAGGAGAGTGATGCTGCAGTTTTAGGTGCTTCTGCTCTCGGATGGGAGGCTAAATTCCGTTCAGAATCACCCGCGGTGCAATATGCATCTACTCCGGTAACTACTTTGACAATTGAAGAAGAAAAATAATTCTGAAGATTAAAATGACTATAACATCGGCCGGGGCGTGATAACTCCGGCCGATGAAGTTAATACAAGCCAAAAGAAAATGCAGATCAGTATTATAGGAGAAGGAAATGTAGGTTCTCATCTATTTAAAATGTTGAAACCTTCTTATCCGTCGATAAAACATCTAAGCGCGAGAAAGTTGCTGAAAGAGGAGTATCCCGCGAATATAATATCTGATTGCGACTTGTGCCTGATCTGCGTAAGGGATGATAAAATCGGAAGTGTTGCCAAAAAAATTGCCGATATTCATTCTTCTGAAAAAAGTCTTGTCGTAGCCCACACTTCGGGTTGTTATCCTCTTAAGGAACTGCGAAAAATTATTTCAAATGAAGAGATCAATTGTGCTGTGTTATATCCGCTTCAAACTTTCACCAAAGGAGTGGAAATGAAATATACAGATATCCCATTTCTCATAGAAGGGGAGAACCCCAAAATAGAGACGTCATTGATTTCTTTAATGGAAGGGATTTCAAAAAATGTAAGGAGTGCTAATACCGAGATCAGAAAGAAATATCATCTTGCAGCAGTGATTTCATGTAATTTCACCAACTATTTATTTGGATTGTCAGATGAATTATTAAGCGACGCCGGTTTGGATTTCAAACTGTTGATTCCTTTGATCAAACAGACATTTGAGAAAGTGGAGGATTTGAAACCTTTTGAAGCAATGACGGGACCGGCACGAAGAAAAGATTATACTACCATTGATCAGCACATGGATGAACTTGATGACTATCCTGAAACTACAGAAATATATCGTAAGATTTCGGAAAATATCTTAAAACGTTATGAGTAAACTGGATAAAGAATATAACATAAAAGGATTTGTTTTTGATGTTGACGGAGTTTTA
>WFMC01000017.1 GCA_009177205.1 Bacteroidales bacterium
AAAAGCATCCACGTGCCATTGTTGATTTGAAAAAGCGGGCAGTTTGTGTGTCGAACATGAAGCAAGACACATACTAATTGCCAATATTATAAAGCTGAATTTTGCCATCATTATAATTTTTGAAGATTATANCAGCAAATTTACAGAAAATAAAAATNAAANCTCTCAAACTNAGTTGAAAGTCGAGGATNNTTTTNNTATTTCCAGTAATTTTTTACAGTGGGTATTGTTCTTCGATTGTGCTCCGGCTTCGCTGACACGGGCAACATTCAAGATAATATCCGATTACTGTGTGCATTTATTGAGGTTGATGACAAAGTGGAGGAGGAAGAACGCATAGCCTCCAATATACGAAGGCAATGTGTCTGTGAAACCGGTGCATGTGAATAAAATATAAAGATTCCAAAAATTCTCGTTCGGACAGAGTATCAGATAATTAAACTACAAAAATAAGAAAAATAAAATATTTAAAATTAAATATAATATATAAACTAAATTTCGAAATAATTAACCACATCCTAATAGTTAGAAGTAATTATAGGTAATTAGAGATACTTAGAGATAATAAGAGATAATAAGAGATAATAAGAGATAATAAGAGATAATAAGAGATAATAAGAGATAATAAGAGATAAAATTAAAAAAGAATGGAGCATATATTATTATGCTATTTAACATAATAATGATTATGTGTAGTGGAGATATGTGTTGCTGGTATATATGAAATATAAATACTATCGTGTAATTAATTTACTATCGTAATTATATTTTTAATTCTTCAATCATTCAGAATTTTAATTCTTCCATCAATCAGATTTTTAATTCTTCCGTCAGATATGCTGATGTCGGGCTGCCGGATTGGGCTATATCTTCAGGTGTGCCCGTTGCAATTATCTCTCCACCTTTTTTGCCACCTTCCGGTCCCATATCAATTACATAGTCGGCACTTTTGATTATGTCCAAATTATGCTCAATTACTACGACAGTATTTCCTTTATCTACAAGTCTATTAATAACTTTCAACAATACTCTGATATCTTCAAAATGCAACCCCGTAGTCGGTTCGTCAAGTAAAAATAACGTACTTCCCGTGTCACGCTTTGCCAATTCAGTTGCCAATTTAACACGCTGATTCTCACCTCCACTCAGTGTGCTCGATGGTTGACCGAGTTTTATATAACCCAAGCCTATTTCCTTTAAGACTTTGATTTTATTGAGGATATTTGGAATGTTTTCAAAAAACTTAACTGACTCATCAACAGTCATTTCCAAAACATCAGAGATAGATTTCCCTTTATATCTAACTTCAAGAGTTTCACGGTTATAGCGTTTGCCATGACATTCTTCACAAGGCACCAACACATCGGGAAGAAAGTTCATCTCAATTGTGCGATAGCCGTTTCCTTTGCATGTTTCACAACGACCACCTGCAACATTGAAGGAGAATCTTCCCGGCTTATAACCGCGAATTTTTGATTCCGGCAATTCATAAAATAATTTGCGTATGTCGGTAAAAACGCCTGTGTAGGTAGCAGGGTTAGAGCGTGGTGATTTACCCAACGGAGATTGGTCGACAGTAACAATCTTATTTATATTCTCCATCCCTTTTATCTCCTTATACGGTAAAGGATTCTTCAGAGATTTATAAAGATTTTTACTGATTATGGGTTGAAGGGTCGCGTTTATCAACGAAGATTTTCCGCTACCGCTTACCCCTGCCACGCAAGTAAATGTTCCCAGAGGTAGAGTGAAATCTACATTTTTTAGATTATGCCCACTCGCTCCAATGATTTTCAACTCCTTACCATTCCCTTTACGCCTCTCTTCCGGAACCGGAATCTCTTTCTCTCCGCTAAGATACTGCGCTGTAAGCGTATGAGTCTCTTTAATCTCTTTAGGGCTTCCCTGAAACATTACTTCCCCTCCGTTTTGACCTGCTCCGGGACCTATATCCACAAGATAATCAGCCTGATTCATAATATCCTTATCGTGCTCAACCACAATAACACTATTGCCTGCATCGCGAAGATTCTTAAGGCTGTTGATAAGCCGATTGTTATCGCGTTGATGCAAGCCTATGGAGGGTTCGTCAAGAATATAAAGCACATTTACGAGTTGCGATCCGATTTGGGTTGCCAGGCGGATTCGCTGACTCTCCCCTCCACTCAAACTGCTGCTGGCTCGGTTAAGAGAAAGATAGTCAAGTCCGACATCAAGCAAGAACTTTAATCGCGAACGTATCTCCTTTAATATTTCTACTGCTACGGCTCTTTTTGATTGGTCGAGTCGGTCTTCAAGCCCGATAGTCCAATCATACAATTCCGATAAATCCATTGCGGAAATTTCAGCTATATTTTTCCCGTCAATAAAGAAATGCAGAGATATTTTATTCAATCTTTGACCACTACATTCCGGACAAACGGTTTCTGAAAAATATTGGTCGCTCCATTTGTTGGCTTCATTACCTGCTTCTTCACTTTGCTGCATCTCAATATATTTCACCAGACCGTCATACCCGNCATNATAGCGGCTCGTGGAAAGTGTGTTATTTTCGNTGTGGAGTTTGACATCAGTGCCNNTAAGAATATCATTTATCACCTCCTGCGGGAGATCTTTAATCGGTGTTTTCAGTGTAACATCATGTAGCTTGCAGATTGCTTCTATTTGCCAAAACACAAGCGAATTACGATATTTACCAAGGGGGGCGATACCTCCATCATAAATTGATTTGGAGGGATCGGGGAAAACTTTCTTTTCATCTACAATATTTACCTTACNNAGACNTCTNCATAATTTGCAAGCGCNTTGANGAGAGTTGAAAGAGAAATCATGAGGAGCCGGCTCGGGATAAGACAGACCTGTCGTAGGATCCATGAGTGCTTGCGAATAATGAGTGATGGAATCGGTATCTACATCAAACACCATCATTTGCTTATTTCCCTGACGAAGAGCATTATCAACCGTAGATTTCAATCGCTCCAAATCATTTTTGTCTACGCGAATACGATCTACTACCAATTCTATACTGTGATTTCGATAGCGATCAAGCTTCAAACCGTAGGTTAATTCGGTCATCTCTCCATCCACGCGCACTCTCAGATACCCTTTCTTCCGCAGATTTTCAAAAAGTTCTTTATAGTGTCCCTTGCGATTATTGACAAGGGGAGCTAATATATATATCTTTTTATCNGAAAATNTTTCTGCAATTATATTGATAATTTTATCTNTAGTGTATTTCTGCATCGGCTCGCCACNCAGATNACTCCNTGCTTCTCCAAGGCGGGAATACAACAGTCGGAANAAATNGTAGATTTCTGTGGTGGTACCTATTGTGGAGCGGGGATTCTTATTTACAGTCTTCTGCTCAATGCTTATAACCGGGCTTAATCCTGTAATATTATCCACATCCGGACGCTCCATTGAGCCCAACATATTGCGGGCATAAGAGGAAAAAGTTTCGATATAGCGTCTCTGACCTTCAGCAAAGATTGTGTCAAAGGCGAGAGATGATTTTCCACACCCACTCAATCCGGTAATCACGGAAAGTGAATTATGGGGAAAAGTGACATTTATGTTTTTTAAATTATGTTCGCGCGCTCCGTAAACCTCTATAGCATCGGTTTGAGAATAAACATCGGGCACACTTTGCTGATTCTGAAGATTCTCATTTTCAGAAATAATCTCTTTATCTATGTTTTTCAATTTTGTTTCTCCTTTTATTTGGTTATACTAACCGTTAAAGTTTTTCACGAGATACCGGGTTAATTTCCCGATTCCGAATTATATTTATGGCGAATAATATTGATATCGCCACTCTTCTTATATTTTACACCATCCGCTCCTTGAGCTTGAATGACATAATAATAAACACCTGATTTTACTAATTTTCCGTGATGCTTACCATCCCAACCCTCATTTGGATCATCAAAATAAAAAATTTGAGCACCGTATCGGTCGAAAATCCAGCATTTGAATTCCAATAATGAACGATATGCCACTTTCCATTTGTCGTTGATACCATCTCCGTCGGGAGTGAAAGCATTGGGGCATAATAATTCCGAAGCACCTATAGTGACAGTATAAGTGTCGCTGATAGTTTCACACGAACCATCGGCATTGCTACCTATATAACGCAGATAGAAAGTGCCCTCGTCATTAAATGTATAATCCAGATCTTTCACATAAAATCGGTATTCCGGATTTGTAAATTCCGGATTGCGGGAGTATTGCCATTCATTATGCAAGACACCCTCTGTCGTGGTGGCTGAGAAAAATATATGGGCAGGTGCCGAGCCACCGAGAGATGTCTCATCCCCGCTGCTTATTACGTTGCTTCCCTCTTCCTCAGAATCTCCGGAGGAATCTGCCATAGATGTATAATCAGTGGAATCATCTTCCTCATCTACGCGTGAAGAGGAATCTGACTTATTGGAAGCATTTTCTTGTTCAACCTTAGTGATAGATGACACTGCCACGGGTGAGAAAACTTCACTCTCTATTTTTTCTTCCCAATGCCATTGTTTAAGAAATTTATCACCCTCAACCTCAAAATATGTGGAACAATATGCGGGAGGAACAATACGCAATGTGGGAGATAGATAATCAAAATATTTCTTTGTATCAACTTGATTAAAACTACCCGATGCTTCATCCAATTCTTGAGTAGTGAATGATACGGTAATCTCTCTGGATAACACTTTCTGTACACCTGTAATGGTGAAATAATATATAGCAGCGCCTTCTCCGGAAACATTCAAAAGAGTGGCATCACAATCCACCTCGGGAGCTAAGCCAACAGAATTCAGTTTCAGTCTGTAAGGAAGATAATTGACTATCCAATAATAATAGCGTTTGTCGTTTTCTTCAATGATATAGCCGCTATTTCCTTCAATATTATTAACTGTAATCTCATCATAGCTATACGAGAGATTTCTTACCTCTTCAGCAAAACCACCACCAAGATTACTATAACGAAAAACCTTAACTCGAGAAGGATTGGAGGAAGAATAGGAGAAGCGGAGATTATCGGTGGTATAACAAACATATATTTTATCCAAACCGGTAGATTTATCCGGCATCTCTTCTAAAACAGGTAGGGCATTGCCGGTGAATTTTAAATCAGCAGCAAAAGCAGATATGCAACCACACAAAAAAAGTAAGAATATTCCCCGCTTTATAACTATATTCTTTATATAAGGACACAAATAAGAATTAAACAGCGTCATATTTATCTTGAAAACGGATTAATCAGATTCATTATTTCGTAAATATAATAACGTTTTTCAAACCCTGTTTATTGCCTGTATTCTTACTCTATAATGGAGAGAGATAATGAAATAGAAAATCTGCATCAAAATAAACGCACTGATGTAAAAATGCAACTTTGTTTATGTAATTAAAAAGAATAAACCGGAAATGGAAATAATGGCATTTTACTTTCGTGGAACAAAAGTCTCAAAAGTGGAATCATCATAATAAATGGTGATTTGAATCACTTTTCTTGGATTTTCCTTCAAGTTTTCTATTTGCCGCTTTAAATCTAATATTTTAATTTCTGAGTCAACATCTTTATTTCCTGATTGTTGAGAGGTAGTTACACCTTGATTTAAGCCCTTGAGATTCAAATTTTGATTATATTTCGTAGTAGATATCGGCTCGGGTGAATTCTCAGACATATCAATTTCATTATCAGGAGTGTCAAATGGTGAAAAAAGGTCATTGGTGGAATTTCCTGAAGGGATTTTGGAAGAACTATCTGAAAATGTTGCTTGCTCCTTCCCTTTAGATCCGGCTGAAACTCTTACGGGACCTTCACCAAAAAGCAGCCAATTCATTGATATATCGGGGAATGTATTGTGAATTTGAGTGAGCACAACATCAGAAACTTTCTTATTTCTACCGGATAATAATTGAGAAAAACTTGGACGNNGANTACCANANATANCAGCGAATTGAGTGGAACNGAGTCCGGTGCTGTCCAAGAANAGTTTNAGACGAATTGCTATCGTGTCCTCCATAGTTTGGAAAATTAAAATGGTTTGAAAACTGATTACAAATGTAATTAAAAATTCGCAAACACACAAATTTGCAAAAATTCTCAAAATGCAAATCAAAATAGCATATTCTAAAGGAGAGAAGAAAAATCAATTAACATTATCAAATTGGTATATTAAAGTGAAATCAAATAAAATCATTATAATTTGTTATTGTTTAGATATATATAACTAAAAATTAAGACAATTTCTTCGATATTCGACATACTCATAACTTTATTTAATATCACACTTTAATTTTTACATATATCTTACATTATATCTGATAATTATAGTATTTGTTAAAATTTGTTATTTGCAATATAAGATAAAAATTTAAATAATCAAACGCAAATTATAGGGTTTGCAGATTTTTATTTACAAATCAAAATATAATTGAAAACTGTTTTATAATTCTTTATAGTTAATGATTTGCGAATGCAATGCTTTCAATAATTCTATTTTGTTAACTATTTTTGCAAACACCTCTCCCCTCTTAAATTTCGGAAAATTTTAAAATGTCCGATTTTGACCAATTTAATTTTTTATCCTAACGAGGTGCGTTTCTCTTTATGCAATTATGATTTGAGATTGTGATTTTCACGATATTTTATACACTATTTACATTTTATTGTATTCTTAACGGGTTAATTTGCGTTTAAACACACACAACAACTTATAGCTAAACAATTTAACTATAATTTAAAATAATCGTTTATGATTGCAAAATAAAACTTTTATAGTTGCAAAACCAATTTTGGGTAAAATTAAATGTAAATTGAAGGATTAATAAGATAAAATTTGACTCTTATAATTATTTTCAAATTCTTTCTCTATTTTTATTCTTGATTATTCTACGTATCAAATTACATAATCGCATATACTAATAAAGAATCAATCGGAAAGATATATTTTCCGGGGTTAACTCTAATGATTGTGACAAACTTTTAACCATCCCATATTTTTTGATTCTCTTTTCAAATTTTATTTTAGACCTTCCTTGAATGGCATACCAATTTTCAAAACTATCCTTCTCTCTGCGATTGGATAAAATGATACTGTAGGTTGTCGAGAATAAAATATTTTTATCTGAATTAATATGTTTTGACAAATATTCCATTGTCATTTTTATAAATTTATCAAATTCTCCCCCCAACCACCATATTCTTTTTTCAGAATCCACGCAGGAGACAGTTTCGCACTCTTCCGCATATAGGATCACACCGGAATCTGCCAGTTTTTCTTGTATTATGATATTGATATCTTTGCGACTTGGCTGTATGACATATTCGTCACCATATTCAGCATCAAGGTGATTTTTTTGTTCTATACAATCCAATGCCTTCACAGGAATATATGTCTCCCCTTTTATAATTTGAAAATTAAATCCCTTAATATCATTTTCATTCCCTAAATTTTCATAATGAAGATTCTTTGCAGGTGATTCCGAATTTGCATCATTTTCGAACTTTTCCACCCCTGAGATTTCTATAATTTCAAGTTCAGCAGAATCTTCAAACCCGAATTTTTTATAATATTCTCGAAGATGTTCGTCAGCCGGTATCAAAAAGAGAATTTGCTTATGATTTTTTCGGGATTTTGCTTCAATATCTCTTATCATTTTGCCCATTATACCTTTATTCCGATGTTCCGGAAGAGTTGCAAGTCCACAAAGATAAACACCGTTTAAATCAAGTTGGGATTTATTTTTAAAGGCATAATCCAAAGCGAATAAAATGGCTGAAATTTCGCCGTTTTCTTGATGGNNAAGGGTNGANTCNGGNGNATAATAANTGTCGAAAATAAGNGATATATAGGAAGGTGTGTCGCCAAACACCTCTTTCCATATATCCCTCATTTGTCGTTCCTTCTTATCCATCTTTTTTCAANGACCTGGCTCTATAATAATCTCAGGAAGGAGCGTCCGAACCTTTCAGCGGCTGCGCGACTGAGTTCATCCCTGAATTCCGGAGCGGCAATACTGATCATAAGTTTGGCTCTTTCCGCGAGATTCTTTCCGCGAAGATTCACAATGCCGTGCTCAGTCGCTATATATTGCGTTTGAAATCTCGTTGTTACGACTCCTGCTCCGGCTGTCAAAACAGGTTTAATCTTTGTTTGCCCTTTCCCTGTCGTGGAAAGCATTGCGAGGAATGATTTGCCACCCTCACTTTGTGAAGAACCATATACAAAGTCATGTTGACCACCAACGCTTGAGAAAATTTTGGTTCCGATGGAATCTGCACAAATTTGACCGGTTAAATCTATTTCCAGGCATGAATTAATCGACATTACCTTAGGGTTCTGAGCAATCACAAAGGGATTGTTAGTCCAAGCGACATCCTTAAAGATTATATCCTTATTGTAATCCATATAGTCATATAGACGCCTCGAACCGAGAGCGAGGGAAGCCACAGACTGACCCGGCATAACTTTCTTAAGAGTGTTATCAATGATCCCTTTTTCGAGAAGAGGTAACACGCCGTCGGTCATAGCCTCAGTATGCAATCCGAGATGTTGATGATGTTCCAATGCTCTAATCACGGCATTCGGTATGCCTCCAACACCAATTTGCAAAGTAGCACCATCGGGTATCTCATTGGCTATGTAATTACCTATTTTTATCTCTTTTTCTGTTGGTGTAGCTGTTGGTACTTCCACTAAGGGTTCGTCAACTTCCACCACAGCTGCCAATTGCGACAGATTAATTACGGGGTCACCGTATGAGAAGGGCATGTGAGGATTTATCTGAGCAATAACTCTATCAGCACATTCTGTGGCAGCAGTTGCCAGATCGGCTGAAACTCCGAAACTAACATTTCCGTTTTCGTCAGGCATTGAGCAATTAAGCAATGCCACGTCAACGCGGCAAGTCCCGTCGCGAAACAATGCAGGCACTTCCCCCAAAAATCTCGGGATCATGCTTCCGAATCCTTTAGCAATGAATTCTCTCACAGAATTGGAAACAAAGAATGATTCCACATTGAAAGAATCAAGGTATTCTTCCTTGCAATATGGTGCTTCACCTTTCGTAACGGCAAATGCGGAGTAAAGTGTAACGTTTCTCAATTCAGGAGCGCGACGTGTGAGCACTTCCACCAGAACTTCCGGTGTTGACGTACTNNCCTGTATAAATACATGGTCANCNTTTTCTATTAGTTTCACAGCTTCATCAGCTGACATATAATTTATTTTCATATCTTACGTCTTTATATTAAGACTTTTTGCCATTTGCTTTATGAAAGTTTCTCAATCTTTCTCCAAGACGGTCCATATCTTCTTCAGACGATATCATTGAGACCGTAACTCGAACGCCATGCTGCTCACTTCCTGTTGACGGAAGAGAGATAGAAGAGATGCCATAGCGCATCAGTTCGCGTTGCAATTCCGGACCCGTCATTCCCTCATAGCCGGTTGTGAAGAAGAAACCATCGGATATGGGATTCTCTCCGTCAATACTATATACCAGATGAAATCCATTATCCAAAAAATGTTTTTTTGCTATCGCAGCCCGACGTCCATATTCGGCAGCATGACCGACAAAATCAAGTTTGCCTTCAACAGCGGCATCCAACATCCCTGCAAAGGCATATTGAGCCGAGTGAGTAGCACCTGAGGAAGCACAATATAATACTCCATAAATATACGCATCGCCGAAAGCGGGCATTTCATAAAATTTTTCAAAGAATGGATAATGGCGATTGAAGACTTCATTACTCATACACACCATGGCAATACGCTGACCGGCATAACTGAATATCTTGGAAGCGGAAACCAGAAGAATATAGTTATCTGTATAGCGAGCAACCGTTGGAATGTAAGGAGCTTCAAAGGGGTGTCCGAAATCTTTGCGGAAATCCATTCCCAAATAAGCAAGGTCTTCCATGACTATCGCGTCATATTTAGTCGCCATTCGCCCGATAATATTCAATTCTTCTTCAGTCAGGTTAGTCCATGCCGGATTATTGGGGTTGGAATATATCATAGCAGTGACTCTGCCCGAAGATAATTCCTCTTCAAGTTTTGCCTCGAGAGCTTTCCCTCGATATTGATAGATATCAAAGGCTTGCGTACGCATACCGAGAAGTTTAGCCTGATGACGCTGTGCAGGAAAACCGGGATTTATCAGCAATAAGGTATCTTTCTCCTCCAGACGTTGCTTAAGGAGAAGCATTAAAGTGAAACTCCCCTGCATCGAACCGACTGTCGGCACAATCCCTCTTTCATCAATATCAATATCCAGAAAGGCTTTCAAGAATTTTTTACCTCCCTTTTTTAATTCCGGAATACCTGATATATCGGGATACTTGTTAGCGATTCCATTCCTTAGAGCTTCACACTCTTTTTCTATACCAATCTCTTCAGCCGGCAAGCCGGGGTTGCCTATTTCCAAATGAACAAATTTATCACCTGTGGCTGTCTCCAATTCTGCAGCAACAGCGCATATCTGGCGGATTGTAGCTGTGGAGATATCGGGAATTTCAAGTCGCTTGAGAATTGAGTCTAATATGGTTGAATCTACAGGAAACATCTTCTTTCTTTTATTTATTGATTATTTCTTTTGCTTTTTCATATCCGGCGCGATATGCCTTCAGATTACTCTCTACTATTGCTTCACCTTTTTTGCCGAATATACGCTTTATTCCCTCTTCGATTTTTTCTGATTCAAGCCCCTCAATAAGCGGAGCGCAGGCACCCAACAACACCATATTTGCAGACCGGGGGCTTGCAACTTCCTTCGCCATTTCATCCATATCAAAAGCTATAACTCTTGGAAGAGAGCCCAATTCTTTTTTAAGCTCCTCCTCTTCCGGATAATTCGGTATATTGATAAATGGAGTGGTGTTCGTAATCACCCATCCGGTGGAAGAAAGATATGGGAGATAACGGAGAGCTTCCATAGGCTCGAGTGATACGATCATATCCGCCCCGCCGAGCGCGATAAGATCGCTTGCGATCGGTTTGTCGCTAATTCTGAGGTTTGACTGCACGTCTCCACCTCTTTGAGACATGCCGTGAACTTCGGCTTGTTTCAGATTGAGATTTTCCTCAAGCGCTGCTGCACCGAGAATAGTAGCTATGGATAGGATGCCTTGACCGCCGACTCCGGCAAGAACTATATCTGTTTTCATGATGTTTCGATTTATTTAAATAATTATTTCTTTTGTCCGGCATGTCTGCGAGCGGTCTGAATACACTCTCTTCTGCTTATTATCACTGAAAGACCGGGGTAATCTATTTCCTCTTTGAAAAGAGCCTTCATCTGCTCTACATTCTTCGGAAGAGAGTCAATGGTGCGCACATGAGCCGGATTTGCTCCAAGACCGAGACAGATCTCTTCCAATTTTCCCGTGCCTTGAGAATCTTGACCGCCGGTCATACCCGTTGTGAGATTATCCGATATTATAACCGTGATATGACTGTTTTCATTAATAGCATCAAGCAAGCCTGTCATGCCACTGTGAGTAAACGTTGAATCACCAATTATTGCCACAGCCGGATGCTGACCGGCATCTGACGCGCCTTTTGCCATTGTGATGGAGGCACCCATATCCACCACAGTATCAATGGCGTTAAAGGGAGACAGAAAACCGAGCGTGTAACACCCTATGTCGCCAAACACTTTTGGGGATGCATATTCTTCCAATACTCCATTAAGCGCAGCGTAGACATCTCTATGACCACAACCTTGACACAATGCCGGGGGGCGGGGACGAGTTATTTTAGACTCACCTTGCAATTCACGTTCCTTCAAACATTCCAGATCTCCTTTAACTTTGGCAATTCCTTCTCTCACTAAGTCAGGAGTCAATTCTCCGGTAAGATTCAATTCACCAGTCAGTTTGCCATACACTTTGGCTGTGCGATTCAACANTCCGCGTAATTTCTTTTCAAGGAGAGGTTGTCCCTCNTCAATCACCATGACTGCTTCACACTCATCNACAAGCCTGCCAATCATCTTTTTGGGAAGTGGATATTGGGAAATTTTCACAACTGGGAACGGGAAACCGTCAGGGAAAACTTCACACAAATAGTTCCACGCCAATCCGCTCGCAATAATGCCAAGGGATTTGTCTTTTCCGTCTACATATTTATTAAAAGGTGATTCTTCAGAAGCCTCTTCAAAATTTTCATAATCTTTCAGCAAAACTTTATAACGTTGCTTCGAAATTGCCGGCATCAAGACCCACTGACGAGGAGAAGCAGGATAATGGNGTGTGTTTTNCGGGCTTGCCTCNGTGTCAACTTNCACAANCGAACGACTATGGNTAAGACGCGTTACGAGACGCACCATTACAGGAATGGCAAAACGCTCTGACAATTCAAATCCATAACGCGCCATGTCGTAAGCCTCCTGCTGGCAAGATGGTTCCAAAACAGGTATCAACGCGAAGTCAGCATAAAATCTTGAATCCTGTTCATTTTGAGAGGAGTGCATCGAAGGGTCATCAGCAGCTATAACCAATAATCCGCCGTTGGCACCTGTCATTGCCGAGTTGACAAAGGCATCGGCAGCAACATTCATGCCGACATGTTTCATTGAAACGATAGCTCTTTTTCCACAATAGGACATGCCGAGAGCTTCCTCAACGGCTGTCTTCTCATTGCTGCTCCAGTGGGAATGAATTTTACGCACTGCAGCCACCGGGTCGGACTGCACAAATTCCAGAATTTCGGTTGATGGAGTACCGGGATATGCGTATGCGCCTGACAACCCGGCGTTAATGGCACCAAGCGCTAAGGCTTCGTCACCTAATAGAAGTTTTTTTGTTTTCATGATATGGTTCCGGTATTCAAAGAATGCAATATTACCTGACGACTCTTTTGCCGGCTGTAAACAGCTTTTTACTTTGAATATAGATTTAAGGGTTTTCTTTTTCTACACGCAAATATAGCGGTTTTATTCTTTTTTTAAAATAAATGATGTTAATTTTTTTTAATAAAATTATCAGACTCATAATTTTTTTATTAATTTAGCGCAACAAACCTTTTCAATTTTTCATTGTCTTAGATTTAAGACATGATAATATAATTTTATTCGCAACCAAACATCAATCTTATATGATTAAGAAATTTTTTCTTTCAGCTTGTGTAGCCTTTATGGCTTTTTCGGCTTCTGCCGCTCTTCCGTCAGTAAATCTTCAAGATGTCAACGGCAAGAATGTGGATACGGCAACACTTTCTAATGATGGCAAACCATTTGTAATTTCTTTCTTTGCAACTTGGTGTAAGCCCTGTCTACGTGAATTGAAAGCTGTGCATGAGGCTCTCCCCGACTGGCAGGATGAAACCGGAGTAAGAGTTGTGGCAGTCAGCATTGACGAAGCTCAGAATGCTCAAAAAGTTAAACCCCTTGTAGAAGGGAAAGGATGGTCGGACTATCAGGTTCTCCTCGACCCCTCCGGAGAGTTTAAACGCCAAATGGGTGTCAACGACATTCCTCATGTATTTGTAGTTGACGGTTCAGGTAATGTAGTTTGGAACCACCAAGGTTATGTCGATGGTGGCGAAGAAGAGATATTGGAGGCTGTTAAAAAAGCTGCTAAATAATTTCGCTTCCGGCATACTTCGGAATTAGAACTTTTATTGACTCTCATATATAATGTATGACAGGTAATCACTATCATGTGATTTTTCCGGTCATACATTTGTCGCAAATAATGAATAATTACTAATTTAACTCACCTATATCATGTCTAACACCTTATTTCCATACGCATTGCCGTTGCTATTTGCATCTATTTGCATCCCTTCAGCCGCTGCGAATGCTCAGGATTTAAAATCTGATTCAGTATCTCTCGTGCCGAGAACTTATATGGGGGAAACCGTGATGGTGCCAACTACCCCAAGTGATTATACACCACAAAATCCGAGTTGGTGGAGCGGAGTAAGAGCCACAGGTAGCTTGCAGACCGAATTTATGGTACCCATCAAGGATGCTGAACTGGATACAGAAGTTGAAAAATATTCCGGAAAGGTTCTGAATAACACTTATTTTGATTTCACAATCAATGCCCCCTATATATCAGCCGGTGCACGTTTCCAATTCACCAAATGGCCCCTGCCCGGTTATGTTGAGGAGTTTCGCGGATGGGGTGTCCCCTATTTTTGGGCAACCGGCAAATATAAATGGTTTCAAATCACAGCCGGCGATTTCTACGAGCAATTCGGATCCGGCTTCATTATGCGTACTTANCNGGAACNCTCTCTCGGTGNGGACNGAGCAATTCGNGGTGGCAGATTGANACNGANNCCCNCAAACGGATTATATTTCACCGCATTGGTTGGTANAGAACGTTATTTCTGGAAACACAANCCCGACCTTATTTGGGGTGCGGATGCCGAATGGAGTTTCAATGAGACATTTCCTAAGGCTTTCGGAAGTCAATACGGCTTGACGGCAGGCTTCTCATACGTAGGAAAGAAAAACAGCTTTGCTGAAGATGGTCCTCAAAAAATCACAATTGCCATTCCCCCAAATGATTATGAGGTGAATATTCCTAAGTTGGTTGCGGCTTTTGATGGAAGATTGTCAGCGAGATTGAAGGATTTTAATGTCTTGGCTGAATTTGCAATGAAGAACAATGACCCCTCCGGAGTGAATAGATATATCTTCAAGAAAGGTCATGCAGAACTCCTTTCAGTATCATACGCTGCCAATGGTCTGAGCGCTTTCGTGCAGGCGAAGAGAAGTGAAAATATGGCATACATGTCTTCTCAAACAGAAAATGGAGTTGATGGCAACGGCTTTATCAACCACCTCCCGGCATTCACCAACACCCAAACCTATACTCTCGCCGCTATCTATCCGTATGCCACTAATTTATATGGAGAATGGGCTTTCCAAGCTGAAATGAGATATCTTTTCAAACGCAACACAGCTTTAGGTGGGAAATATGGCACCAACATTAAGTTATCAGCATCTTATATATCTTCTCTTTATGATAACGCTCCTCTCGGTTCGCAGATTTACACTGCCACTACCATGGAGGAGATGGCTCAGATCAACAGAAATTTGTATGGTAAAAATGGTGTCGGTGCGCCTTTCTGGAAAATAGGAAGTCTCCTTTATTCAGATTTCAATCTTGAAATTAACAAGAAAGTCACCAAAAATCTCCAATTCACACTCTTCTATCTTTTCCAAAAACTTGATTACGACAAAATTTTTGGTAATCACGATGTAGGAATGGTAACTGCCAACACTGTCATTCTCGAAGGTCAGTGGAAAATGGCGAAAAAAGCTCAGTTGAGATGGGAATTGCAATATCTCGCCACTAAGCAAGATAAAGGTGATTGGATGGCGGCTTTAGTGGAAGTCTCCTTTGCCCCTCATTGGATGATATACGTATCAGATACTTATAATCACGGCAACAAACATGAAAAGAAAATGAATTATTATAGCGCAGGAGTAACTTATAACTATCGCGCCAACCGATTCTCCCTCTCATTCGGAAGAACACGTGAAGGAATGAACTGCTCAGGCGGAGTTTGCCGTCTCGTTCCTGCAACAAAAGGATTTAATTTTACCTATAATTTCACTTTCTAATTTTTCTTTTCAAAGGATATAACTATGAAGAAACTTAATTCTATTATAATACTCACTTTAATCGCAACTGGTGCTTCCTTTCTTACCTCTTGTGATAATATTCCTGAAAATGAGCGACTTATTGAAATTCCGAAACCGGAAGTAAAGCGCAATGTCTTGATTCAGGAATTTACCGGTCANAGATGTCCTNANTGCCCNGAAGNAGCAGCAGCAGTCCATAGCATTGTAGAACTTTATGGCGAAGNNAATGTAATAGTCGTNGGCANGCATCCGTCAGGCACCTCTCTAACACGACCTCTGGATGGGCTTGATTTACGCAATTCTGTTGCTACCGCCTATTTTAATGCTTACAATNGCCCAAACTTACCCGCGGTAATTATTGACGGGTTATCTCCTTCATACGATGCTATCAACGGTTCTTGGAGCCCTCTGGTGTACGAACAAATCCAAATGAATACCCCCGTTTTAATGGAGATTACTCCGGAGTTTAATACTTCCGACAGATTGCTTAATGTAGAGTATTCTTTGGATTTTGTTGAGAATATTTCAGGCTCGCCGGTTATCAATCTTTGGATAGTTGAGAATGGCATCGTTGGTTCGCAATACACTAACGGACCGAAGAATCCGTCATACGTACACAATCACGTTTTACGCGGATCTCTCACCGGTGATTGGGGCACCTCAATAGGTAATGCATTCATGGCAGGTGATAATAAAAGCGGCTCTGCTTCCATAAACTTGAACGCATCATGGGTTGCCGAAAATTGCAATATTGTGGCATTCGTGCAAGATTCCGAAACAAAATTCGTTTATCAAGTTGTGGAAGTTCCCGTAATTAAGAAAGCTGAGACTCCCTCTTCTGACAAAAATTAAATTTTCCCGGAATTTTTATTTCTACCAAATAAATTATGNNACGNTTTTTTCTATCGTTCTNTCTGATTCTGATGTGCGNNTGNGCNTTTGCAGCNGATGCCGTAAATTGGACTGTCTCTTTAATTGATGACAAGACAGATCACCCGGCTGTGAAAATTGAAGCCAAAATCAATCCGGGTTATCACCTTTACGCCGTTGACAATCCTGCAGGAGGGTCTATGCCTCTTAAATTCTATTTTGATGTCAAAGGATGTAAGACAATTGGCAAACCCNNTNCAAACAAAAAATATACAGTANAATTTGATGATATCTTCGAAGTCAACCAGCATTTCTATGATGGTAGCGTTGTATTTACACAAAAGTTAAAACCGACTTCCAAAGATTTCAGTGTTAATGTTGAAATCCAAGGTCAGGCTTGCGATGACAGAGGATGTGTGCAAGTAGGTACTGCAAAATTGCTTAAGGGGAGTTTTGCCGGTGCTGAACCTGAAAAAGATGATAAAAATATTGAAGAGGAAAAAGAAGTGACGGCTATCGCAGAGATGACAGATTCACTTCAAGCCGCCGAACCGTTTATGACTCCCGAAGCGAATCTTTCCGGAGTGGAGACGGATAAATCCTGGTGGAATAACGTTGAAGCTGAATTAAAAGTCTTTGAAGATAATCCGGAGCAACAATCCCGCTCCTTATGGTATATCTTTATTGCCGGCTTCATTGGAGGTCTAATTGCTTTGGTCACCCCGTGTGTATGGCCGATGATTCCGATGACCGTTTCTTTCTTCTTGAAACAAAACAAGAGCNAANCNAAATCTGTAGGCACTGCGGCGNNTNACGGTGGNTCAATAATAGTTATTTATGTTCTGTTAGGTTTGGCGGTCACCATCATATTCGGAGCTTCTGCACTAAATGAATTGGCAACCTCAGCAGTATTCAACATTATTTTCTTCCTATTGTTGGTTGTGTTCGCCATCTCCTTCATGGGTGGATTTGAGCTAACCCTCCCCGCCTCCTGGACCAATAAGATGGATTCTAAGGTTGATACTACTACAGGCTTGCTCTCCATATTCTTTATGGCATTCACCCTTGTATTGGTCTCTTTCTCTTGCACAGGTCCGATTATCGGAACACTGCTTGTTGAGGCTGCGGCTACGAGCAATTTTGTTTCGCCGGCTGTTGGAATGTTCGGTTTTGCTTTGGCTCTTGCACTTCCATTTACCCTCTTTGCCATGTTCCCGACAATGCTTAAGGCTATGCCAAAGAGTGGCGGTTGGATGAACACAGTTAAGGTTGTGTTAGGTTTCCTTGAATTGGCACTTGCGCTTAAATTCCTCTCTGTTGCCGACTTGGCTTACGGTTGGAGAATCCTCGACCGGGAAGTATTCGTTTCCTTATGGATAGTTATCTTCTTCCTTCTCGGTGTGTATTTGCTCGGGAAATTGCGTTTCCCGCATGATGATGAAGTTGAAAAATGTGGTGTCGGCAGATTTATGCTCGCCTGCATTTCATTTGCCTTTGCAGTTTATATGCTCCCGGGATTGTGGGGTGCACCTCTTAAGAGTATTTCCGCTTTCTCACCCCCGATATCTACTCAAGATTTCTCACTTTATCAAGGAGATGTTCATGCNCAGGTTGATGANTTTGAAGAGGGNATGAAATTGGCGCAACAACTCNATAANCCGGTTCTTTTGGATTTCTCAGGATATGGCTGTGTAAATTGCCGTAAAATGGAAGCTGCCGTATGGACTGATCCGGAAGTTAAAGCTACAATTGACAATGATTACATTCTTGTTACTTTGATGGTGGATGAAAAAAAGGAATTGCCTTCTCCCATTAAAATCACTGAAAAAGACGGTACGCAAAGAACCCTTCGCACTTATGGAGATAAATGGTCATATCTGCAGCGCTCTAAGTTCGGAGCAAATGCCCAACCGTTCCATGTAATTGTGGATAAGAACGCTCGTCCGCTCGCTCCGGCATTTGTCTACAAAGAGGATATTCCGGGATATAAAGCATTCCTTGAAAAAGGTAAATCCAATTTTTATAATGCTGAATAACCCATGGTTTAATTCTTCACGCATTTAGCGTTAACTTTATATTTAGTCCGACAGGAAATTGAATCCTGCCGGGCTTCTTTTTAAAATTCTTTTCGTATAAAAATCCGTATGTTCTGTATCTCTTCTTGATAATTAACCTATTGATATTAAAACAAAAATTTGTAAATAATTTTGTTTTATTTGCAATTTTTTGTTAATTTTGTTTTTAATAGCAAAAATATGCTACTAAATTATTTTTAGTTACCCTCTGAAAACTCATTATACCTTTTACTGCTGACTCTTGGGATGATTTGCATTGAAAGAAACTTTTATCACAGATTTACAAAACGCTTAGTTTGCTGTTTGGCATTCATAATGTCCGGGGCTTATATTTTATTTGCTGAAAGTTTAGCCGATTCTTCCCGCACTTTCAATGTATTGGATAAAGAATATAATGCTCTTCTGNATTCNTGCGAACAATATANTAACCATCGTTATTGGAAAAAGGCAGAAGTTTCTGTTAGGAAATGCTTGAAAATGTACCCGGCAAGTCCTCTAAACGGGATGCTTTTCTATAATCTTGCAATGGCTCAGATCGGACAAGAGAAATATTCAGAGGCTGAAGAAAGCTTTACATTGGCTTTAGTGCGCGCTGAAAATAATCCGCAATATCTTTTAGGTAGGGCAAAGTGCAGAATGTTGATGAAAGCACCCCATAAAGCTATGGAGGACCTTGACAAGATTCTTAAAAGTGATACTTTGAATTATGATGCTCTATATTCCAGATCAATGGCAGGAAGGCTTTCAGGTTATACTGAAGAGCCAACCGAGGATTTGCGTATGATTCTTCGCCATNGNNCGGATNATTTGCAAGCACTCTCTTCTTTGGGAGCAATNCTGNTGGGAAANGGAAGTTATCATGAAGCAGTATGTGTTCTTGAAAAGGCTGTAGCCATACATGAAAAAAATAATAATGAGGAGGATATGAGTGCTGATGACAGATTTATGTTGATTATCGCTCATCTCAATTTAGATCATCATTCCGAATCGGAAGACGTTATTAGAGAAGCACTTAAGATATTTCCGAGAGATGGCAGATTTNATATGACNNGCGGCATGTTGGAAAGGAAACGCTTCCAGAATTCCAACGCTGAATTGGATAAAAAAATTGCTGCACAATATGGTGTTGAATCTCAAATTCTTGAGTATTTTCTTCCCGGCAAAAAGTAATTTTTCCAATTTTTTATTTCCTTTTTGACTTCATTTTTCTCTATTTTTTACTTACCTTTGTAGTCTGTGCGATGAAATGAATTGCGTCACTATCATTGCAAATTTTAATTAATTTTTTCGTTAATTTCTGCATTTAAGTGAAATCTTTAGCCCTTCATATTGAATATCTGCTGAATGCGTCAGATTGCGTGACAATCCCCGGAATCGGTGCATTAATTGCAGAATACATTCCAGCTCATTTTTGCGAGCAGGAAGGGCTTATCTATCCCCCTACGCGAAGAATTATTTTCAATTCCGCCATCAGAAGCGACGACGGCATGCTGACAAATTCTATATCACGTGCGGAGAATTTAAATTTTGAGCAAAGCCGAAAGGTGATGCGCGAGATGATTGCCGATTTGAATCATTCTCTCAACTGCGAGGGTGAAGCATCTCTCGGTAGAATAGGTTTTCTTACACTCTCAGATGCCGGAGAACTGAATTTTGTAGCATATCGCACGGCAATGATGCGGGCTGAAGATTCCGGCTATATTCCGGCAAGATTAAGCTCAAAAATTGTCAATAACGCGAAAGTTGCAGAAGAAGCAATCGGAAAGGAAGAGTTAAACAGTGAAATTGAGGTTTCGGAGGAATTTGAGATGCGACCATTCTCAAAGAAAAATTACTATCTGCCCATCAATAAAATTTTTGCTAAATGTGCTGCTTCCTTAGTGATTCTGACAGTCGTGGCATTGTCTTTTATATTGCCGGAACGCTATTATATGGGCAATNGTANAATTGAGGCTNCAATGAATCCGGTTGANACTATNGTNAATTCCATTGAAGATAAAAATAAGTTGTCAGAAAATACAGAAAGCAATATGCCTTCGGCATCCGACAATTTGAATACAACCAAAAGCACATCGATAGCTGAAGACGAAAATTTGANCAACAATTANTTAATAGTTGCGANATTCCATAACGAAAAGGAGGCTCTCTCCTTCATCGAAGAAAGGTCAGGAGGTGAATTTCCCCTAAAAGCTATAAAGGGAAAGAATGTCTGGCGAATATATGCAGGGCGTGGCGACAAAACAACCTTGTTGACTCTTATGAAGACATCGGAATTTCGTTCCGCCTTCTCTGAAGCTTGGATTTGGACAGACAACGGATAAGAAGAGATTTCACAAAATCCGATTTAAAAAATTTGAGAGATTATAGAAGAAATAAATTTTTTTAGTAAAAATATTTGCAGATTTAAATTTTTAGATGTAACTTTGCATCGCAATTGAGGGAAACAAGAGAGTTTCTGAATAAATTTGCGAAAATAGCTCAGTTGGTAGAGCATAACCTTGCCAAGGTTAGGGTCGCGGGTTCGAGTCCCGTTTTTCGCTCCACAACCCTCTAAGTTGTTAAAATGTCCGGGTGGCGGAATTGGTAGACGCGCTACTTTGAGGGGGTAGTGGCCGTAAGGCCGTGTGAGTTCGATTCTCAGTTCGGACACATTGAAAAATCGGCTGAATTGCTTTATAGCAGTTCAGCCGATTTTTTATTTTAGATATGGATTCAATTGTTTTTCACGTCCTATCGTTGTTGGAGCGCCGTGACCGGAAAATACCAATGTCTTCTCCGGGAGAGTCAACAGGCGGGTTTTAATACTATCAAGTAATTGAGGCATACTCCCTCCGGGTAAGTCGGTTCTGCCAATACTCCCGGCAAATAATGCATCACCGGAAATCACAAAACCATCTTCCTTGTCATATAAAGCTATACTACCCCGGGAATGACCCGGAACATGAATCACCTCTAATTCTCCTTCACCAATCTTTATTTTATCACCCGGCTTAAGATAACGGTCGATCTTGATTGAAGAGACATCAAGTGGCAAGCCGAACATCTGAGCCTGTTGTTCCAAACGATTTCCCAGTACTTCCANNANNNTNATGNGNCAAAATTTGAGCATTGTATCTATTTTTAACCCAGCTGTCGCCAGCCACATGGTCGATATGCAAATGAGTGTTTATTATATATTTTAATTTTAACTCATTTCTTTCCATATATTTCTCTATAACCTCCTGTTCTTCGGAGTTGATCATTCCGGGGTCTATTATGGCGCACTCTTTTGACGTCGGATCATACACGATATAGGTATTGATACCGAATAAACAGAATTCAAATTGCACTATTTTCATATCTGCGTGTAAACTATTTTTTTTGTTTCAAAAAAATCTAATGGGAAATAACCTATAATATCGGTTATTTCGGTTATTCCTTTAATATTCTTAATCTCTTCTGATAATTCTCCCCCATTTAGCGTAATAAGCCCGTTAGGAAGCGCG
>WFMC01000165.1 GCA_009177205.1 Bacteroidales bacterium
AGTTATTTTATGATTTTATAGTTATGAAGCCTTCTGGAGATTATATATATGATAAGTTCAATTATTTTAATTATCTGATTTTACAAAACCGGCTACTGTAAATACCTATTGAAATATCAGATGTTAAATCCTATGTGGGACTATGTGTCTTCAAACGCAAAAAGACGCTTTCAGGCAAATGGAAATATTTTGACTTCCGATTGAGATTCAATACTCGCATTGATTTGCCTGAAAAAGATATTGAAGATACTATTATTCATGAGATGATTCATTATTATATCGGTTTTAATCAAATCACCGATACATCTCCACATGGCAAAATCTTTAAAACAATGATGGAAGAGATTAATAAAAAATTTAATCGTCAAATCTCAATCCGTCATCGTTCAACACAATCTCAAAAAGAGGATTTAATAGATTCCAAATCTCGTTGGCATGTCATAGCTTTACTAATTCCTGCATCCAAATCTCATGGGAATATTTTTATCAAAGTATTGCCTCGGGTGATACCAAAGATAATTCATTATTGCTCGGTATTTGAAAAGGATGAAAGAGTGGCAAGGATTGAACTCTATTTAAGCAACAATCCTTTTTTCAACCGATTTCCAAATTCAGCATCCCTGAAAGCTCATTTATGGGAAGAGATGGAGTTACGAAACAATTTACAAAATGCTCATCCTTTNNAAATTCAAGGANGAAAAGTTTTNNAAATCAGNCGCAANAAATGANNNTGTATTATTTTTAACAAATTTTAGTATTTTTCTGAACCATTTCATCTCTATTAATGTTAAATAAATTAGATGAAATGCTGAAAATTTTAGCATAAGTATAAACTCAAAACTCGAACGGTATGCATTTTACACCAAAAGAGCAAGACAAGCTGACATTACTTTGTGTAGGTCTTATTGCCGAACGCCGCCTTAAAAAAGGCTTGAAATTGAATTATCCCGAGTCAGTGGCTTACATCACCAGTTGCGCGTTGGAAGGTGCTCGCGAAGGGAAGACAGTTGAAGAAGTCATGCATGATGCAACTCAAGTTCTAACAAAAGAGCAAGTTATGGAAGGGGTTGCCGACATGATTAAATTATTGCAGGTCGAAGCGGTCTTTACCGACGGCAGTCGTCTTGTGTCAATCCACAATCCTATCCGCTAAGGAGTAGCGGCAACCATTAAAAATTAATATTATGGCTCAAACATCATCTAATCCAAATCAGTCCGCTTCGCGTCCGGCTACTCCATCACAGGTTCCGGATTCCCCCATGCCGGACTTCAGCAACGGCTATCAGACTCCCATGGGTGTCTATCCCGGAAAACCGGATATTGCTTACCCCATGACTCCGGGGTTTGAACCCCAGGAATATGTTCCGGTGGGCGGCGTAATCCTTGCCGACACTCCAATTGAATATAATGTTGACCGTCGTACTGTAAAACTCAAAGTGCGCAATACCGGCGATCGTCCTGTACAAATCGGTTCACACTTCCATTTCTTTGAAGTTAACCGTTATATGGAATTTGACAGACCCAAAGCATTCGGATATCACCTTAACATCCCGGCTACTACTGCGGTAAGATTTGAGCCGGGTGAAGAGAAAGAGGTTGAACTCGTCAGCTATGCCGGCAAACACAGAGTTATCGGCTTTGATGATTTGGTCAACGGCTATACCGGCCTTGAAGATACTCCCTCATATTATCCTAAATATATGGAGGCGATTCGCCGCATGAAAGAGTATGGTTATAAATCTGTCAGCGAAGCAGAAGCTGATGGAGAATATGACGAAAATGAAATTAACAAATAAAGAATATTCCTTATGGCTACAATATCACGTCAAGACAATAACATGCTCTTCGGCCCCACTGTTGGGGATAAAATTAGATTGGGTAATACCGATTTGTATGTTGAAATAGNAAAAGACNTTCGNGTATATGGCGATGAGGTCGTATATGGTGGNGGCAAANCCNTTCGCGATGGCATGGGTCTTGCAAATGAATGCACTTCAAAAGAGGGTTCACTTGACATTGTTATTACAAATGTCACTATCTTAGATCCTGTATTAGGAGTCATTAAAGCTGATGTCGGCATTAAAGATGGCAAAATTGCAGGTATAGGTAAAGCGGGTAATCCTAATGTGATGGCAGGTGTTACACCCGGATTGGCAACAGGTCCGTCAACCGATGCAATATCCGGAGAACACATGATTCTGACAGCTGCAGGCATTGACGGTCACGTTCACTTCGTTTCCCCGCAGCAAGCTTATAACTGTCTTTCAAATGGTATCACAACTTTAATCGGTGGCGGTATAGGACCTACCGACGGCACAAACGGCACGACCATTACGTCCGGTCCGTGGAACTTGGAGAAGATACTTCAATCAATAGATGGACTCCCAATCAATATCGGACTTCTCGGCAAAGGCAACACTTCAAGAAAAGAAGAATTATATGCACAGGCAGCGGCCGGCGCTATGGGCTTCAAAATTCATGAGGACTGGGGTGCAACTCCTGCTGTAATTCGTTCATGTCTCGAAGCTGCCGATTCTCTTGACATGCAGGTTGCAATTCACACTGACACACTGAATGAATCAGGTTTCGTTGAGGATTCCATCGCTGCAATGGATGGCAGGACTATCCACACCTACCACACTGAAGGTGCCGGAGGTGGTCATGCTCCTGACCTTTTGAAAGTTGCATCAATGCCTAACGTACTACCGTCTTCCACAAACCCGACATTACCATTCGGCATCAACTCGGAAGCAGAGTTATTCGACATGATTATGGTTTGTCATAACCTGAATCCCAACATTCCTTCTGATGTTGCATTTGCAGAGAGTCGTGTCCGTCCGGAAACTCAGTCAGCTGAAAATATTTTCCACGATTTGGGTATCATCTCAATGGTAAGTTCTGACTCCCAAGCAATGGGTCGAGTTGGCGAATCATTTATGCGTACAT
This sequence comes from Bacteroidales bacterium, assembly GCA_009177205.1. Taxonomy (GTDB): domain Bacteria; phylum Bacteroidota; class Bacteroidia; order Bacteroidales; family Muribaculaceae; genus Lepagella. The sequence continues at coordinate 2,947 of WFMC01000165.1, forward strand.
TCCAGATGGCTTCATATATGAAATCCGTAAGAGGTAAATTACCTGAAGATGCCGAGGGTAACGATAACTTCCGCGTACTCCGTTATCTTGCACAAATCACATTGAACCCCGCAATTACTTACGGCATTTCAGATATTCTCGGCTCAATTGAAGTGGGCAAGATGGCAGACCTCGTAATCTGGGAACCGGAATTCTTCGGAACAAAACCGAACCTGGTAATCAAAGGTGGCGTTATCAACTGGGCGAATATGGGTGACCCGAATGCATCATTGCCGACCCCACAGCCAAAGATAATGCGTCCGATGTTTGGTGCGTTTGGTGAAGCTATGCCGCTTACACGTGTTTCATTCATTTCTCAATCTGCAGCAGAAGCCGACGTGAAGACAAAATATGGTTTGCAATCACAGGTTTATCCCGTGCACGGCGTCCGTCAACTTTCAAAAGCTGACATGGTGCGTAATAGTGCAACCCCGCATATTGAGGTTGATCCTGAAACATTCTATGTTTATGTTGATGGCGTATTAGCTTATGTTCCGCCAGCCAAAGTTCTCCCTCTCGCTCAACTTTATTGGTTTAGCTAAGAACTTGATATAATTAGATATTAGGGAGATTGCTTGAAATTTCAAGTGATCTCCTTTTTTATCAGGAAACCTATCAGACTTTGCAGACTTAAAAACAATTTTAACATTTCAATTGTTAAAAAAATATAACAAGCTAAATAAAAAAACCTTAAAAATGGAGAATAAAATTTACACTGAAGTTATCGGCAATATAAACACTTCTGAAGAATGGAAGAGAAAATTGGAAGGATTGGAAATTGACGAAATCTTCTTAGACCAATGGATTGCCCAAAAATCCAGATTTTTGGCAAAAGGTGTTTCAGGAGTTGAGTATCCCGTGGCTTTGACACGCGGCTCTCACATTGCCGACGGAGATGTAATTGAATATTTGCCCGAAGAAGGGAAGGCAGTAGTGGTCAGATTAGAACTTAATCCCGTTCTGGTTGTGGATTTAGCCGGAATAGCTGACAAAGATCATGACACTATAATTCGCATTGCACTTGAACTCGGTCATGCTATAGGCAACCAACACTGGCCGGCTGTTGTAAAAGGTACCAAAGTCTACGTTCCCTTGACAGTGGATAAGAAAGTAATGCTCAGCGTATTGGAAACTCACCATATCCCGGGGATTACATTTGAATTTGAAAAGGGATTGGATGTTATTCCTTATTTGGCACCTCATGAAACGCGCAGACTCTTCGGGGGAGCCGGACATGAGAGTCATTCGCATGAACACACCCACGACCATGNACATATCGTGCATTATCACGAGCATGAGGAGCATCATCACGAACACGAGCACGAGCATAATCATTGTCATAATGATCATTGCCGGCATGAAGAGAGTGACTCTATCCATTAATAAACACTCACTTCAATAAAAAGCACTATGGCAATATCAAATATAATGCGTTTGCTCCAATTCACGGACTCAACTTTTCCCGTTGGCACGTTCTCATTCTCGAATGGTCTGGAAACAGCAGGATTCGAGAATATGGTGTATGATAAAGAAACCCTTGCGCAATTTGCAAAATCGCAAGCATTACAAGCGGCATATACTGATGGAATTGCAGCGTTAGCCGCTTATCGAGCATATCGCGAAGGTGATTATGACAAGATTACCGAAGCCGACAGAACACTCATTCTCTGCAAGATGAACGACGAAGCACGCCAGATGCTTAAAAGGATGGGAAAGAAACTCGGCGAATTGGCAGTGAAACTATTTGACAGTGAAATTGCCAAACATTGGCTGGATGATATCAAAGCGGATATTACTCCGGGGACATATCCCGTGGCACAAGGTATTGCCTTTGCTGCAGCAGGAATATCTGAAGAAGACTTGTTTTGTTCACATCAATATGGTGTTGTCAATATGGTGCTGTCGGCTTCATTAAGATGTATTCGGGTGTCTCACTATGACACTCAGGAGATTTTATATTCCATGAGCGAGGAGGTAAAAAGTCTTTATGATGAAATCAAAGAGATGACAATAGGGGAGATGCATGCTTTCTTCCCGGAGCTTGATATTCTTGCTTCCATGCATGAAAAAGGGAATATGAGGATGTTTATGAATTAAGAATTAAAAGTTAAAAATTACGAATTAAAATAAATTATTGATATGGGTCAAACTTGCAGAATAGGAATTGGCGGACCGGTTGGTTCAGGTAAAACAGCATTAATCGAAGCAATAACACCAAAATTGCTTGAATTAGGTCAAAAGGTGCTTATCATCACAAATGATATAGTAACGACTGAAGATGCCAAGCATGTGCGTAAAACTTTAAAAGGCATTTTAGTTGAAGATAAAATCATAGGTGTGGAAACAGGAGCCTGTCCTCACACTGCAGTACGCGAAGATCCTTCAATGAACATTGCGGCGGTGGAGGAGATGGAAGAGAAATTTCCTGATACTGATATTGTTCTGATTGAATCAGGAGGTGATAATCTTACATTGACCTTTAGCCCGGCTCTCGTTGATTTTTTCATCTATGTTATCGATGTGGCGGCAGGAGATAAGATTCCGCGCAAAGATGGTCCCGGCATCTCTCAAAGCGACATATTAGTTATCAACAAAACAGATCTTGCTCCCTACGTGCATGCGGATCTAAGTGTAATGGATCATGATTCTAAATTGATGCGTCCNGGAAAACNGNTTGTCTTCACTNACTGTANGACCGGAGAAGGAGTCNATGAACTTGTAGACCTTATATTNAAAATNGCACTTTNTNATAAAAAGAAAGGTTAAAATCCNATTTAATTAAAAATTAAAGTATCTAACATAAGATAAAATAGATGGCGTTTGATTATCAACTAAAGGAAACTACCTCCAGTTCCTCAAAAATACCGGAAATAGATTTTTCACAATCTCGCGAAATGGCACCTTACTTGGATGAGCCGCAAGCAATGTATGTCGGAGCCCCCGGAAAACATGGTTATCTCCGACTCGGATTTGAAATAGATCCGAGAGGCAAGTCTATCCTTCGCGACCTTGACAGAAGAGCCCCCCTGATTGTGCAACAAGCGCTTTATTTTGATAAAGAAATGCCGGAGATGCCATGTGTCTATATTCTGTCATCCGGAGGTCCGAATGTGGAGGGTGACAGGTATCAACAGGATATATATCTTAAGAAGAACGCCTTTGCATTTGTCACAACCGGTGCTGCAACAAAATTAGCGGAAATGACGCATAATTATTCAGGATTAATTCAAAATATTGATCTTGATGAGGGTAGCTATCTTGAATTTATGCCCGAACCGATTTATCCCTGCAAACATACACGCTTCATTTCTGACACTAAAATCAAGATTCATCCAACGGCTACACTATTCTACTCAGAAATTTACATGGGAGGAAGAAAGTATTATGGCGAAGGAGAATTATTTGAGTATGACATCCTATCTGTATGCTCACACGCGGAGCGTCCTGATGGGGAACAGTTATTTAGAGAAAAATTCATTATTGACCCGCGCAAGCAAAATCCCCGCCAATTAGGCATAATGGGGAATTATGATGTTTTCGCAAATGTTATAGTTTTGACTCCAAAAGAGAAAGCAGATATCATATATGAAAAAACAAATCCCTTTATCGACCGCGAAAATAAAATAGCCTGCGGAATAACTCATCTTCCGAATGAATCAGGACTTTTGTTTAAAGTGCTCGGGATGGAACCTGGTCCGGTAAAGAAGATTGTCAGAGATTTCTTAAACGATGTCAGAACAGTTGTCAAATCCCGCCCTCTCCCCGACGAATTTCCCTGGCGTTAATCTTTTAAACATCGATTATTATGAATTAAAAAATTATTGCAGCCCGTTTTAGCAGACTGCAATAATTTTATATATTCTTATGGAAACATTAAACGTTTTAACTATTAGTATTAGACAATTTATCTTCTACGCGTTTACCATAATATGTTGTAGTTAATGCACCTGTCGCCATAATAGCAGCGGAGACTCCCAAGACTAAAACGCCACCACCAAGTTTTAATAAAATAGGAATTATGAAGACTGCCAACACCGCACCGGCTTTCCCCAGTGAGGCTGCAATTCCGGTGCCTTGACCTCGAACCTGAACAGGAAAAACTTTAGGAGGCAAAAGATATGTAACTAAGTGGGGACCAATATTGAGGAACAATTCAAATGCCATAAAACTAATCAGAGAAATCCAAACCGGCCAACTGAAATGATAAGAAAGCAATAAAATTATAAGTGATAGTGCGCAAGCCCAAAAACTACATGTTTGAAGAGCAACTTCTTTTACTTTCTTATGAGCCAGCAATATGCCAAGAAGAAATCCCGGCAGTATCAAAAATGAAATCCATATTGTTGTCTTCACTGATTCTGCCACCTGTATAATAGCTGAAGCTCCCGGTGTTGTTTTTTCGAGTCCCAGAGCCATTACAAGAATAGGTATGAAGACTCCGATTCCATACACACCTAATCCTTCACAAGCCCATGGAATACCGGTCAGCATAGTTCTATCCCAATATTGTCGACAGAATTGGAAGAAGCTCAACTTAGAGGCTTCATTTTCATGCTCAGGAACCTCTAACATTGAAGCGGAAGGAGAAACATTTTTTCCTAAGAATTTATGTAAATCTTTGATACCTTTCTCTTTTTGATCATGATCGATAAGCCATTTAGGACTCTCAAAGAAATAAATTCTTGTCAGAATCATCAAACTCCCTATCGCAGCGACAATCCACATCAGTTGAGGCCATGAATAAGCATTGTCCAGCGTTATGACCATCCAAAAACAGAGAGCGGCACCGACAATGTTGCCGAATGCTGCACCTGTCTTACACATACCCAACATCACCAATTTCCATTTATCAGGCATGAGAACAGAAACATAATCCGAATCCAATGAATATTCCCCTCCAATTCCGAAACCGATTATAAATAATGATACCACAAGAACCCAAATGTTAGGAACATAAATTGCTATAAGAGCGAAAGCGGTAATGAGCCCCGGACATAATCTGAAAAAGAATAAATACCCGTATTTATCGCTAAGTTTTCCGAAAACCACAGACCCTACCATTATGCCTATTAAATCAGCCGAACCGATTAGACCCTGCATAGTTGATGATAGTCCATGATGAGAAGTAATGATAATCATCGGAATGATAACTCCGGCAATTGTGGCAACTGCAGTTCCTACCAGTTGACCCAAACCTGCAACAAAAGTAATCCACCAATGTCGCCAGGTCAACGGCATGTCAGAAGATGTGTACGATGGCATAAAATAAGAAAACTATAAATTAAAATTTCATCGGGTATTAAAATCGATTAATTTGAAGGTTGAAACATCTTATATTGCGGAAGCAAGAATAACCATGTGCCGATGCAGAAAGGTCCTGTCAAAGTAGCTAATCCTATCGGTGCGAAAGCGGCATTCATGCCGGCCTGAATAAAGACAGTGGCAGCAATTCCCAAAACAGCCCAAATCCAAGTCTTNCAANTATTCGNNTTGCAAAACGTTGCGCCTAAAGCAATTNCGGTTAATANTGCAGAAAATCNATATAANCCGTTGNCGATATCTGCCGCGGGTCCACCCCAAAGAATAATAATCAGTAGAGATTCTGCTGATGCAATGGCAGCCCACAGTGCCGCTTTCCATGAACAGAGAGCGAGACCAACCAGGAAGCAAATGCCCGTAACCCATGAATTAATCAAAAATACTTGAGCAATACCTTTCAACCAGTATACTACTAAATCAATAAAGTTCATATTTAAGGAACCTACAGTTTCAACAGCCATNGCAGGAGTTGACTCAAAAGCCGGAGGCATACCCTTCATATATCTTGCGGCGAGAAGGAAAAACCATGTGCTTAATACAAAAGGAAAAGTAAAGGAACTGACATTCCATTTACCCATGATATTATTCAAGCCGGTTCTTACCCAAGTGGTCATAGCGGAACAAAGTATAAGAGCTATCCACATCCAGATTGTATTCCCCATAAAAGTTGGGAAAGCACAACCCACGAGGACTCCGTTGAATCCCCATAAACCTTGAGCTCCGTTTTCATCAGGGAGATCAAGAAGATAACCGGTGAGGGTGGAAACTGTAACGCCAATGAGTGCTCCCCATGCTACTACACCAAATCCCTCTTGATAAGCACCCCAAAATATCCCAATAAAAAAGAGAAGTCCTGTCCACATACTGTCTTGAAACATTACTTGACCCACTCCTCTTAAAAGTGTACGAGGAAAATCTTTAATAGTATTCTCCTTTATTGAATTCATCGTTGCCATATTTAATTTATTTAAATTAACATAATTTAAACATTTTAACATTTCATAATGTTCATGTGAACATTAAGGACTAATAAATGTTAAAAATATAGTTACAAATTTATAAAAAATATTTGATATGCACATGGCAGACGCGCTGATTAGCACTCCGGTGGCGATTATTTCAGGAGTCGCAGCAGCAACATTACTTTCTATATCCGGTTATAAGGTTAATAAACAAAAAGCTGAAAACTCACGCATAGTGCCATTGATGGGCGTCTTGGGAGCATTTATATTTGCTGCTCAGATGCTTAATTTCACTATTCCGGGCACAGGTTCTTCCGGACATATTATAGGAGGTATATTTCTCGCCGCTTTCCTTGGTCCTTGGGCTGCTTTCATAACTTTATCATCAGTGTTGATTATTCAATGTCTGATTTTTGCAGACGGAGGATTGATGGCTCTCGGCTGCAATATTTTAAATATGGCAGCAATGTCTACTTTAATAGGCTATCCATTCATTTTCAAACCGATCTTAAAGGGAGGGAAATCGACTGTAAGAATTATTATCGCTTCAGTATTGGCGTGCTTGATAAGTTTGGAACTCGGGGCGTGTGCCGTGACTTTAGAAACGGAACTTTCCGGCATCACGGCATTACCCGTATCATCTTTCTTGGCTTTGATGACCGGTATTCATCTTCTGATCGGCATCGGCGAAGGTCTCGCCACTGCTGCGATATTGGTATATATTGAAAGGGTTAGACCAGACCTTCTCAATCATTCTTATATGTCTGCAACTAAGCCAAACCAATCATTGAAAAAGATATTGTGGGGATTCGGAGTTGCTACCGTGATTTTAGCAGGCGGATTGGCATTTTTTGCTTCTGAATATCCTGACGGTTTGGAATGGAGTATTCAAAAAATAACGGGGTCAACTGATTTGGAAAGTAAGCCTTCTCAATTAGGAATCGTTCTGGAGAAGTTTCAACATGCCACTTCTATTATGCCTGACTATGAAAATAATTTTGCCGGCATATTCGGTGCTTTGGCAGTTATCATATTAGTTTGGGGTATAAGTGCACTTCTTACAAAACACAGAATAAAATCTCATAAAAAAATTGAAAACATCCAAAATTGAAAAAGCATATCTCACTCTTGTAAAACTTGAACAACAGGAAAGCTTGGGATTTGAGCCGGACACGAGAATAAACATTCTCGTGACGTTGCTTTTTCTAATTATATTGTTGAGTATTCCACTTCAAAAAATCTCAATGATAATTTGGTTTGCAATATATCCGATAGTGGTTGCGGCAATTTTAGGATTAAGTTTCACCAAGATTTTCTTGCAGTCCCTATATGTTCTGCCTTTATTGATATTTATCGGAATATTCAATCCCATAATGGATAATAAAATTGTTTTTTCAATAGGCAGTTTAGGAATTTCAAATGGGTGGATTACATTCAGTTCCATTATCCTTAGAGGACTTTTAGCAGTTGAAAGTGTATTAATCCTGATTGAAAAATCCGGATTTCTTCAAATATGCCGCGGATTAAGGAATCTGGGAATTCCATCGTTTCTCACAAATCAATTATTATTTGTCTATCGCTATCTTACAGTATTACTTTTGGAGATGGTCAGACTCAGACGTGCAATAGATTCTCGAGGATTTGGCAGGAAACATCTACCAATGAAATTATGGGGTAAAGTTTTGGGACAATTATTTATTCGCACAATTGACAGGTCAGATAGGATATATCAATCCATGTTAGCGAGAGGTTTCACAGGGGAAATGCCGCCTCCCATGGGGACTTCTTCTAAAATAAAAACACAGGATGTCGTCTATTGCCTGTCCTGGATTCTTTTATTTATTTGCTTAAGAATTTTCAATTTTTCTGTATTAATTTTTAATTGAAAAGCAATATATGAGTCATCATTATATACAGTTTTCGGATGTTCACTTCACTTATCCGAGTGGTCAGGAAGCACTGAAAGGGGTCAGTTTTAGAATCAACCATGGTGAAAGAGTGGCATTGCTGGGTCGTAACGGCGCCGGCAAGTCAACTGTCATTTTACTCACAAACGGCATATTGATGGCAGACAAGGGGGATGTCAATGTAGGTGATGTTCCTATTCAGAAAAACACTCTTCCAATTGTGAGACAATCTGTAGGATTGGTTTTTCAAAATCCGGATGATCAACTATTCATGCCCACAGTGGAAGAAGATATAGCGTTCGGACCTCAAAATATGAAATTACCCGACTTTGAAATAGAACGTCGTATAACGGAAGCTCTTGATAAAGTTGGAGCCCAAAATCTCAGAAAAAGATTAAACTCAAGTTTATCAGGTGGGCAGAAAAGATTGATTTCAATAGCTTCTGTTTTGTCGATGGAGCCATCTATACTCGTGCTGGATGAACCATCTGCCAACCTTGACTTCTTCGCTCGAAAAGATTTAATCAAAATTTTAAAAAATTTTGATCATACCCAATTAATTGCAACACATGATCTGAATCTCGTAAAAGAAATTTGTCCCCGTAGCATTATAATAGAAGATGGCAAAGTGATTGCGGATGGATCTACTGAAGAAATTCTAAATAATGACGAATTGCGGAAAAGATTGGGGTTATAAGAGTATTAAATTTGAACTAAATCGGAAATAATAAGTTTTATTATTGAATGGAATCCACTTTTATTTCATTAAGTTGAATAATATAAAAACTATATCTATAAATTATGGCACATGTTTTTACTCCGGAAGAGACTCGAAGAAGAAAGATAATATATTTTTGGATGCATATTCTTGTATTGATTCTTTCCTTATTTTTGGTTATTTTCATTTCAATAGATACTTTTAAAAACATAGCATTTTACAAAGAGGAGCGCTTCCAAATGATTCAATTTTGGATTTGTATTGCTTTCCTCGTAGATTTCTTTGTGGAATGGATAATTGCGGAGAAAAAGGGTCATTATCTATGGACTCATTTCCTCTTTTTCCTTGTAGCGATTCCTTATACTGCCATCATAGATTATTTCGGATGGCAATTTCCGGAAAAAGTGGAATACTTGATTCGCTACATCCCCTTAGTTAGAGGAGGCTACGCATTGGCAATGGTTGTGAATTGGCTGACTGCCAATAAAGCTACCGGATTGTTCTTAAGCTATACGATTTCGTTGATTGCCACACTATATTTTTCAAGTATTATCTTCTTTGTTTTTGAGCAGCATGTTAATCCGGAGGTCAACACCTACAGCGATGCAATTTGGTGGGCAGCCATGGATATGACTACGGTAGGCTCAAATATTATCGCGGTTACTCCAGTCGGTAGAATATTATCAGTATTACTTGCAGCACTCGGTATGATGTTATTCCCGATATTTACTGTTTATATTACCAATATCATTCAGAATCGAAATCAACGAGGATTACAAATCGGTCAGGGTAATTTCTTATCGGATGATGAATTGTCTGCGAGTCAGGCTTCGAAAGATCAACCTCAGGCTTCTTCAAAAGAAGAATCTTCAGTAGCACCAAATTCCGAATCTTAATTTTATTATAAAAATCAAATACTTAAAAACCCCGGTCAAATTATTGACGCGGGGTTAATTATTTAGTATGGCTCTATTTCTAACTTTATTCGTATCTCAAAGCTTCAATCGGGTCAAGAGAAGCCGCTTTCTTTGCAGGATACCAGCCGAAGAAAATACCAGTCACAGTGCATACCGCAAACGAAAGCAAAACCGACCATGGCTGGATANACNATGTGCCAATGTGCAATTATGTTCACCATCCATGATGCAAAAACTCCTATTAGGATTCCAATTACCCCTCCGCTTATGCTGATTATGATGGATTCTATCAGAAATTGAGAAAGNATATCTATTCNTCGCGCTCCGATAGCCATTCTCAATCCTATTTCACGTGTGCGTTCAGTNACTGATACATACATGATATTCATAATTCCGATTCCACCTACAAGGAGAGATATCCCCGCTATGCAAGCCAATAATACAGTCAACATATCGGAAGTAGAGCTTATCATCGAACTCAATTCCTGTTGCGAACGAATTTCAAAATTTGCATCCTCTTCCGGATTTATCTTGTGATTGAATTTTATAACTCTTTCAATATCTGCAATTGTCTCTTCGGTTCTATCCTCATCTTCCGCACTTGCAAAAAGACTTTGGATATAATCTATAGCCAGGACACGCTTCATAACCGTGGTGTAAGGAGCCAATACAACATCATCCTGGTCTTGCCCCATGGAGTTGGTACCCTTTGACTCAAGCACACCTACAACCGTTAGGGGTATATTACCAAATCTAACTACTCTCCCTACAGGATTCTCACCCCCGGGAAAAAGATTATCAACAACGGTTTTACCGAGTACACAAACCTTTGCAGCAGTTTTAATATCATGGTCAGAAAACATTGTGCCATCTGTAATTTTTAATTTTCTTATTTGCAGATAATCCGGAGCTATACCGGTGATTTGTGTCGGATAATTCTTATTGCCGTTAATCATTTGTCCTGCAGAACTGACCATTGGGGATACTCCCGCCACGCTACCAATCTCTTTGACTGAAAGATAATCTTCCACTTTCAAAGTCTGCATATCATCACTGCTCTGATTGACACCTCCTCTCTGCATATTTCCGGGGAAAATCATAATCATATTCGATCCCATCTCCGAAATTTGCTCGCGTATGCTCTGTTTTGAACCCTGTCCGATTGCCAACATAGTAATGACGGATGCAACCCCTATTATAATGCCGAGCATCGTCAGAAAGCATCTCAATTTATTATTGTTTAATGCCTTAAAAGCTATTTTAAAAAGNTTGCCNNTGTTCATATANCAATCGNNTTNTACTGGTAATNTNTCAAATGCTTCGCGAGCNNANAGAGGGGAGGGATNCNATNAATCCTCCACAATTTTACCATNACGCAAAACTATATTTCTTGAAGAATAAGCGGAAAGTTCAGGATTATGGGTTACGAATATAATAGTTCTTCCTTTCTCATGCAATTCTTGAAACAGAGTCAGAATGCTGAAGGATGTGCGAGTATCCAAATTACCGGTGGCTTCATCGGCGAGAATAATCACAGGATTATTCACCAACGCTCGGGCGATAGCAACACGCTGTTGCTGACCACCTGACATTTGATTGCTCTTATGGTTCAGACGTTCTCCAAGACCTACAGCCTTTAAAGCTTCAATGGCTCGCTGACGCCTTTCCGATGCACTCACTGAAGAATTATATAGCAAGGGAAGCTCAACATTTTCCACTGCAGTTGTCTTTGGCAGCAGATTATAATTCTGAAATACGAATCCAATTTTTCTGTTGCGGGTGACAGCGCGCTGATTTTTACTCATCTTCTGCACCGACATTCCATCTAAAAGATATTCTCCGGATGTGGGAGTATCAAGGCAACCAAGCAAATTGAGCAATGTAGACTTGCCGGAACCGGATGTTCCCATTATCGTTACAAATTCACCCTCCTTTATATTGAACGATACGCCCCGAAGTGCTTTAACTTTTTCACCCCCGACAATAAATTCACGCCTTAGTTTTTCTACCTTTATTATATCTTTCTTGTCCAACACCTCTGAAGGTATCTCTTCCTCAATGATAACAAGATCTTCTTTCATATTCTTACTTAATTATCAATCTCATTTTTTCTTTTTTCCGGGAGGTCCGGGCGCGAATGGACTCCTTTCCTCATTACTCTTTTCAACAGGAGCAGCAGTTTCATAACCGGTTGCTACAACTTCACCTACTGTCAGACCTGCAAGAATTTCTGTGTTAATACCGTTACTTCGGCCAATTTTTACAACGGTAGATCTTAATTTATTATCTTTAACCACCCAAACCGCTTTTTCATCGGGACCTGAAACTTTTATTTCACCATTATTCTCAGGTTGGGGCAATTTTGAATTTTCATTGGCTTGAGGCTTGAAATTAAATGCAGACGACGGAAGCATCAACACATCCTTCTCTTCCAAAACATAAATAGTCAAATTAGCGGTCAAACCGGGAATCAACTTATGGTCAGGATTGGAAGTAGCCACTATCACTTCATAGGTTACAACATTACTTGTGGTTGTGGGACTTAATCTGACTTGAGATACCTTTCCCTCAAAGATATCATCCGGATAAGCATCAACAGAGAATGTTACTCTTTGACCGACTTTTACCTGACCTATATCGGCTTCATCTACATTCCCTACTATTTGCATATTGTCCAAGTCTGCTATAGTATAAAGATTGGCAACGTTCATATTAGCCACAACCGTCTGACCTACCTCCACTTCACGTGAGATTATAATACCATTAATGGGGGAGTAGATTTCCGCATAATTGAGATTCTTTGCCGCTCTGACTTTATCAGCCACAGCCTTATCGTAAGCAGCTTTTGAAACTTTTAAATCCTTTGATGTCGTTTGAAATTCATAATCGCTGATTAATTGTTTATCATGAAGAGCCTTGTCACGATTATAATTTGCAAGATTGTATTCGTATGTAAGTCTGGCTGACTCTACATTAGCCTCGGCACTTTTAAGGTCGCTCTCGAGAAGAGTCTTTTCAATTTCTGCAAGTAATTCCCCTTTCGTCACGATGGAATTATAATCGGCATATAATTTGTCAATAATTCCGGTTACTTGCGTACCGACATCAACCTGTGTAACGGATTCAACCGTACCGGTAGCAGTAACTGTTTCATTTAAGTCTCCTTTTTCTACTTTGACAGTAATAAGACTCTCTTCAGATTTTTTACCACAAGAGAATAATCCTGTAAATAAAAAAATTGAGATGCCGATTGTGAGATATTTATATATTTTCATTTTACTTTAAAAATTTACTTGTGAAGTACGATAAAATTCTATCATTTTCTGACCCAACATTGCCATATATTTAGATTGTAAAACTGAATATTGGGCTTCAATCAAAGTGCTGTGAGCGGTCAGAAGTTCCAGGGCATTTATATATCCTAATTTGAATCGCTCAATCGCCAGATCATCCGATATTTTAGCCGATTTTAATTGAGAATCTGCGGCTAAATATTGTGATTGAGCTGAAGTAGTGTCAACATACCAATTTTCTACAATCTGACTTAATTCAGTCATACGGTCGTCTATGTTTAATTGAGCTTCTTGCTGACTTAATCTTGCTTTGGCAGTTGCTGTTTGAGTCTTTTTGTTATCGAAAATAGGGATAGACAGCGAAACTCCGATTTGCTCATTTAAAGTTTGCTTCAAACTTTCACCAAATGAGACTCCGGGAGCGTTGTAACCTGTACCTATGCCGGCGTTTAGAGATATATTGGGAGCGTGTCCCATCTTAGCAATCTTAATGTCATACTCGGATATATCTTTTTCCAATTCCAAGCCTTTTATCGCTTCATCAGTTTGGCAGGCAAGTTTATAACTCTCTTCAATCGGAGGGAGTGCAGCCAAAACCTGCCCTGGAGTGAATTCCACTTTTACGACACTGAGTTTATCTTCAATATTCATTTGAAGAAGTTTCTTCAAATCCATGCAACGGGTGTTATATATGCCTTCCGCATTGGTAAGATTATATAAATCCTGCTCATATCGTGCTTTCAACTGAGCATAATCCACACGCGACATTTTGCCTGCCGTCATTAATTGATACGCCCTCTCTTCAGTAGCTTTGCTTAATTCAACGGCGCTTTTGGAAATCTCAATAGATTCGAAGGCGTATAAGATATTGAAATAAGCCTGCAAAATGTCAGTTTCAAGCGAACGGAATAGCTCCCCGGTAGCAATCTTACTTCTTTCTGCCTGAATTTTGTTTTTATTGATAGTATTTTCGCGAACACCACCATTCCAAACTGTCCAACCGGCATTCAAACCGTAATTACTGTTATATACATTTTTATTAGCACCCCAAGGAGCATTTATATATGAATGTTTAGTAGAAAAATCAAGAGTTGGCTGCCATTGCCCGCGAGCCTCATCTAAATTCAATTCAGCACTTTGCTCCGAAAGACGGGATTTTTTTAACATAATATTATTCTCCCTGGCATAATCAACACATTCGGTGTAATTAAATGTATAATCTGAAGCCAAAACTGTAGAAATACCTCCAATCGGGAGAAGCGATAAAATAAGAAAAGTCAGTTTCATGTTGCAATAATAGCAATAAAAACTGACTTTTACAAATTTTAATATATCTGTTATCTGAGAGAAAATTATCTTCTATATTTCATACTCTTCCCCTAATCATACTTCACAAATTGTCCTTGATTATTGAATTTTAATTCAAACCCATTAGCGATATCAAGCTCAAAGCCTCCGTGAGTATTTTCAATTTCGACTAGCTTTTCACCGCTATGATTAATCTTAATATATTCGCTCACATCCTTGGGAATAAAGAATGAAGGGACTGTGTGATTCTTGGCAACTTCCACATCTTTCCAATTCCCGTTATTGTCGAATTTAACTTCAGAGCCATCCGTCAAAACAACTTCATATTCTGAAACGCGCCCGAAGTCTTTATCTATTTTTATCACACTCACCTTGGCTTTGAAGTTATCTGTGAGTATTGTCTGAGCCGCTTTTGGCAATATTGAAGCATCCCGCGAGTAAGTGTCGCGTGAATATGAGCCAAAAGCCATACCGAATATAGCAATAATCGCTAATAAAATTTTCTTATTCATAATAAAATAGTGTTTGGTGAATCATTAATTTGAGAGTTTAAAAGGTCTTTAAGCATTATTTCTTTATGGTTTGCTTTTACCTACAGGAGGTTCAGTGAGAGTAATTCTAATTATATTTGTCCTGTCAAGACTCTTGGAAATTGCTTGCTCAAAGAAATCCATATATTTTGGTAGAAATCTTTCACAAATAAGTCTTAATGCTTCAATTTTTTCGGAATCCTCCTTTACCTGTTCCGCTTTCCCAACAGCAATCGCGGAATTAAAATATTCCGTAAAATTTTGCTTTTCTTTTTCATATGCAGGTGTACATCTGCTCACGGCTGAGATACTCACAATTGGCAGATGATTAATACATTCGATCTTCTCACCTTCATAGGCGCAATGAAAATAAAATACCTTTTCATTTTTTCTAACCATATTCAGGGGCACAGCGTAAGGCGTGCCGTCCGGACGGGTCATACTCAAAGTAATAAATGGTGCTTTATCAAAAACCTCAAGAGCCCATTCAGAGTCCCTTTGACGATCTTTCCTTCTCATTTGTTTCATCCACTAATACGAATTTAATTTCTTGAGTACCTAAAATTAGAACATATTATTTCCTTAATATGTTCTTAGAGCCTGTACATTATATCTTACGCTGAAGGAACAGCATTTATAAATGGACAGGCTCTAATGTTGAAATATCTCTCAATCTCCTAATAGATGAAGGCTTATTCTTTTTTGTAGGTTTAGTTAGATTATTTAAAGGAGTCGGGTAGGTCGTTTTCATAGAGAATAACATCACCCGGACGCAGGATAGTAGACAATATTTTTTGGGCTTCATCGAAAGATGATGCGTAATGAAGATTCTTTTTGTTAAATCCGGTTTTCATAACGCCGTTTGACAAATAATCNNGGTTATATTCATTTACAATTATTACTACANCGGAGTTTTTCCCTATATGCTNTNCGAGTTCCTCATTCAGTTCTTCACGTTTATCTCCTAATTCTATCATTCCGGGAGTTNCGCNAATTCTTTTGCCGGTGTCAAATTTACCCAAGACTTCCAATGCCATCTTCGACCCTATAGGATTAGAGTTGAAAGCGTCATCAATAATTGNTACTCCGCCGGGGGTCTTTTTGATGCTAAGTCTGTGNTCAACCTGACCAACCNTCTTAACACCTAATTTAATTTTATCTTCACTGACTCCAAGTTTATGAGCCATTATAATAGCAGCAAGAAGATTGGAAATGTTACATTCTCCCACCAATTGAGTTGAAAATTCGAGACGATTCCGATCAGGTGTAATCATATCGAATGTTGTCCCGTCAGCTGAATATTTAATATTTTCAGCTTTATAATCTGCATTCGCAGGATTAGATATACCATAACGGATACATTCAGTAATTTCAACTTTCCCATTGGCAATTGGCTCGAAATCATTATTTACCACAACAAATCCGGATTTTGGAAGTGCATCTGCAAGTTCGAATTTTGTGGAGCAAACAGTATCAATATTCCCGAATGTTTCAAGATGCATCGGTCCTACGGCAGTGATAATGCCGCAGTGAGGATTTACCAAATCACAAATTTCCTTTATATCCCCTTTTTGCTTGGCGCCCATTTCGCAGATAAATACTTCGGTATACGGCTTCATCATTTCCCTCACAGTTCGAATAACACCCATCGGGGTATTATAACTCCCGGGAGTCATAAGGGTTTCAAATTNCTNTGACAGAATGGTATGCAGNTAATNTTTTNTTGAAGTNTTGCCATAGGAACCTGTAATACCTACAATTTTTAAATCAGGCATTGAATTCAAAATATTTTTTGCCTCATTCCAATACTTTTTGTTGATTCTGTTTTCCACAGGTTTAAGTAGCCGGACGGCAGCGATAACAAATGCCCACGATATGACACATATCAGCATGAGGACCGCTAATGTCAATCTCGGTCCATTATAAAACGCGACTTCATCAGTAGCAGACCCACAAAAAATAATTGTAATTATATACGGAATCAAAGCTAATACCCATGTTACAGAGAATATTCTCTTTACTCTATTGGTGACAACGAGAGGCTTCTTATATTTAGCCCTTAAAATCATAAAGATTTTAATAAGACAGACAAGAGCAGTCAACAAAGCCGATAAAGGTGCGTTCAGAAGAGTTGACATCAGAAGGAATGCCAGAGCCAAATCGGTCAATCGCCAGCCGGTCATAAAATTACCCTGTTCGAGCCATCTCCAATACCGGCTTATCCTATAACTGTTTTGCTGAAGTATATGGATATCTCTTTTGAAATTTAATAATAAATAACATCCACCGATTATGTAAATAACAATAAGAAAAATACTCATATCAATTATTGTTTGTCAATCTTCAATTCATTTTTAAAAAATTCTCTGATCACTGCTTTAAAAGCAACCGGATTATCCAGGAAACTATAATGTCCGCAATTTGGAAAATTCACGAGCCCGGCATCGGGAATAAGACGTTCCATAGTTTTAGCATCCGAAAGGGGAGTGGCAGTGTCTTTCTCGCCCCAAATTAATAAGGTAGGTGCTGAAATAGCCGGCATTACGTGTTTTAAATCCTCATTAACACATTTGCTCATAATTCCGCGCATCATTGGAGATGAATTACGATAATCCGCCGACCCTGCTTTTCCTCTATATTTATCCAAAAGTTGTCCCCCAAGTTTTTTGCCGAAAATAAAGGGTAATAAGTGTTTAAGAGTTTTATAACTGTAAACCTTTAAATAATATTTTGGTTTTCTTTTTGGCTTAATTCCTGCGGCGTCTACCAATACGAGTTTATGGATATCTTTATTTCTTGAGGAAAGAAGAATCCCTATTCGTCCTCCAAAGCTATGACCAAGAAGGGATACATCCTTTAATCCTAATTTCTGAATAAATTTTTCTATTAATGATGTAAAATCTTCAACTCCCCATACCTCTTTCGGTTCTTCACTCAGTCCGTGACCCGGCAGATCAACATTGATTACTCTCATTCCGGGTTCTAAGGTTTTAGCGATACTCTCCACTGTGTGAATATTGCAACCCCAGCCATGCATAATAATAATCGGGAGACCATCCGGATTACCCGAATCGGAATAATGCAATTTCAATCCATCCAAGACAATATCTTTCTCCATCAGAATAGCATGTTTAGAAAGTCTGTTTTACACATTAATTGAATTATGCCTGACCTGCATTAACAATCGGAGAAGCCGGCTCATCACCACACAGTACCACCAGCAGATTGCTTACCATTGCCGCCTTTTGGGATTCAGTGAGATTGATTGCATTACCTTCTTCAAGACGTTTCAGAGCCATTTCCACCATAGAAACGGCTCCATCAACTATTTTTTCACGAGCGGAAATAATGGCGGAGGCTTGCTGTCGTCGGAGCATGACAGCTGCAATTTCAGGAGCGTAAGCAAGATAATTCAGACGTGCCTCCACAACTTCAATACCCGCTAATGCCAAGCGTTCATTTATTTTATGCTCCAAAAGGTCATTAATCTCCTCGCCACCATCTCGCAAAGTCAACTCATCAGGATGTCCGGGTTGCGGGTCGTAGGCAAATTTAGAAGTCACCTCACGCAGAGCTGCATCGCTTTGGATTCTGACGAATCTGTCTAAAGCCATCGCATTTATTCCGGATTGCTGACCCGACAGGGATGCTGCATCCAAATCAAATACTACTTTATAAGTATCCTTAACTCTCCATACCAATACCATACCTATCAGCACCGGATTGCCGACTCTATCATTCACTTTTATCGGGTCAATATCCATATTGCGTATCCTGAGTGATATGCTTTTTCTACTGATAAACGGGTTAGTCCAGAAATATCCTACCTTCTTGCAGGTTCCCACATATTTACCGAAAAATATCATTACGCGGGCTTCATTCGGTTCCTGAACAAAATATCCAACAGCTCCTAAAATGAAAAGAATAAATAAAATTGCCGTGCAACCTACCGATAACCATAGATTTTCATCTTGACCGATATATATACATAGACCCATCAACACGGGGATTAGGATAAAGGTGAAGAAAATCATCAAAAACCCATTTATCAGCAACCCTTTATATTCATATTCTTTATTAGTATCCATAATTTCGCTTTTATACTTTAATTCTTAANTTNNTCTATATATCTTTTCAAAATNTNGGAATAAGCGTCAATGCGTCTGTCGCGAAGGAATGGCCACCATCTCCTGACATTTTCAGAACGGCTTAAGTCAACTTCCACCCATTTTTCTTCAGCTAATGACTCACTGCAGGTTAAAAGATATTCTCCTTGAGGACCGCATATAAAACTTGAACCCCAGAAATTAATTCCTGATGTAGCTCCGGAAGGATCCTCTTCATAACCCACACGGTTGACACTCACAACCGGCAATCCGTTGGCAATAGCATTTCCTCTCTGAATCGTTATCNAAGCATCACGTTGTCTCNCCTTCTCATCATCAGGATCATCAGGATTCCATCCGATAGCAGTAGGGTAGATTAATAAATCCGCTCCTTGCATAGCCATGAGTCTGGCGGCTTCGGGATACCATTGATCCCAACACACCAGGACACCCAATCTTCCAATTGAAGTCTCTATCGGATTAAATCCCATATCTCCGGGAGTGAAATAAAATTTTTCGTAAAACCCGGGATCGTCGGGTATATGCATCTTTCTATACATACCTGCCACACCACCATCTTTTTCAAACACCACAGCAGTGTTATGGTAAACTCCGGGTGCGCGACGTTCAAATGCGCTTGTCACCAACACCACTCCATATTGACGAGCTATCTCACCGTAGAAATCAGTAAAATCGCCGGGCAATTCTGATGCCAGATCAAATAAATCTACATCTTCTGTTTGACAAAAATAGAGAGAATCATGCAATTCCGACAAAACTATCAATTCCGCACCTTCTTCGGCGAGATTGGCAATTGCCGTATGGTTTCTGCTGCGATTCAAGTCAATATCGTTTGAAAAGGAGTGTTGCACAACTCCGATTTTTAATTTCTTATTTTTCAGATTATCCATTATTCTGCAATAATTGAATCATTAAAATATCCTTCGGGTAATTGCATTGTGGCACAATGCAATGAGCCGTGCTGCTTAATTAAAGCCCGGCAGTTTATACTGATAATTTCATGTTCGGGAAAAGCAATTTTAAGCGTTTGCTCCGCAAGCTTATCGTTTGCCGGCTGACCGTAAATCGGTAAAAATATTTTATCTTCCGTAATCAGATAGTTAGCGTATGTTGCGGGTAATCTTTGACCATCCTCGTCATAAATGGCATCGGGCATCGGGANTTCAATCAGATNATATGGATTCCCTTCTTGAGTGCGGAAAAGAGTCAGTTGGGCTCTCATCTTTAATAATTCCTCAAAGTGTTCATCATCCACATCTCTGCAACCAACGAAAAGTATAGTATCTTGAGGCGCAAAACGTGCGAGAGTATCTATATGTGAATCAGTGTCATCTCCCGCTAAATAGCCGTAATCCAACCAAAGAATATGGCTCACACCGAGTCTTTCTCTTAATATATCGTTTAATTCAGCCTTGGATTTTCCCCCATTTCTATTAGGCGATGTCAGGCAACGAGTAGTTGTCAGAAGAGTTCCTCTGCCATCCGTCTCTATAGAACCACCTTCAAGAATAAAATCCCTTTCATTTCTGTATTGTTCAGGCAAGATAAGGAATTTATCTCTCAATTGAAGATTTACCAAGTTATCTTTATCTGAGGCAAATTTCAGACCCCAACCGTTAAATCCGAAGTCAAGAGAGCGTTTTCGTCCGTTTCGCTCAACTGAGATCGGACCATAATCCCGAGTCCATGTGTCGTTAAACTCTGCTTGAATTATGATTACACGTTCAGGATGACTTAATTTGGAGAAACGATTTTCTGCATACTCTCTGTTTTGACATAACAGAATCACAAAAATTCCATTATCGGTCAATGCGGAAATAATATCGAAATAACAATTCTCAACTTCCGTCAACATATATGCCCAATCTGTTGAAGGATTGGGGAGAGCCATTAATATGGAAGTTTTACCTTCCCACTCGGCGGGGAAAATTATTTGAGGGGAGATATGACGTTCTGAAATCACTTTTTAAAATTTATATCTGTTTTATCTTCAAAGTTAATTCGTTTTTTCTTAAATTTGCGCATATAAGCAGAAAAAATTGCAATAATAATATTATGAACGATACAAGAAAGGAATTTGACCGGGAGATTGCGCGTTGCAGAGAGGTATATGAAAAGAAAATGCGGGATTACGGCACATCATGGCGAATTATGCGACCAAAATCATTGACCGACCAAATTTATATCAAAGCTAAACGCATCAGGTCGTTAGAAGAAAAACATGGTCATTCTGCCGTGGATGAAGGTATAGAGCCCGAATTTATCGGAATTGTCAACTATTGCGTAATGGCATTAATACAATTAAGACTCGGCGTGGGGGAGAGTCTTGAACCGGCTGAAGCTCTGCATCTGTATGATGACACTATCTCGAAAGCTACTTCTTTGATGCTGAATAAAAATCATGATTATGATGAAGCATGGCGTCAGATGAGAGTCAGTAGTTTCACTGATATTATATTGCAAAAACTCCTCAGGACAAAAGAGATAGAATCAAATGACGGCAAAACAATTGTTTCTGAAGGGATAGATGCAAACTATATGGATATGATTAATTATGCCTTATTTGCACTGATAAAACTGACGGAAGCGGATAAATAAAATATTATGGCAGCCCAAAACCCCATTCTTGACAATTCCCGAACAATAGCACTCAAGTCTACTTCCGGAATTATATCTTTAATCACATGGATTATCAGATTAACTACCGGAGCAACATTTATAGTATCAGGATTTGTCAAAGCTATTGATCCACACGGAACTTACTATAAATTAGTGGATTATATGGGTGCCATGCACTTGCCTGCATATCATAATATTCTGATTGTCTGTGCTTTCTCACTTTTTACATACGAATTTATCGTTGGAATTTTCTTAATTACAGGGTGTTTCCGCAGATCTGCGCCGATTTTTGCAGCTATCTTCATGGCAGTGATGCTCCCCCTTACATTTTGGATTGCAATTTGGAATCCCGTGGCAGACTGCGGTTGTTTCGGCGATGCATTCATACTGAGCAATTGGGCAACATTCTGGAAAAATGTTGTTCTAACACTATGCGTGATATGGCTTTTGAAATTCAACTCAATCTGCAGATGCCTGATAATGCCTTCCATACAATGGATAGCATTTATAATCAGTGGAGGATACATAATTATTATAGGAGCTATTGGTTATATATATCAACCTTTGTTAGACTTTCGTCCCTATCCAATTGGCGAAACATTGATTGAAAGTACCTCTGAAGATGATTCTGCTATTGATGATGATACTCTTTATGTCTATACCAAAGACGGAGTAGAGAAAAAATTTTCAATAAACGACAATCTTCCTGATGAAGAATCCGGCTGGGAGTTTGTCAGAAGAGAAAATCAAAATGAGGGAGACAATAGTCTTTCCAATCCGGAAGAAGGACTTTTGGGGAAAGATAAAAACTTTAGAATATGGAGCGAAGATGGTAAAGATGATATAACTGAAGATGTCCTGTCTTCTGAAGAAAGACAAATTCTTCTTTTAATGCCTGATTTGAAAGATGTTTCCATTTCCGNCACATGGCAAATAAATTCTCTCTATGACTGGGCTATGGATAATGACATAGATTNNGNAGGGATTTGTGAATGGAAATCAAAACGAAATAGAGAATTGGAAAGACCTGTCGCTTGCATATTATCCTATTTTTACCGCTGATGAGACAGAATTAAAGATGATTGCCAGGGGGAATCCGGCTATTGTTTATGTCGACCATGGCAAAATCAAATGGAAAAGCACATTGCGCGCTATGGAAATTAAGGATTTTCAATCAAAAAACGCTTCATCTGATCCGGAATCTTACGCTCGCGATGACAAAGCGATTCTATACAATACCTCCGGAACTTACGTAGCATTAATGGCATTATTAATTTGCTTCTCAATTATCCCTTTCCGCCGTCTGTTCTCAGGATTAAAAAAACAGATTTAATCTTAAAATTTGCTCGTTAATCGTGATGATAGGGAAGACCATTGATGATTGAGAATCCTCGATACACTTGCTCAGTGAAAAATAATCTTACCATTTCATGATTGAAAGTCATGCGCGACAGGGATATTTTTGCATCGCTTCGCTGATAGACACTATCCGAAAAGCCATAAGGTCCGCCTATCACAAAAATAATTCTTTTTCTTCCGCTTGACATCTGACGTTGCAGATATTCGGCAAATTCGCGCGAAGAATATTCCTTACCTGCCTCATCAAGCAGAATGACATAATCGGAATCAGTGAGATTTTTGAGTATCAGTTCACCCTCAGACTCTTTTTGTTCCTTTTCTGAAATTTTTCCGGCTCGTTNNGAGTCAGNTAATTCGATAATCTTNTATGAAANAAAGCGTNTTAACCTTTTGCAATACTCGGCAATACCTTCTTTTATGTAATTTATGGATGTTTTTCCAATAGTCAGTAAAATTATATCCATAATTTTTTTTAAATTTGTAGTTCCACAAAATTAATAAAAATATATAGATTACTCCCAAATATGAAGACAAAGGATGAATTAATCGATGAACTTCTTCAACTCGCTTTTGAAGAAGATTTAGGAGANGGCGATCACACCACCTTATCCNCAATACCNGCCGATGCTATGGGCAGAAGCAAATTGATTATAAAAGAAGAANGAATATTATCAGGTGTGAACGTAGCTCGCAAAGTGCTCCATAAAATTGATCCGGCAATAAAAATGACGGTCATGATTGAGGATGGCGCTCAGGTGAAGCCTGGAGATGTGGCTTTTACTGCAGAAGGTCCGGTGCGCTCTCTTCTTATTGCCGAACGCACAATGCTCAACATTATGCAAAGGATGAGTGGTGTGGCGACGATGACTGCACGCTATCAGAAGCAACTTGAAGGTTTGCACACAAAAGTTCTGGATACCCGAAAGACAACACCCGGCATGAGAATGTTGGAGAAAGAAGCGGTAGCCTGTGGCGGAGGCACCAATCATAGAATCGGACTCTTCGATATGATTTTGATCAAAGATAATCACATAGATTTTGCAGGTGGAATAGAAAAAGCCATAAATAGAGCAAATGAATATTGTAAAGCCAACGGCAAAAACTTGAAAATTGAAGTAGAGGTAAGAAGTCTTGATGATATNAAAAGAGTAATNGCGAATGGAGGCGTCGACCGCATTATGTTTGACAATTTCACTCCGGAACTCACTAAGGAAGCAGTGCAGTTGGTAGATGGTAAATATGAAACGGAATCATCGGGCGGAATTACTTTGGAAAATCTGAGAGCCTACGGTGAAGCGGGAGTTGATTTTATTTCTGTCGGTGCGTTGACTCATAGCGTTAAAGGTCTTGACATGTCGTTTAAGGCATTTTAATGATAATTATCCGTGCTAAATGCATAAGGAAATCAATTGGGAATTAATGTGTCCGGAGGGTTTCCGGGATAGGGTGATGCGCCTTCTCAAATACCCTCCGGGAAGTGAGGGTTCGGAGAAAGTATATGGCACTTTGTTCCCGGAAGAAATCATAACTCTGAATTTTGATGAGGAGACTTCGGAAGAAGAGAAATCCAAACGTTTTGAAATTCTCAAAAAATATTCTGAAGCCTGGGGGGAATATGGGGAAGCCTTGGCAATTAAGGNAATAGTTGAAAAAGGTCATACCATTCGAGATTGGAATTGGAAACCTCCTAAAGGGAAGGGGGAAATAGATATTATTTCTCAAAAAGGGAATANAATTATTTTTATTGAGGTCAAGGCGNGTTGCGGATTTATCAACGATCCGTGGAAAGCAATTGACGATAAAAAAATCAGAAATTTATGTCGCGGAGCTGATATATACCTGAAAATGCAGAAGGAAGACTACGAATATCAGTTTGATGTTGTATTGTTAAGAGGGAATTACTTGAATTATGAATTAGAATATATAGAGGATGCCTTTGTGTGTCCTCTCCGAACGTTCCGATAGCCGGGGTTATCTCAAGGTCATAACTCAAATAAATTTTAAATCTTTATTCTTCCAAACTTGGGTTAATTTACATAAATTTTTGTTACCTTTGCAAGTTGGGTATAGGATTTAGTCAATTCAGAATTTCAAAAAGGCATAATGAAATATATCGGAGCGCATGTAAGTGTCAATGGAGGAGTTGCCCAAGCACCTCTTAACGCTATGGAGATTGGAGCAAAAGCTTTTGCCCTTTTCACCGGCAACCCATCCCGTTGGTCGTCAAAACCTATACCGGAAGATGAAGCGGAATTATTTAAATCCAGATGTGAAGAATTTGGATATAAACCTGAAGTAATTCTTCCTCACGACAATTTCCTGATTAATTTAGGTTCTCCCGACAAGCAGAAGCTCGCTATGTCGCGTAAATCCTTTTTGGAGGAGATGAAGCGATGCGAGCAATTGGGATTAAAACTGCTGAATTTTCATCCCGGAAGCCATTTGCGGGAAATACCTGAAGATGAATGTCTCGATTTAATTGCAGNTTCNNTCANNNTTACCCTTGATNCCACNATTAACGTTNCCGCCGNGATTGAAACAACAGCCGGTCAAGGCTCCAATCTCGGACACGATTTTAGCCAAATAGCCCATATCATAGACAAAGTGGAGGATAAATCAAGAGTAGGAGTTTGTGTTGATACATGCCATACATATTCCNCCGGCTATGACCTCNGAAGTGAAAGAGGTTATGAANAGNCCTGGCAAAAATTTGATGAGTTAATCGGATTGAAATATCNTANGGGGATGCNCCTGAACGATGACAAACGCAAAATGGGTTCCCGGATCGACCGACATGAAAGCATAGGCAAAGGTACTTTGGGTGAAGAATTTTTTATACGTCTTGTAAATGACCCGAGATTTGACAACATACCTTTAATTCTTGAAACCCCCGATGAATCGCTTTGGCATGAAGAAATTACCTGGCTTTACGATCACATCAAATAATCATATAAAACTTTAGAAATCTAATAAAACTAAATAACTCATGAAAACAAAACCGGATTTAAGTTTTTGGAAATTATGGAATCTGAGTTTCGGATTCTTTGGCGTTCAAATCGCCTACGCGTTGCAGAGTGCAAACGTATCGCGTATTTTCACAACAATTGGTGCTGACCCCCATGATTTATCCTATTTCTGGATTCTTCCCCCACTGATGGGTCTTCTCGTTCAGCCTCTCGTAGGTATGTTCTCTGACCGTACCTGGAATCGCTTCGGACGCAGATTGCCTTATTTGATTTTCGGTGCGACTATAGCAGTTATTGTGATGTGTCTCCTTCCGAATGCCGGAAGTTTCCATTTCACAGTGCAGAGTGCCATTATATTCGGACTTATAGCCCTGATGCTTCTTGACACCTCTATCAATATGGCGATGCAACCCTTTAAGATGCTCGTCGGAGACATGGTGAATGAAAAACAAAAAGGGTTGGCTTACAGCATTCAATCATTCCTCTGCAATGCAGGTTCAGTTGTAGGCTTTATTTTCCCGATATTATTCGGAGCTATAGGTCTCGCCAACACTGCTCCCTCGGGTGTAGTGCCTCAAACTGTTATCTGGTCTTTCTATGTAGGCGCAGCCATCTTGATGATATGCGTTATCTATTCACTTATCAAAATTAAAGAATGGCCCCCACATGTATATGCTGAATATAATGGGGGAGAAGACTCTTCAAAACAGAAAGGCAACTCCAATCTCTTAAAACTTCTCATTAAGGCACCATCTACTTTCTGGACAGTAGGTGTCGTGCAATTCTTCTGCTGGTTTGCATTCCTCTTTATGTGGACCTACACCACAAACACTGTGGCTTTGACTGCTTACGACACTCCGACCACTGAAAGCATTACCGGTCTTTCTTATAATGACTCAAAGACTATTGAAGGGAAAAACATCCTCGTAACTAACAATGAATTGAAAGATGTTTTGATCATCAACCATGGCTCTGCTCTCGCAGAAGGCATTACGGTTGAGGATAATTTCTATCCCTGTGCAAACGTTGTGATAAATGGAAACGACACAATCGTAAATAATCACCACATCATACTCAATGAAGAAGGTTCACCCAAAGTTAATNTCAACANTGAATTGGCTGATGTGAAGAGCCTGAACANTGACGNAACTGACATTGATAANTTCTCAAACGTTGAANTAAAAGATTATCTCTCTCGTTTGCAAGGAAAGGTAACTTTGACCACCGCTTCCATTGTAAGCACTGACGCAGAAGGAAAGACGGTTCTTGAAGATGCCAAAAATTATGACATTCCTAATGCAGCGGAACTTCATTACACAACTAAAGTGGTATTAAACGCTGCATCCCCACAATATAATGAAGCCGGCAACTGGGTAGGTCTTTTATATGCCGTTCAAGCACTCGGCTCAGTATTATGGGCAGTAGTACTTCCGCGATTCCGCAACCGTAAATTCTCTTATTCACTCTCACTCTTATTAGGTGCAATCGGCTTTGTAAGCATGGGATATGTAACAAATCCATATCTTCTCTTCGTAAGCTTCGTATTGATTGGATGCGCATGGGCAGCAATGTTGGCATGGCCGTTTACAATTCTCACCAACTCTTTGAAGGGTGGAAATATCGGTGCTTACCTCGGATTATTCAACTGCACAATCTGTATTCNGCAAATCGTGGCTGCGCTTCTTNGCGGATGGATACTTTCATTCTNCTNAACTCCGGGTGAGGTAGCTCCGGAAAACCNCATGANGGTTGTTGCCGGTGTNGCTATCGCAATTGGTGCAGTNNGCGTAGTCTTTATTAAAGNGGGTGCGAAGAAAGANACTGATATGGAAGTTCAGGAAACTCCCGAATTTTCAGAAAATATCTAATCAGAAATAGCTATAATCATACAATCTAAAGATTTTTTAATAATCTGATAGAATTACATAAAAATTAAACAGAGACTGTCTACTTTCAATTGTTAGGCAGTCTCTGTTATTTTCAAGATGATATGCTGAAAAGAGGGTTATATTATTCCTTCGTTTTGATTTTGTCTAATGGGATCGGATATAATATAGGTAAGTTATACCATACCTTTTGGGGTATGCCATTCATTTTTCCAGGCTCAAAATTGCCCAATTTTTTGATCGCTTCAATGGCAGCATCCATATAAGCCTCAGGCACAGATTTGTTACTAAATATTTTTATGCTGTTAGGGTCTATAACTCCATCCTCTGAAATACTGAACTTGACAACAGCACGACTTTTGATACATTCCTGTGTTACAGGGGCGGTATGTAACAACGTGGAGTAAAGGTCGTTCAACAACCCTGCGCTACCTCCATGCAAATAGTATGGCTGTTGTTCGGGCTCGTAAAATATTTCGTTCTCAACAACTTTCTCATTTAATTTGGATGTCTGCTGATGCGTTTTGCAAGACATATGTAACAATACTATACACAATATTGTCAAAAGGAAAAACCATTTTTTCATGTCGTAAAGTTAGCAATTATTCACATAACGCAATTAATAGATAGCAAAAAAGTGACACAGAAGAAAAATTTTCGCAACCCATGTAGAGGGTATCGAATTACAAATCATCGAATGCTTTTGAAATTGAAGCAATATGAGAATGNNTNNCNNTTGAAATAAAAGCGCAATGAGGCAATTAAAAATCATCGAATACCAATAAAACCAACTCAATATGAGATAAATCGCCCAGTGATAAGGCGATGCAACAAATGGTAAGGGTCAAAGAGTTTCAAAACCCTCCCACAATTGGTAAATCGCTGAAGATCACTAAAACTAACTCAAACTGAAGCAAAGGGCATAATGCACGGTAAAAGTCCTTATTCAAGCGTAATCGACTTGTCGCTTTGCTCTGCAAAGAATGTTCGCCACTCCGAAGCGAAGTGTCGATAAAGAAAGTGAGCCTCGGATCCAACCACAAGTTGGTGCCAAGCTCACTGTATGAGTTATGCGATTGACCGCGAAGCATGGAGAGTCTTGTCCGGGCCAACCCGGACGGCGGAGACCGAGGCTCCGTGGCAGTTCTTTGGCTGACCGCCCAAGCGACTCAAAGAGTCGATGACACGAAAGCGCGGCGGCGGTGCCGCAACTCCAATCGAGTAGGAGGAAAACACTAATCGTAGGTGTTTATCTCCTACTTTCGCGTTTACCGACCTCTCACACCACCGTACGTGCCGTTCGGCATACGGCGGTTCTTAACGCAGGTGCAGTTTCTCGTAGTATTCCGTAAGACTGGGATAGTGGGCGCGTTTCAGATTCTCGTTGGATATGGCTCGTGTCAGTATGGGGCTATGCACCGTGCGCCAATAGCCCTTTCGGGTATTTGCCCATTGCCATGCCTGCCATTTGGTTATGCCACATCTCTGTAGATTCTTAAACCGTGTCCGCACTCTTTTCCAGCATTTCCATATACACATTCGTATGCGTGAGCGTAACCACTCGTCTGTATCTTTGACGAAGTTGCGCATC
>WFMC01000034.1 GCA_009177205.1 Bacteroidales bacterium
TATTGCCATTTTTAACATTTCCAAACCATCGCATTATTGCCATTTTTAACATTTCCAAACCATCGCATTATTGCCATTTTTAACATTTCCAAACTTGCGTATTATTTTATTTTTTCCTAAATTTGCCAAATAATCAATCAATTAGAGTTTATGAAATTATTTTACAGAAAAATATACGAACAATTAAAGGATTGGAAGAAAAAATATGATGGCAAGAGATCTCTTTTGATAGAGGGAGCAAGACGCATTGGAAAATCAACAATTTGTAAAGAATTTGCTACTAATGAATATAAATCCTATATTTTCATTGACTTTAACAAGGCATCAAATAATGTAAAAAATGCCTTTGAGGATTATTTGAATGATCTGGATAATTTTTTCCTGATACTTAGTGCAGAATATAATGTTAAATTATATCCTCGCGAGTCGTTGATAATTCTTGATGAAATTCAAAAATTTCCCCGTGCAAGAGAGTGTACCAAATATCTTGTTGAGGACGGAAGATTTGATTATATTGCCACGGGCTCATTGATATCAATACATGGGAATACCAAGGACATCACCATCCCTTCGGAAGAGAAGAAAATTCTAATGTATCCTATGGATTTTGAGGAATTTGCCAAAGCTATGGGTGAAGACCAATTATTGGAATTCATCCGGCATTCTTTTAATCGGCGTCAGGCACTTCCGGACGCACTGCATGCAAAAGCTATGTTTCTCTTGCGGAAATATATGATTATCGGGGGAATGCCCCAAAGCATTTCAGCTTTTATAAACTCCGGCGGAGACTTTCATGCATCCGACTCGGAAAAACGCAGTATTCTGGATCTTTATCGGGAAGATATAATGAAAATTTCAAACAAATATAGAACCAATGTACTGACTATATTCGACCAAATTCCTGCATTTCTTTCCCAAGGGGGAAGAAGGATAATTCTGAATAAAATTGAAAAAGGTGCCACATTTCCTAAATATAATGAAACCTTTCTATGGTTGGCAGACTCCATGATTACCAATCAGTGCTTCAATTGTTTGGATCCCAATGTCGGCATTTCGCTTAATGAAGACAGGACCTATGTAAAATGTTACATGGGAGACACGGGATTATTGCTTGCCCACACTTTTGATGAAACCATATTGCAGGATGGAGAGCTCTACCGAGAGATATTATTTAATAAACTATNCACNAACNNAGNAATGTTTTATGAAAATCTAATCTCACAGATGTTGGTTGCATCAGGTCATAAATTGTTTTTCTACGTGAAGTATAGCAATGAGAAGCATAAAAATGACATAGAAATAGATTTTTTAATATCTACAATAAAATACAATTATAAGATCACACCGGTGGAAGTGAAGTCGTCTGACAGATATACAATCAAATCTCTTGAAAAATTTAAAGATCTATATAAAGAGCGGATTCAGGAATGCATCGTCATTCATCCAAAAAACCTTACGGAAAAAGACGGCATATTAAAGATTCCCGCTTACATGACATTTTGCCTTTAGATTCTCAAAATCATCTTCTAACGCGAGTTCGAATAAGGAATTTGCGCTACGAAGTTTGAAAAAGAATCGTCCATATCATGCTGATTTTTCAGCGAAGTTATGGACGATATCTTGGTTGCAAAAAGCTATACAAAGTGTTTGAGAAGATAGTTCAATATTTTCCACCGCTTGGTGACAATGCACAATTTTTGTTTTCTATCAATTGCCTTAATTATCTGTGGAACGACCTTGCTTAAGGGCATAACCCAAAAAAGACCATCTCCTTTAGCCATACGGGTATCTACGAGCCCGGGACGGACTTCAGTTATCTTTATTTTTGTTTTTTTCGCCTTGGCTTGAAGCGCCTTTGTATAATTGATTTGATATGCCTTACTTGCACTATATGACGGTGCTGTGGGGGTGGGTTGCAAGCCTCCTACCGAGGTAATTGTTACTAAATGACCAAAACCTTGTCGCTCAAATAAAGAATATAACCGAGCGACAATATTCGTCCAACCCCGTACATTAGTATCAATGGTGGTAAGTTCAGTATTTATATCAAGTTGGAGATTCAACTCTCCTATTCCGGCACAAATAATTGCCAAATCCAAAGAGTGGAATTCTGTAAGGATTTCATTAAATGTTTGATTTAACAAACTAATATTTGCTATATCCGCTTCATAGGGAAATGTATGTGTGGGGGCTTCTGATTTGATTGTCTTAAGCAATTCTGCCCTCCGCCCCATAATAGCGACATTATTATTTTGTGAAACATAANGTTGNCAAAGGGCTTTCNCTATTCCTGAGNTTGCACCGACANTAAGAATATTNATANTGTATNAGAGATTGAAAATGTAAAGATAGTTTTTTTCAGCGAGGTGTACAAGTTACTGAAGTATGGATGTTGATTGTATTGACAAGATTTCAGGAGTATTGATTTTTGGATAATTTACGGTGATGGAATTTTGGATTCTATTAGGGAAGCGGGAGGAGCCAATCGGAATCATCTGAAGAATTGGATTCCCGATTCTCTTTTCCGCGCATGTTTATGCGCTCCCTGTTGCCAAATTTTACTTTCTCAACATCTCCCGATTCAAGCAATTCTTCACTATCACCATCTTTCATCCCCGATTTGTTGATTTTAGCATCGCGCAACTCCAAAGACATCAACCTTATCTTCTCCTTTTGCTCCTTTATTGTCTTCTCGTATTGCTCTTTGACAGTTACGAAACGCTCCNGTTCCTTACTGAATTCCTTCAATTCCGATTCAGTCTTTTTCCACTCTTTATGCCTCTCCTCCAACTCACTTATCCGAATCTCGCGACTTTTGATTTCCTTCTCAAACTCCAGGGCTAAACGAATCTTTTCATCTTCAAACTTTGCTATTAAATCTGATTCATAGATCATCTTTTCGCGTTCCTCTTCCGAACGATGAAGCATGTCGCGAAACATCTCCAATTCCTCTTCCATCGTTTGCATCTGCCGGGCAGAGCGATGAGGNTGACACCAGACTGACCACCATTTCATATTCCCTAATCATCATTCACGNCTGAAGANCAATCCTCCTTNCGCACTCCCGGCTTCATCACAATCCCTTTGGATTTTCTGCCGTTGATGGCAATGCCGAGCGGCGCGTCAAACTCAACGATTCTAATAGTATCACTATCATACACCGCCGGTTGCTTTTCAAGCCATTCAGTGTCTATATAGCCTGATCCTCCCGGTTGATCAATCGTGAAATATCCAACTCCGAAAGATGTGAGATTTTGAAAGAAATGGGTGCCTTGAGAGGGTTCAATCCTATATCCCGGCAATGCTGACTCCACAATCAGTCGGGCGCCGGCAATCTGAGGCCATTTCACAGGAATCCCCAATGCAGAATCTGAAGAACCCCAACGTCCCGGACCTATCAGGACGTAAGGCAATCCCTTCTCCGTCATATCTTTGTTGATTTTCTCCACCTCCAATGCTGTAGCCGGATTATTTGCCGAATCAAAAGAAGAAGGCTTAACATATACTATATGCCTGACATTATCCATCAAGCCGTGACCTAAGGCTGTGTCACTTCTGAGTATCAAATCTTCATCTTCAACATCAAGCAGCGTGTCATCAAGCATCTCTTTCTTATCTACAATCGGACGTATCTGGAGCCAGTAGACAGTCCCTTTC
>WFMC01000086.1 GCA_009177205.1 Bacteroidales bacterium
GATGTCAGTGATTGTAACGTCCGCACCGAGACCGGCAGCCATAAGAGCGGCATTTCTTCCTACCACTCCGGCTCCGAGTACGAGAACTTTTGCGGGTTTAACTCCCGGGACACCTCCGAGCAACATTCCGCGACCACCCTGTGGCTTTTCGAGGAATCTTGCACCTTCCTGAATTGACATTCTGCCGGCAACCTCACTCATTGGAATAAGCAACGGAAGTGCGCCCTGACGGTCGCGAACAGTTTCGTATGCTATGCAAGTGGCGCCTGATTTTATCATTGCCTCTGTCAAGGGGAAATCTGAAGCAAAATGGAAATAGGTAAAGAGAAGTTGACCCTTCTTAACCAAAGCATATTCAGGCTCAATAGGCTCTTTAACTTTTACTATCATTTCAGCAATGCCATACACTTCCTCAATTGTAGGAAGAATGGTTGCGCCGGCTGCTACATATTCGCTGTCGGCAAACCCGGAGCCTTCACCTGCTGTGTGCTGCACATATACGGTGTGGCCGTGTTTCACGAGTTCTTTAACGCCGGCAGGAGTGGCACCGACACGATTCTCATTGTTTTTAATCTCCTTTGGAATTCCAATAATCATGGTTTTTAAGGTTTTAGATTTTAGATTANGGTTTATAGAATTTTATATCTGTCTGTTATGTCTTCATAGTGCGCGAAGCGATGCCAAAGATGCTTCGATGGCAGCGATCTTTTCATTGGCGTCACTCTGCTTTTTGCGCTCGAGTGCCACAATTTTTTCCGGAGCGGAATTCACAAATTTCTCGTTTGCAAGTTTCTTCTCAACGCCTGCGAGGAATCTCTTTTGATATTCCAAATCCGCTTCAAGTTTCTTAATCTCTTCCTCTACATTGATATTGCTTTCAAGGGGGATAGCGTATTCGGTGATACCCACCATAAAGCCTTGCGACATTGCTCCTTTCTCTTCAACTTTGGCTATTTCGGTGATATTACCCATCTTGACGAGAATTTCATCGAGCGAGCCATCATGCTCTCCTTTAATTTCAAGTTTGAGTGAATCGCGTTGTGGGATCTGCTTTTGTTTTCTCACGGTGCGTATTCCTGCGATTATATCCTTGAGTGTTTCAAAATTTTCAAGAAGTGCCTNATCATATCCTTCAGNCTCGGGCNANCGAGCATTCATTATGCNCTCCCCCGGCTTTCTGTCATATAGATGTTGCCAAAGTTCTTCTGTTATAAAAGGCATGAAGGGGTGGAGCATCTTCAGAAGATTGTCAAAGAGACCCAACACTTCATTGTATGTTTTCTTATCAATTGGTTCGCCGTAGGCTGGCTTAACTATTTCAAGAAGCCATGAAGAGAATTCATCCCAGAAAAGTTTATATACTGTCATTAACGCTTNCGAGATTCTGAATTNACCCATCAAATCNTNCATTTCGGCNAGTGATTGATTGAGTTTGGCATCAAACCATTTCAATCCCAGG
The DNA here is from genome assembly GCA_009177205.1 of Bacteroidales bacterium. GTDB lineage: Bacteria > Bacteroidota > Bacteroidia > Bacteroidales > Muribaculaceae > Lepagella. Next base: position 1,460 of record WFMC01000086.1, read on the forward strand.
CGTGCNGCTTCCGGCTGAGGAATTGTATCAGAAGTCTGCCAANCTTTGNCAAGACGGAAAGCATTCCAAATCTTATTGCAGAAGTTTCTTCCCTGCTCGCAAAGTGCGTCGTCATACATTATGTCATTGCCGGCGGGAGCTGCCAGCATCAATCCCATTCTGACTCCATCCGCACCGAATTTTTCAATCAATTCAATCGGGTCAGGGGAATTGCCGAGAGATTTCGACATCTTTCTGCCGATTTTATCGCGCACGATGCCGGTGAAATAAACATTGTCAAAGGGCTTGTTACCTACATATTCATAACCCGCCATTATCATTCTCGCTACCCAGAAGAAGATAATGTCAGGACCTGTAACGAGCGTGGCTGTGGGATAATAATAATTTATCTCCTTATTACCCGGGTCAAGAATACCGTTGAAAAGAGTGATGGGCCAGAGCCAGGAAGAAAACCATGTGTCGAGAGCATCCTCATCCTGACGCAAGGAGTCGGGGGTCAAGGGGAGACCGGATTCTTCCATCGCTTTTTCCAATGCTTTTTCCTTTGTCTCCGCGACTACTATATGTTCTTCGCCTGCTTCATCAGCATAATAATATGCCGGAATGCGATGTCCCCACCAAAGTTGGCGACTGATACACCAGTCCTGAATATTCTCAAGCCAGATTCTATATGTATTCTTGTATTTATCAGGCACAAAACGGATATCATCATCCATTACAGGAGCGAGAGCGATATCGGCAAAATGCTTCATTTTGATAAACCATTGAAGCGACAGGCGAGGCTCAATAGCAACTTTTGTGCGTTCCGAATAGCCGACATTGTTGGTATATGCCTCCTCTTTTTCCATCAGACCCGCATCTTTCAAATCTTTTGCAATAGCCTCACGCACCTCAAAACGATCCATTCCGGCATATTTGCCTCCGTTTTCATTTAAAGTAGCGTCTTCGTTAAAAATATCTATTGTCTCAAGATTATGATTCTTGCCCAGCATGTAATCATTCTTATCATGGGCGGGAGTGACTTTCAGACATCCGGTTCCGAACTCTATATCAACATATCTGTCTTCNATCACCGGAATCTCTCTCCCTACGAGGGGGACGATAACTTTTTTACCTTTCAGCNNTTCATTTTTAGGGTNTTTCGGATTAATGCACATTGCTGTGTCNCCCATGATGGTTTCCGGGCGTGTGGTTGCTACGACTGCATACCTATTTTCAGGATCGTNTACAACATANTATTTCAGATAANAGAGTTTTGAGTTTTCNTGCACATAGTTGACCNCATCATCTGAAATTGCAGNGCGGTTCTGCGGATCCCAGTTCACCATTCTNAAGCCGCGGTAAATCAGACCTTTGTCGTATAAATCACAGAAAACCTTAGTTACACTCTTTGTGCGCACCTCATCCATAGTGAAAGCAGTGCGCTCCCAATCGCATGATGCGCCTAATTTTTTCAATTGAGTCAGGATTACTCCACCGTGCTTTCTGGTCCAATCCCATGCGTGTTCCAGAAATTCATCCCTGGTGAGGTCGGTCTTCTTAATTCCCTCTTCCGCCAACTTAGCNATAACCTTTGTTTCAGTAGCGATTGCGGCATGGTCGGTGCCTGGCACCCACAAGGCATTCTTGCCTGACATTCTTGCGCGTCTGACGAGGATATCCTGAATTGTATTGTTGAGCATGTGTCCCATGTGTAGCACGCCCGTAACGTTTGGCGGCGGGATTACGATGCAATAGGGTTCGCGTTCATCCGGTGTGGAATGAAACAGACCGTGTTCCATCCAGAAATCATACCATTTTTGTTCTACCTCCGAAGGGTTATAAACAGAAGCCAGTTCGCTCATTGATATATGGATTCTAATATTATCGAATTAAATAAACTGCAACGGATTATATTGACGTTGCAGAATACAAAATTACAAAAATTAATTAAACGCCCGCTCTTTTTCCTAAATTTTATTGTGATTCTCCACTCTTATTCGCAGTTGCAGACAACCCTGTTATTATAAACGATGTTCTTTCCCGATTTTAATTGACATTGTAATTGAGTTTTTTGCTGACATTGCGGTTGCGGGAGCGGCTACCTCCGAATGCCGCACTGAATAGACGCCTGGCTGTATGTTGACGCTTATGATAACTTTCGTATGTATCATTCTGCAAATCAAAATCCTCCTTATAACATCCGTCAGGACCTACATAACAATAAGTCAGATCTTCAATAATTGCCGATGTCGCATCCTGTGTTTCATCCACAGCGTCAATCTGCTCGAGTGTAGGTGCAAGACACGTGATTCCCCTGCGTTTACATTCTTCTTTTATAGATTTGATTGTGGAGTCATAATTTTTCTTTAGAGAAGTGTGGTCAAAGTCATTCCATTCGGTCTTTCCGAGATTCTGCACGGGGCGCAATTGAATAATATCCGGTCCGTCTCCTTCGCCCCACAGCTTCCAAAAATTATCTCCGTTCAGATTTTCAACATTTCGGGAATTGATGGTGAAGTTTACTCTAACTGCAAATTCAGGAAATCTCTTTTTGACTTCACGTATAATATCGATTAAATTCAACAGATTAGCGTATTTGGCTCCGGGCATTAGAAATTCGTAAGTCTCCTTGTCGGTGCCATGTAGGGAGAGGGTGAGTTCGTTGAGCCCTGATTCCGCGAGTTGCATCAGGCTCACCTTTCCTTCAGCAATCAATTGACCGTTAGTGGTGAGAGATATATAAGGTATTCCCGACACTTTTCCACGTCTGACAATATCTTCAAGATCCGGATAAAGAGTAGGTTCGGCGCCACATCCGATTTGCAGTTTGAGCGCTCTCTTGAAAAGTGCCTTTTCAACTCTATCCAAATCATGCTTGCTTAATATCCCTTTCATACGCGCTCTTTTTTCGGCATCACTGAAATAGCACATCTTGCAACGCAGGTTGCACGCCAAAACAGGGTCTATGAAAATGCCTATTGTTCGGCGGCGCGCAATGTGCATTCCCCACAGCCCGAATAGACGCAACGGAGCCGGAAGATTATTGCCGGCGGCTAATTTCAGTATTTTGTAGATATTCAACATAATCTGACAGTTATAATTTCATTTTGGAGGCAATTCCGATTCCGAAAAGTGCATAATCGTAAAGGCATGGGTCGTCCGGATTGAACTCCCGCAGGCGCTCGGTCAACAGCTCCGTAGTCTTCCGGTCGTTAGCTTTCCGCTCAATCAACCCCAATGCCCGCGATGTATTCCCGACATGCACATCCAACGGAATATATAGCTTGGATTTTGGTATTGAATGCCATACTCCTATATCCACTATGCCGTCATCCCTCACAAGCCAGCGAAGAGCCATATTCACTCGTTTGAGTGCAGTGGTATTCAGATTCTGCGGTAAGCCCCTGTTGTCTCTTATCCCATTATTAGCCTCCAATATTTCTTGATTCATATAATCAACCAACTTCCATGCCGGCACTTCATCCTCTGCGACTCTCTTGGCAAATGCAAATTCATCAAGTGAATTATATTTTTTATAAATCCCTCTGAGACCCGTGAGAAAATGTTGAAGATTTCTTGCAAAGAAGGTGCGATGAATATTCATGTCGGGGTCTAAATCCATGTAAGCTTCATCCATAACGAATTGATATGGATTATCTCCCAAAATGCCGAGCAATCTCTCAGCATCCCGACAAATCATTTTCCTGTTGCCCCATGCAATCATCGCTGATAAAAACGCAACTATCTCTATATCCCGCAAGTCTTCAAACCTGCGCGGAAACTGCACCGGGTCATCTGCAATGAAGCTCTTGGAATTTATCCTTGCCGATTCCTCATCGAGAAGATTCTTTAACTCCTTATCAGTCATCATTTCGGTATTTTTATCATACGTGGCAACGATTCTCTGTTCAGGCGATCGAGTGAAGTAACAGCGAATGTCATTCCCTCTGTGGATTCAGGATTATCATCTTGTGAAATCAATACACGCGTGAAAGGGGTAATGGCAATGATTGTCTGCGGGTCAGACAAATCATCCGTATCTTCTCCCGGGAAAAAACTATACACAACGTTCATGACTATGTCTGAACTATCCGGCTTCAATCCGTTTTCGGGCATCTCCCATTCGAGGAAAGTTTTGCCGTCATATTTTTGAATCTTTAGGTTTCTTGGCTGTTTGGGTTTAACCTTGACATCACCCCACACCGGGGGCAATGCCAATGTGGATTGATATTTAAGAGCCAACGAATCGGCGACACCCTTGTAGTTACCGGTCACCCAATATCCGTGCCACCAAACGTTGCCGTCGACATTTTTCAGTTGACGCGAAAGTTTGACTTTCGTGTCAAGTTCATTCCTATCCTTGTTGCCCGGGTCAGCACTGTCCATGGTGCGCTTGGTGTCTTGTCCGATATAGAGCTGAACATTTTCAGGAATATTATCATTCCACCATTTTGCAAGTTTTCTGCTCGGAGCGGCAGGTAAATCGAGACTCCAATATAATTGAGGAACCACATAATCAACCCATCCTTTTTCGCACCAGAGCAATACGTCGGCATAAAGGTCATCATAATTCTGCAATCCTGAAGATTCAGACCCTCGCACATCACTCTTCTTGTTGCGCCATATTCCGAAAGGACTTACTCCGAATCTGACCCATGGCTTATTGGATTTTATCGTATTGTATAATTGTTCGATTAGCAAATCGACATTCTTTCGCCTCCAGTCGTCACGATTCATCCCATTGCCGAATTTTGCATACGAAGCAGCATCAGCCGTCAACGGCTTGCCGGCTACAGGATAAGGATAAAAATAGTCATCAATATGAATGGCGTCTACATCATAGCGGGTCACTATATCATCCACAACCTTGCAAATAAAATCACGGTTTTCTTGATATGCCGGGTCAAAAAAAAGTTTTCCGTCATATTTGAAATATCTCTCCGGATGTTTTCTGGAATCATGGTCAGCCGGAATATAATCTTTCGCNAGACTTGAAGNTACACNATAAGGATTAAGCCACGCGTGAAACNCCATCCCNCTGTTATGAGCCTNATTAAGAGTAAACTCCAAAGGGTCCCACACCGGGTCAGGCTCTTTGCAGCGCTTTCCGGTTAGCCATTGGCTCCAAGGCTCCAATTCAGATTTGTAAAGGGCGTCGGCACATGGACGGACCTGAAAAATAACGGCATTGCAACCTGCCGCCTGCAGTTTATCCAGTTGCCCCTGGATATAAGCTTTGCATTTGTTCGGCGCCATGTTCATATATTGCGTTTGCCCGATTACATGAAGCCATGCACCTCTGAACTCCCTCTTCGGGTTTTCCATATTCTCCTTCCCTTCTGCATAAAAACTGCCGGCTGAACAGATTATCAAGAAGAGAAAAACAATTATAAAGCAGATTTTTTTAGTATCTTTCATATCATATATTCAATGCCGGGATTCTTGTGACTATACAAAATTAATGAATAATTCGCAAAAATGGAAGAGACCGCGAGGGAAAAGTCCCGGTCGCGGTCTCTTGTCATTTGCAATTCCCCNNTGCTGAAATTGNNGANTTATCAATCAACTAACTAATTTATTTCACATAAATCTTTTNAGACTTATCTCCCTTCACAACTNNGTAGATGCCCGGGAGCANGTTGTCGCCGTTGNNTCTATAGCCGTNGACATCATAANAGANTGCTNCGNCATNTGATTNAACTTNTGCAGATTCANTCTCCTTGACTGATGTCGGCAAATTATCATTGAGCTTCGTGAAGACCTTGACATTCTGTGGCTCGCCAAGCACACCGTTCTGCTTAACCTGGAATTGAGCCACCGCATAATCCTGACCTTCCGGTGTCGCTGCTGCGATATTCGCATCATTGAGCGAATTGGTCCGGGTATACAATTGCATACCATCTTCCGGCTGCGGATTGACAACCTCCGATTCCGCCACTGCAACTACAGAGCGTCTTCTCGGAGCGAATTTAATTGCAGATGCGTTATCGTTTACAAATTTCCAGTAAACCTCTACGTTTGCATTATTCGCCATGTAAGACTCTATGCATACACCTTTATCCGTGGGCCAGTACATTGGATTGCCATTCTCGGCTGTAGTGGTGTAAATTGGCTCTTCTTTCTCCTCATCGCTGTCAGACTGGATGAGAACCGCCAGTTCGTTGCTGTCGACATTGAATTGTCCGTTCTCCAGTAGCGGCATCACGAGTTTGCCGTTAATAGCGAGACCAACGGATTGAACAGTTGGATAAACCTTCGCAAGAAGGGTCTTCTTAGATGCCTTGATTTCAAGTTTGCCGTCGGCATTCTTGATATTCGGAGTAGAAAGAATCACGTTATAGTCGCCTGCTGTATAAGCCTTGACTTGAAGTTTACTTACATTTACTGCATCCTTATCCATTACGGCATGGTGCTCCATTACATTTTCATCTGTATAAGGCAGAATTACGGGATAAGCAGCTTCTTCCACGTTTCCTTCGAAGTAGTGGGAATAATCTGCTGTAGGTTTGATTTCAGCTACTACCGATGCATAGTGCACATCATTCTGATAGCCGCCTACGAAACCGAATTCCTTGCTGTGACTGATATAAAGCGTTGTGGGATTCTGCATCTGCAATTCCCCTCCCTCTTCAAAAGTCCAGCCGAGCCCGTTGCCGGCATGTTCGTCATTGGCAACAGCTGCGAATTTGAAGTAATCACCTTGCTCCTCAGCGGCATACTCTTTACCGATACCGAAATCAGCGACCTTGGAGACACCTTCAGCATATACCACCATATTCTTCAAGTCGAATATTAAATTATATTTCTCAATGTGCGACATCGCTTCCTGAGGTTCAAGATGGAAATATGTTGTCGGCTGTGCAGCCTTTATATCGGGAACCGGACAAGACACCACGGGATAAAGTGTTCCGGGTCTTAAAATTTCTGTTTCATTTGAAGCCGGGAGCAGGTAATATTGTGTTCCTGATGCATCAGAAGGGCCATATTGAATTTTGAATACAAAATCTGAACCTGCCAAAACATTTCCGAATGAGTATACTCCTTCGTAATAACCGATTCTTGTTTCCTCATTTAGATTATCGAGGCTCTGGTTTCCTATATTATATATATTCCTTGTAACCAAAACTGTCGAAGCCTCTCCTCCGTCGGTGATATATCGGATATATCTTCCATTCTTTCCGGTAGTATTATACTGATCCATCATGTTATCGGCAGCCTGTATATAAACCACAGAAGGACGGATAATATCCATTATATCCTTTTGTTCCTCAGAACGTGAGTAAACCGCTCCGTTCTTATATACAACCTCATTGAATATCAAAGGACGATTTTCATCAGAGCAATTCCAATGGTCGTTCTCCGCATTGTGTGAGTGAGAAATAGCCTTACAATCTGTTACGCCATCAGGTTCTGTGCCAATCCAGACACGCATACGTACTGTCACACCGTCAGGAATCTCCTTATCAGGCATTGAAAGACGAATGAGTTTCTTCACATCGTTTTCAAGTTGGTATGTCTCCAATACGCCGGTTGTGGTTCCGCGCACTCCGGTTGCAGTGAAGTCTTCTCCATTCTTATTCCAACGGATATCGAATGAAATCTTCTTGCCGGCTTCAGCTTTTGCAGCAAATGCAGGAACATCAATATATATGTTGTTGTTGGCATGCTCGGTCAATACGTTCGGATAAGTCATGAGTTCCGGGTCTCCGGTCTCTTCCGGATTATAATAATTTGTCGGGAAGAACTCACTGTCAAAGTAATAGACACCGCCATTCACGACATATAGGTCATTTGAAGATTTCACCACATTGTTGTCGGCATCCACTCCACTGAATACCACGTAACTCCAGCGGGAACTGTTGACGTTAAACTTATAAATATCCGCATCGGCATCGCCAATCAATGTGTAGAGCGGGTCGGCATTGTCAAGACGTTGCACATCTTCGCCCGGCATAGCTCCGTTGGAGTCCTTAACCAAATTATGGTCTTTATTCGGGTCGTCGGGACGTGTAAATGCAAAGGCTTTGATATTACCTTGCTTCGGAGTCTTGTCGACAAAATACACTGTAGCATAATCCGGACGCAGGTGATTACCTTGAACTGAAATGCGACCTTCTACTACATGATAATAGATAGTGTATGTGCCGGGTTGTGAAAGCACGAAGTCGTGTCCGCCGGGGTTCTCTGCCATATTGAAGCAGATATGCTCATCATCGCTTGAGATGTAGTAATCATTGAATGCCCCGTAATAGTTACCGAAATCACTGTTATTTCCGGGAGCCATTACCTTACCGGATTCATCCACACGTTGAATTCTGAAATCAGTACCTTTGAACGTTACATTCTCAAGCACGAGCCATTCATCATCTTCCTCGAAAGGAACGAAGTTCACGGGATACAATACCATCTCAGTTTCAGAATTGATGTTACCGTAAATTCTGAGATTGGGATATTGTGCCAACCAATCCTCCTCTTTCTCGTAGAAATTATCGGGGTCATCAACCTTGGTAACATAGAGAGAAGCATTGTTGATGTTACGCCAGTCGATTGCGAAATTATATTTTATAGTTTCGTCAATATCGGCAGATGTGATATCAAGTTCCACGGATGCCTGCTCGTCAACGAGTTTCAGTGCCTGATGTTCTCCTACGCCAACCTTATCTTCAGCACCTTCCGCACTTACCAGGTATTTGACGTTGCCATCAGAATAAATTACCTTTATATACATGCCGTGAACTCCGTCGACACCATTCTTGCCGGGATGTCTTCCGGGCATATAGAGGTAACCTGACATATTGGGATATTCATCGCCGTTTCTGAGGAATGTGGCAACAATCTTCACAGGCACAGGACCCTCTTCACCGGTGACTTTTAAAATGCAGTTCGTCGGGTCGAGATTGAATGTGTGGGAGCCTTGCAATTTGCTGATNATGCTCTTGCCTATGCTTCCGTTAGCCAGGTTCGTATATGTGNCGTNGGCTGTCAACTCCAACGGTGTTTGCGAATCATAATGAGTCTTGANGTATTTGTATTTTCCGNTATTATCCAAAGTGCGGAAATAGAATTCACCACCTTGACAATTATCAAATGTGATCGACCATGTGCCATCTTTCTGAGGCGACATATCGCGGGATTCCCAACGACCGTCGCTGCCTATATCACCAAAGAATTGCCAGGGTGCACCAACCAATTTGACAATCATCTTTTCAGGATGGAAATAAACATCGAATTTGCCTGTCTTGGAAAGTTTGAAATTCCCACCTTTAGGAGTGTTATAGGCATATCCGCAACCATATTCGGTNTTTTCCTTTACTGTTTGAGACGGGGCTTCACTCAATATCAATCCATATTTTTCATCACCGTTAACTTTGAACTGGGTTCCGATGGAGTTACAGCGTATGAGATTAAACGACTGATTCGCGAATTCAACATCCTTCAATACATACCAGCCGCCTTCGGTGCGCGTCATCGCTTTGGTTTTTGCAGGATTGCCGTTGGAGCNNGTAGTTGCGCCGACAATACGGAAATAATTANATGTGCCATAATTCACATCATCACCTCCACTCTTCGGGTTCATCTTCAATATGCCATAACCTGNATCTTCAGGAGCAAACACAAAACGGGGTGNCTCTTTCAATTCTGAGACATACATATTGCCGATTGAAGAATTCTTTTCAACAGAGTGTATTGTATTGTCGACAATTTCGCCTGCATAACTCCAGTATTCAGAGAATGTGAACGGATTAGAAACCTCATGCTTCACAATCCTGAATCCCTTGTCATTTCCGGCTTCCAATTGACCTGCCATTGACAGATAATAAGTTCCATCCTCTCTTTGTGAGAAATCCTGCACATTCAGCCAATCGACATCTTCACCATCCCAATTGCAATGATAACCTACAAGATAATATGCATCAGTAGGATTAATCATTACTATATCTTTTGACGCATTGAACAGGATTGTCGGATTTGCATACGTAGCATTCACCGGGATGAGATTACCGGGTAGTGAAGATTGACGTGCCACCGGATAAAACTCGTTGGCATGAATCATATCAGACTTGCCGATAATATAATTTACAGGCCAGTTGGAGATTTCCGGATTCATCTCCACAATCATAAATCCATAACCCTGCTCATAGAGAGTAGCTGACAAATCGACTTTATAAAGGGAATCCTCACTCTCTACACCCTCCACTTTATCTAATTTCTTAACCTTGCTCCAGTTGATATTTGCCGGTGTTAATTCCGTTCCGGTGAGACAATAATCACCTGCGACATAATAAGAATGTTCGGGATTAACCAACATATATCCGCCTAAATGATTGACAACAAACTTTGGATTGACAAGATTTTCTCCGGCAACAAGATTATCTTCCGAATTGCCGAGAGCATCAATCTTAACTGAATGGAACTTACCGGATGTAACACTTTCAGAACCGGTAATTGACATTCCCGGATAACGACCTTTTACAACACGGAATTTCTGACCTTTCAGGATTGAGCCTTCATAATCGAGAGACATTGTGCCATCCTCAGCAACTGTGAAAGGAGTGGCGGCTTCATAATCTATGCCTTCGCCNCAATTATNGAAATCNCCAANCNGNTAATANNTACGNCTNACCANGTCTACCTCGCCGGGAGTAGCAATTAAGGTCAATCCATCATCAATGGTAAATGAAAGGGTCGGATTGGAAATTTCTTCCGCCAGTTCAACGCATGAACCGGTGCCGACATAAGTTTTATTATTTTTATTTCCGAGTCTGTAAGGCGTTCCTGCCCACAGTTTGTCATCGGCATTGTTTTTACCATACCAGAAATTGGAATCGGCAGAATTTTTGATATATATATAATCACCTTTATTTAAGTCAAAATCCAGTTCAACAAAGAAACGTCCTCTTCCATATTTGAACATATAGGGTTTTTCGCTTTTATCATTGGGGTTAAATAAAATGAGAGAGTAGGTAGAATCTGTAACCTCCGAATTCCAGACTTTAAGAAGATAGTAAGCTTCACCTGAGTTATATTGTTCGGTAGCTGCAGACGTTGCCTTAATCAGAGTTTCACCTTCACTTATGACCGTTAAAACTCCATTTTCATCAACAGTAGCTACTTCAGGATTGGAAGATTCCCATTCAATAGCTAAATTATGGGGATTATTTAACACAGGAGAAGCGGGGGTGGAACCAAGTTCTGTTTCAAATAATTCTAAATCAAATGAAAGTTCTGCCGGTTCCCGATTCGGATTTTCTTCAGATACGTTTTCATATTCAACTTCTATTTTGACGATGGTTCTATTAGATTCATAAAAAAAATAAGTTGAATAGTCTATCTCTACATCATTGGAACTATATGTGAGAGGACGTTCCCATCTGTAATAATAGTCGGCAGCCTCTTCTGTATCCTTTAATTCAGTTCCATTTACCTTTAAGGTTAGACCTTCTTGAACTACAATCAGAAATTTGGTAATTTTTTTATGGGCTGCAGATAATGTTATTGTACCATTACCGTTTTTATTAATCACAAATCCTGAATTTGATGATGAATAGCCATTATTATTGGCAGATTTGAAAACTATTTTAAGGCTACCATCTGTTATTTCGTAGGGAGAAGAAATATTATCATGAACTCCTAATTGAGTTAAATNAACAGTCTTTGAAGTTGATGTGTCNGNAAGNGTAACAATTAATTTATNTGCAGCTTCCCCTGAATTATATTTATCATTTCCTGCGAATGTTGCAGTAATCACTGTTTCACCCTCACCAACAAGGGTCACTGCGCCTGTAGCACTGTTTACAGTGGCAACGCCTGTATTGGATGATTTCCATTCAATAGGTAAGTCGTGAATATTATTTAAAGTCGGACGTGTAAAACTTTCGCCCATCACTGCTTCAATTTCAGAAACCGAAAATGACAGGTCAGAAGGCAATTTGGGAGTTTCCTCCGCAGGAGATACTGTTAGTGTGTAAGATGCACTTCCTTTTTCATATTTATCATTTCCTGCGAATGTTGCAGTAATCACAGTTTGACCTTCACCTTGCAAATCTACTGTGCCAACGCTGCTTACAGTTGCGACACCCTCTTCTGAAGAACTCCAGGTGACCGGCAGATTATGTGGATTCGTTAGAGATGGAGATGTAAAAGCCGTCCCTAACACAGCATTATAATTGGATTCACCAAACGAGAGTCCTGATGGACTCTTTTCACCGGGCTGTTCGCCACCACTTGTAATTAAAAGGTAGTAATCATAACTTTTTTTTGTTAATTCTACCTTGGGATTTGAGACCGCTTCAGCAAGATGAATTGGAGAATTATTAGATATATCATAAGCAGTCTGGTATTCTTCACCCGGAATTAATTTTATTTCCTCACCTCCATTATTCCAATCCTTATTACAGCCATACCTAGTTGTTCTTGTAGTTGTTGTTACAATCAATTTCAACCCGTTTTCTGGGGTTAATATTGAAACATCACTCATATTCAATAAATAGGTTCCATCTGCTTGTAATTCAAAATCGTATTTGGCATTTCCATCAATTTCCAATTGATAACTGTCTGCCATTACGTTTACTCCGAACGAGACAAGCAATGTTAATAACAATAGATAGATTTTTCTCATGTTAGTTGTTGATTTAATTATTACATTTAAACATTCTCTCATTTTATATCTATTTTTTTCACTTTCTCTTAATATCTTATTCCGTTTAAGGATTAATTTCATAATTTTATTTACGAGGATTATCAAAATAAATGAAAAATGAATCATACGATTCGGCTTGAATTTCAAGCCTTCTCGTATGACTCGAAAAAAGATAGTTTTGGGGAAAGTGGAAGTTTCTTGAGCGGTTGTTGATCGTTTTAATTATTTATTCGCAAAATATCTCTTCATCTTGGAATTCTAAAAAAAGAATGAATGTGCCTTAATTTATATGAGCAAAATCTATTTTCATTCATTCAAAATTATTTTCAGGAATGAAGAATCGTTTGCGATATTGCTATCGCACACAAAGGTAGTATAAAGAGTTCAATTTACCCCCCCCCAATTGTTAAATTTTGTTAAATTATGTTAATTCCAACCATTTTTAACCATATTTCACTTCTCTCCATCCACCAAAACAGATTCGCACCTATGAAGATGTTAGTAATTATCCTTTGACTATCAAATTAGGACATAAGTCGGCGGCTGCAACGCGCAGAAGATCTGCTGTATCTTCTGAATCGGAATTAAACCGAATTGTTTTATCGGGATAACGTAAAGCTATTATCAATGCCATTTCAACTTGTTCACCCGCTGCATCATTAATTATAATTTCATTCAAATCTTTCGGGAAATCTATCAAACTATTCTCATTAACCAATTTGGAAAGATTCTTTTTTGTGCGGATCTCTATCTCTCTTCCTTTGTAAATGAAACGCGAATACACAACAGGAGCTAAATTCTTAATATCAGCAATTTCTAAATGGATATTTCTCAACCTATTTTCATACATTGCCAAATAAATTTGGAAAATATTATCAAGTTTGATTTTGTCTTCAACAAACATTTTTACATTTAACAATTCACCAATTTCTATCCGGGTAATATTGAATCTATTTCCATTAAATCCCTCATCCGGCAACAAGTTATTAACATATATCGACAACATTGACACACCTTGAGCAAGGGCTGACTCAATAGCGTATTTAGTTCTCTTTTCCTCTATCTGATAGCAAGACTGTGTATAATCACTGTTGCAAAAGAGAATAAGATGATAACCCCGGGAAAAGTATGTTGCCATTCTCTCCTCCTCTTCTTTACCGTCTCTTAATATTATTCCTCCCATCCAAACAAATATCTTTTTAACACCCCGGCTAAAATCTTCAAAATCTGTCTCTTTTATCATCAATTTAGGAATAAGACATACAATATGACTAAATAACACTGCAGATTTCTGATTTATAGTGATTATCGTTCCCTCTTTCAAACTATCAAAATTATCTGACTTCAAAAAGATTTTTCCGGATTGTAAGTATTTTGAATTGAAATTCAATATATATTGGATCATTTTTCTTAACTTTTCTATCTTATTATCGGATACCCCGGAAGAATTTTTCGTGAAATGGGAATAACCGTAAATATTGACAATAAATCTCTCACTTATAATTATAAATTGAGCAATCGGGTAATATAATAAATATTTAAGTGTCAATGGGGAGATTCGGAATTTTCCATTTAATTCCGTCATCCAATGAAACAACAACGGAGGGAATATATATGCCATTAATACCACACACAACATACCTACCACCGTCACCTCTCCTAAAGAACGCATCGCCGGGTGTCGGGAAACCAAAAGAGTGCCGATTCCAATAAACATAATCAATGCCGAAACAACGATACTGTTTTTATAAGAATCGAGCAATTTTCTTCGATATGCATACTCATAGGTCAAACCTTCTGTCATAAATATTGTATAGTCATCTCCCTGACCGAAGATAAATGTAGCCAATATTATATTGACAATATTAAACTTTATCCCCAAGAGAGACATTATTCCCAAAATCCATATCCAACTGAACGCCATCGGCATAAAAGAGATTATAGCCAGTTCAATTCTTCCAAGAGAGATCCAGAGGAAAATAAATACAATACATCCGCATGCATAGCCGATATAATTAAAATCATCTGAAAGAGTATTCGCAATTGACCCGTTCATGCTTCTGACATCGAAAAATAATCCTCCAAACTCTTTATTTTGAGATAGTGATTCTTTAACGCTATCAATCTTATCTGACGGAACGGATAGGACTTCTACAAAAGATTTCCTCCCCTCTTCTTTATCCTCTGAAATATTACCGGCAAAAGCAGCGGAAATTAATTCAGAAAAGTAATCAAATTCTTTAACGGAATAATCTTGAATCAAAATTTTCTCAAATGGCTGAAATGCTTGCTGACTATAGCCTTGCTTTATTGCAACATCAGTAAGGGAATCAGTGAGCAACCTTCGATTTTCACTTACAAATTGTTCCCATCTTTCAAGTGCTATTTTTTGTTTCTCTTTAGATATTAGAAAATTTGAAACGTTATTCGCTCGAGAACCCCTCTTTGTTATGATTATATCTTCAATATTATCATTAATAATATCCTTTTGTTTAAGGGCTTCATCCCAATCCTTACCGTAACTTACAATATATAAATCTTCATAATCCTTATTCTCTTTTATTAAACTTTGAAAATATTGAAGGTCTGCACGCTGCTCTTCTGTCATATAATTTATATTTCTCATGTCAGTGTCAAATTCAGTGCGCAGGCTGAAATAGCCGAAAATAAGGGTCAAAACCAACACCCCGATAACAATGAACTTATTATCATAGAGTTTAAGCGAAGANATNTTTNCAATTNATCCGGCTTTAGAGGTATGAGTGNTTNTATGTCCGGTTTTTATTACTTGTNGAANAAANACCAATANAAAGAGAATGGAGCCAATCAACAGTAAGGAACTGAACAAACCCAAATCATGCAAAGCCGGAGATTGCAGCGGCACAAGGCAAAGAAATGCGCCGACGGTGGTTATATTTCCTACCACCAAGGGTGCTATAATCTCTTTCAAAGCCTTCCGGGGATTAGATGCATCTTTGAGATGATCAATTAGATGTAAAGGATAATTGACTGCAATTCCAAGAATCACCGAAGCAATACCGATGACAATAATTGACACCGAGTCATAATAAAGCGCAATGCATCCCATGGCGAAAAGCCAACCCCAACCGACCGATATTAGAATCAGCAAAATATTACGCGCATTGCGAAATACATAAATCAACAGGGATAAAATCAGAATTACTGCAATAATTACTGCCAAAATGCTGTCTTCCTTTATCCTATTTGAATTGGAAACAGCTATTACGGGACCACCTATCAAATGAACGCTGTAAGAAGGGTTTAGCATCTCGGTGGATTGCTTACATTCATTAAGCATTTCCACCAATTTGGAATTATTATCCGATTCGCGTGCTCCGAAAGAAGACTCTATAATCATTATCGCTTTCCGGGAATCGGGTGATAAAATATGACCGTCATATATATCAAAATTTATGGGAATCCCCCCTTGACTCAGTCGGCTTAATACCGGTCCGAAAAGATTTAGGGGATCATTTGCCATATTTGCTCCTATAAGATTGGATGACGGAAACATCAGGAGTTGACGGTTATCTTCAAGTTTACGGTTTATGTATCCGGGAGATATAAGAAGAGAATCGATGCGGGAATAATCTTTATCAGTTAAGAAATAAGGAATATTTTCATATACGATACCTGAAATATTCATCATTTTGTCCATATCAACCTCTTTCATGATATTGCTGATGTAATTCAGCGAGTCTGCAGAAATGATGGCTTCGGCATAAGAATCCACTACAGATATAAGTTCTTCGGGATCTATTTCAGTTGTATCTTTTGCAGAGATAATGGCATAAATTTTGTTGGCGCCGGAAATATCCTGATAAATAGATAGGGCGAGTTGATTCTTGCTGTCGAGAGGAAGGAAATCGGAGATATCCTCTNTATAATTAAGTCTTAGAAANGACNCCAACAGTGCAGATGTAATTATGATGAAANTNAATAACNCTANGAAAGGANNTTTCTTAAAATATTCGTATATATTAATAATAATTTTATTCATAATCACATCATTAGTAAGTCGTTTTTTTCTTTACAACATCTCCCGGGGTTGATTAAGACAAGTCCCTTTTCAGGGAGTTTTTCGCTAATTGCGGAGTTTTTCGAGATTGAAGACTACTTCTTATTTCTAATTCCTAACGCGTTTGTCAATGAATTTTACCGGTTTTCTGCTTCCGGAAGGATTATTAATTTTATTGATATCATCAGGTGAAAGAATCTCTATGATTGGAGCTACCCTTATGCGGGAACGGAACCTATCTTTCAAATCCTTTATCATATCCACAGGCTGCTTATGATTTACCCCTACCTTTACAATCACTTCATCCGTACCGGCAAAACTATTTTGCACTACCACCACATAGTTTGCAACGTATGGAGTATTATCAAGCACATCGTTAATAGCAGGAGGATATATTGTGGTTCCTTTCAATTTTATCATATTGTTTTTTCTGCCGACCAACGGTGCTAATCTGTAAGAATTTCTTCCGCAAGCGCATTGACCCACAACTTTTCTACTCATATCACCGGTGCGGAAACGCAACAGTGGCATCCCTTCAACTCCGAGGGTCGTAACGACAACTTCTCCCTCTTCACCATCTTTTACCGGTTTGTTATCATCCCCTATTATTTCCACTATTATCAATTCCGGATGAACATGACCTCCACATCCGGCGGGACATTCGGAAAAAGTGGCACCCATTTCAGTTGAAGAATATGTGGCAAATAATTGCACATCCCACTTTTCTTTTATCCTGCTTCCAAGAAGATTCAAACTGAAATCCTGATTTCGCAGACCCTCGCCTATCCCGATAATACGCTTTATGCTGGATTTTTTATAATCTATTCCGTTTTGTTCAGCATATTCTATAAGACGCAGAATAAAAGATGGAACGCACATAATAGTATCCGGCTTTATGCGTTTAATTGTATCCCATTGCAGTTCAGGCATCCCATTTCCAACACGAATTATGCTCGCACCGAGTTTTCTTATTCCTAAGAAATATGCCAAACCCGCCATAAATCGCTTGTCAAGGGTGGTCATCAATTGAACGATATTTCCGGACTTCAAACCGGCACAACTGAATGATTTCATTTCATTGTAAGCCAAACGTTCAAGATCTTTATCCGTACATCCGAATGTAACAGGGTCGCCGAGAGTACCGGAAGTTGTGATATAATCTATAATCTTCTCTTTGGGCACACATAAGAATTCCTCATTGTGTAATTGAAGGTCATGCTTTTCTGTGAAGGGGATCTTGGTCAAATCCTCAATGGTATTTATTTCATCAAGATTAATCTGATTCCTTGCAAACAATTTTTGATAAAAGGGTGATTTCTCATTCAAATAAACCAAAGCTTCCCTCAATTTCTTATCTTGGAATTTTTTTATTTCCGATTCGGAACTAAATTCAATATCTTGCATTATCTTAGAATATACTTTTTAACCAATTTAAAAACATCTCTTTCCAACCTGCGGCTTCCGCAGTTGTCTTCTCCTCCGTAGCTCCAAATCCATGACCGCCGGTATTGAATTGCACATACCTATGAGATACTCCTGCAGATGTCATTGCCGAATCGAGCAACTCAGAATTTCTATATTTCACTATCGGGTCATCCACGCAATTCATAAGGAATGCGGGAGGCATGTCCTGCCGACAATGCTTTTCAAGTGAAAGGGAATCTTTCATTATTCTGCTTATTGAAACTCCTTCTCCCAATAACCCTCGGCGTGAACGCTTGTGAACGGATTTATCCACCATTGTAACAACCGGATAAATAGGTGCGATAAAATTCGGCTTTAATGAGACGACGGGCTTGATTCCGTATTCGCTCAAAACATCCGTATCAAAAAATATCCCTGACATAGCTGCCAAATGTCCTCCGGCAGAAAAACCCATAACTCCCAATTTATCAGGATCAATACCGTATGCTTTACTATTTTCTCTCACTAATTGGATGCTTCTTTGCACATCCTGTAGCATATCCGGAAACCGGTTGCCGCGCGTAAAGAGTCTGTAATGTGTGATAAAACCCGGAATTCCTCCTACCCGGTATTCCAAAACAAACGCAGAGATGCCATTAGATTGCAGCCACTTTGCCACTCCATCTCCTTCGGTTTTTTTATCATGCCAAAAATAACTCCCTCCCGGGCATACGATGCATGCAACATTACCGGTTCCTTTGGCGAGATATGGGGTCAACTTTACATTCTCCCTACATTGTGTGCCTGCCCAGATATTTATTCCGTTTTTCTCACGTTTTGCGTATAGAGAGGTAAATGTAAGACTCAGTAATAAAAAAAGTAGTAGCTTATCTATTTTCATATTTTTCGTTGATTCTTTTAATCAGAAAATTTCTTCCGAGGATAGCCTCGCATGTATTTATGGCTGTCAAAGGGACTCCGCAAATGCCATGAAGATTTATATTTTGACCGGTCAATAAAAGATTTTTTATCTTCGTATATACGGAAAGTTGTGACAACATTAAATTTTCACAATCTTTTTTATTTCCGAATATAGCACCTTCTTTAGTATGGAAATAGTCTCTGATGGTAAGCGGACTGGATGCATAAATTTTATATATTTTCTTACTTATATCCGGAATCACAATATCAAGTTTTTTTATGATTTTCGATATGCATTCCTCTTTCCATTTCGAATAAGACTCTCCTCTGCTCCCAACTTTTGTGTCTTCCCATTCTCTTACCTCATCAAAACTCATTATGCAATTCACCAAAAGCCGGCTCGCAAATTTTCCTTGATTTTCTTCAGGTGGAGTCATATACATAAATCCCAAAGGCCATTGAGAAAAATCGCAAGAATGTTGTCTCCATATATTCCCATAATCTTCCATAAAATAACATGTATGGTCTATATATGGAACCTCCTCTTCTTTCAAATCAATAAACAGAGAGAAAGAGGAGTAAGAGACCGGAATTTCATTCAACCTGTTGACAAATCCTTTCAGAAATGCTCCCGAAGGCAAAAGTTTGACAAGTTCTGTCGGATGAATTGATGAAATATACCAATCTGCAGAATACTCTTCTCCTGAAGAGGTTTTAACCCCCTTTATTTCTTTATTTGCAACTGAAATTTCGGAGACCTCTTTATTTTCCAAGACTTCTCCTCCAAAAGAAACGATTATATCTTTGAGCGCATCGGCCAATTGCTGACTACCCCCGATAAATCTCGATGAACCGTTAATATATAAAACATTAATCAAAGAGTGTATATAAGCGGGGGTATGCCCTGCCTCACCTCCATACAGAGGGTTTAGATAAGCCAGGACTTCACGAAGTTTTTCATCTTTTACATACCCGGCAATCAATTTGTCGGCAGGTATCACAAATTCCTCTGAATGTAGAAAAACATCATCTGTTTCTTCCTTTAAATAAAATAATGGAACTTCCTGCGACAAACGATAAATCTCATCCACATATTTTTTGATTCCTTCACTCTCGGCAGGAAAATATTCTGTCATTTTATTAACAAAAGCATCCCGCCCTGAAGGGATTAGATAGGTCTCATCGGATTCCTTATAATAAATCTCATCCATACAATCATGATTGATATGGTGGATTTTCAATTTATCTAAAATTTCCAAATACTCGCAAATCTTGGCAAGATTCCCCTTTTCTTCAAATCCACCCATAATATGCATTCCGGTTTCAAATATTTTATCACCTCTACGGAAGCATTGCAATCCCCCTCCAATAATACTGTTTTTTTCGAGCACAGTGACCCGGATATTATTTTTTGACAGCAAAGCTCCGGTAAAAAGCCCTCCGATCCCTCCTCCTATAATTAATGCTCTCTTTTTCATCGGTTGGCTTTAATTATTTGTTGATAAATTTTTTCAGATGTAAGGAATTCCGAACATGTAACAATGCAACCCACGAGTACTCCAAGCATACCGTGTGAATTTATGTTCTGTCCGGTTAAATATAAGTTGGGGATTTTAGTCTTGTGAGGAACTCTTCCGGAAGCTCCCAAAGATATATCTTTTGCTATGCCATACATCGAGCCTTGCTCAGTACCGGTGTAATCCTTATAAGTCAAAGGTGTGGCTGTATATACTTCTTCTATGGAATCTCTTAGTCCCGGGAAATCTCTTTCGACAGATGCCAACAAAATTTCGGCTTTGCGTTTTTTGAAATTTTCGTAATCCTCTCCTCGCCTTCCGATAGAGGTTCCAACCCATTTCTCAACCTCCTCCCAATTCATATATGACAATATGATGCCACTTGAGGCATATTGAGGGTTATCTTCATGACACAAATGCATATATAGATACCCCTTAGGCCATTCCTCATCGGAATATCGTTCACAATTCCAAGGACTATCTCCGGCATAACTGTAGAAATTCGTATTCAGATAAGGTACTTTCCCCGGCTTGAATTTTAGATACAGAGAGAATCCTCCGGATGTGTTTTTTATGGAATATATTCTCTTTCTGAAAGCAGGTCTAATCAACTTTGTATCCAGCAATTCCAGGACTCTCGAGGGGTGAATATCCGCAATTATATAATCAGCAGCAATAAATTCTTCGTTATTAATTTCGACACCATACGCATGAGTATCGTCGCAGAAAATTTTTGTAACCTTTTTATTTGGCAAAACCTTCCCGCCATAGCGAGAGATGGTTTGTTTTAAAGAATCAGCTATTATATCACTTCCCCCTACTACTCTGAAAGCACTCTGATTATAAAAATCCATTATGAAAGCGTGCTGTGAAAAAGGTGTTTTATCTTTTTCAGCTGCGTATAACGGAAGATTGCCAACCAATACATTCTTAAGTACTTCATCATCAAACAGGGAGTCCAGCACACTGTTGATACTCACGGTTTGATAACGGGTATATACTATCATATCATTTTCGGCATTTCTGAGAGAATGAAGAGAGGATGCCCGGGCTATCATCTCAATAATGTCATAATATTTTACAATATTATCTTTCTCTTTTGGGAAATATGATGCCATTTGATTTATAAACGGCTCTCTACCATTGGCAAATTTGAAATTCTCACCATTCAACGACACAATATCGTATGCACTCGAATCAAGTTGAGATAATTTAATCTCATCCAATTCAAGATAACGCATTAATTTATTCAGTGTCTGCCCCGGAGAAGCACTTCCGATGAAATGCATTCCGGTTTCAAATTTCACTCCTCCGCGCTTGAAGCATTGTAAACATCCTCCTATTTGACTATGTTGCTCCAAAACCGTTACTTCGTAACCATTTCGAGACAACATCACCCCGGACGCCAGACCTCCCAAACCGGAGCCTATTATGACACACCTCATTTTCACTTAATTTTTCAGATAACTCAAATTGTGGGAAGATTCTATATATGGAATTAAAGATGGAGAATTATCTTCAACCTCCAATATTATAGTTTTATCAAATTTTACATCGGGGAGCCGATATTCTGTCGGGAAAACCGAATGAATGAAATGCAAATTGCCGGGCAATCCGGAGGTTTGACACGCTATCTGATAAAGTTCTTTCTCCTCCTCANANNCNTACNCCTCCTNANCTTTATTTNCCNNTGCATAAAGAANCGGGAATNCGCCAATTCCTGATTTAAGNNTCTNCACATTTCGAACCTCCTCAGNCTCGGCATCAATCATGTCGGAAAAGATCTTTATTTTTTTTAATTCCTTTTTACACAAAGAGAGTGTTTTCCAACCCCGATATGCGTATTTATAATAGACCCAACTGACATAATATTCAGTTTTTTCTTTTAAATCAGCCAACTTCGAATATTCATTTTTCAGAACTCTTCTGAAGTCGGAGGCTACTTTCCTGAGCGGCATATCTTCATCTTTTGCAAAATGAACTCTATCCAACATTTTCACTGTTATTTCTCCGCGACGGAATAGAAAACTTTTTTTAGGTAAATAATGTCCCGCTCCATGAATCAGGAATGGGAGTATATCAAGACTCAATTCTTCGGCTATATGAAATGCGCCTTGATGAAAACGCAAAATTTTACAATCAGGCGAGCGTGTTCCTTCCGGGAAAACAACAATAGAATAACCTTCTGCAATCAGTTCTTTCAACTTGGGAATGATAACATCAACACCTTGAGATACCGGCAANAAGTCAGCTGNATNAATCAATTTGCNAAAAACAGCACTATTNCAAACCCAATCATTGGTAAGNAAAATAAGTTTTGGATTCATAGCAATCAGCACAGGTAAATCAAGATGCGACTGGTGGTTGCAAATTATTAAAGCCGGTTTGTCAAATTCCTCTCCTCTGAAATTTTCATAAACTACTCGTGCTCCCGGAAATCCGTTGACTATTATTTTTGAACCCCATTGCAGTGTTTTATGCACTATTCTTTTTTTCCTCGGTGAATGTTTACCCAACAAGGACACTAAACCAACAAATGGAGTTAAGATAAATACCGAGCAAAAACCGAAGATTGAGAATCCATAAATTGAGCGAAAAATTCTGCTCCAAGTTATAGCTGCATCCCTCTTTTTATCTTTATGCCGGGTAAAAAATTTACACTCACGATTGAAAATTTTCTTATAACGGATATTATTAATTATTCTACAAGGCAATCCGTAAATAATCGCAAGTCCACACAATAGAGTATTCAGTATGCTGATACGGGTGAAATCTTTTGCCGGCTTGAAATGAGAAATTCGTTCGCTCTGAGGAGGATAATATACCTTAATAGGAATAGGGATGATCTCTACCCCATGCCATGAAGCGAACACCAATAATTCCAGTTCTGCCTCATATCGGAAAGTTATAAAATTTATAAAATTTAATTTATCCAANGGATAGGAGCGAAATCCTGTCTGNGTANNTTTTAAATTNANACNNGTTTGTAGACAAAACCAGAAATT
>WFMC01000112.1 GCA_009177205.1 Bacteroidales bacterium
CGCAACATAATAGAGCGCACCGGCGACCGCTTCGCCGTCAAACAAAAACAATAATCTTCTATCATCTAAATCTTACTATCTGTCCCGCAGACACGTCAGACCGGCACTCCAGGTCTGACGGTCGCGAGAAAAGCAGTCGGCGTCCCGTTGCAAAGCAAAGGCCACCTCATGGCATATAGTGTTAGAGAACAGCTTATAGTTCGACATTGTTCTCCTCACATCATTTCGAGGCATTCCATTGGATGTGACAAGGCGTGAACAAGAGTAGCTTTTTATACCTCTGTGAGGAGTCAATATGCCTTCATATACGGGTCTGAAGAATAGAGAGCGGATTGGTTGCTTTTTGTTATTTAGAAATAACTTTTCTCGTTGAGCCATCGCTTAAGTATTCAATTACTAAAGAGCCTTTAGCTGGATGGCTGACACGTCTTCCGTCAAACATAAATCGGCCGATTACTGTTGGATTATTGACATCCTCAAAGGTTTCTACGGCTGCCCCATCAGGTATGATTTTAATAGATTCAATGACAGAAAACTCATGTTCTTGATCCTCTAACCTATATATAAATAGAGGGATGGGCTCTGTCAGATTGTATTCCATGTTTTCAATACTACTTTTTACAGTAATATGTTGCCCATTGCCCTGTTGGAGTTCTACTGCTCCGAAGTTGGGATCAATTTTGATTTCTATCTTTCCTAAGCCAGCTGGTAGCAAAAGATATAAACCCCTAAAATCTGCTGCAAGGTCGTGGGTCTCCATTCTTTTTCCTGGCAGATTATCTGCAACTTTCTTTTCTGTGCTTGAATATATTCTTAATTGACTAGTATTCAAAATATCAAAATCTCCGGGGATGGCATACACTCCGTCAATTACTAAACCATTTCTTAGTTCATAATAGTCCCAATTACAGAGTTGCGAAAGATCTGGAGANAAGATTTCGTTCGGATTGCAGTGTAACGCACCAAATTCATTGATTTTATTAAAACGACTCCAATTGTCATCGTTAATGTAACNATCCCTTGTGTCAAAANGCACAATTAATTCCCAATTGTCATTACAGTTCTTCTGATAATCATTAAGACAATAATAAAACGGTGAATCTTCAGATTCAGGAATTGGAAAAGCCATAGAAATGATATCAAGATTGGGAGTAACACGAAAATACCTGTTATCCACGTATTCTCCAAAAGTGAAAGCACCTTTTCCGATAGATTTAATGTTATTTGGAATATATAGAGCGTTAGGACCGCTACAACATGAAAATGCATATTCTCCAATTGTTTCCAAAGATGGTGGAAGTGATAGTCTTCTATAGGAAAATGCATTTCTGTTATTAAAGAAAGCATAGCTTCCTAAAGATAATAAAGAATCTGGTAGCACGATTTCAGAAAGAGCGCAATTTCTGAATGCATGATTACCTATATGTTTCAAAGCTTTAGGAAACTCTATATTAGACAATCTATTACACCAATAAAATACACTATCACCAATTGACTCTAAATTAGAAGGCAATACTACTTCTGTCACGTCACAATATACAAATAAACTGCTGGGTATGTGCTTTGTCTTTTCAGAAAAAATTACTTTATCTAAATGTTTCGTGTGGAATGCTTTTTCCCCGATATTTGTTATATTGCTGAGGTCAAGTGTCAAAAAGGATATGTTCGCATATTCAAGTAAGGACGGCATTATGTATTCAACATTGTCATTAATCACAAATTCTGAACAGATCGAATTAGCAAATGGAGGCTCGAATTTATGGTGGTCATAGTCATCTGTGAAAGTGTCACTTCTTGCACAAGTGCAATTATAGATTACCTTTTCAAGGGTATTGATTTCTCCAAATGCTCTATGGCCTATAAAAGTAAGTTCTGAAGGAAAACATATTTCTTTTAAAGAAGTCCCATAAAATGCTTCCTTTCCAATATGTCGTAGACTTGTTGGTAAGTCAACGGATGATAAAGATGTCCCAGCGAATGCCCTCTCTCCAATATGTTCAAGACCATCAGGTATATCCATTGATATTAATGATTTTAGATCACTGAATGCACCAGTTCCTATGGCTTTCAATGAGGATGGAAAAGTAATATGGCTTATGTTCGATGACATAGAAGAAAATATGAAGTCTGGTAAAATCTCTACATCCTCTCCAATATAGAGTAGATCGCAACTCGAATTATCAAAGGGATAACATAAATTATTGAATGATTCACCTTCAAGATAGCCTACTTCTTCGTTATCTAATTCGGCTTTTATGCAATTGTAGTTAATCTTTACTAAGGTTGTTATACCCGCAAAAGCGCCCTTCGAAATTTTTTTCAAATTTTTAGGAAGGGTGATTGATGTAATCTTTGTTCCGCCGAAAGCCCTATACCCGATTATTTCTATATTATCTGGTAAAGCCAAAGATTTAATTTCACAATTACTAAATGCTTGATGTCCGATACGTTGTAAAGAAGATGAAAGTACTACTTCTTTTAATGTTGACCCATAGAAAGCTCCCTTCCCTATAGATATTGTACCCTCTGGTATGACTATTGAAGATAGATTTTTAGTTCTTTTGAAACTATAATTACCAATATGGAGAAGAGTTGAAGGAAGTGTTATCTGTTCAATAATATCATATGCATAAGTATTCTTACCTGCACTATATCCCAAATATAGATCTGAAAAATAATTACATATTATGGTTGTACCTTCTCTAATATTAAGTTCAGAAGTGATGCCACTTGTAACCTTATATGCTATGTTACCTAAATACTGAACATTATTTTCTTCTTGCAGGGTATTGGCGAGAAAAGGGGAATTGGAAAAAACCTCCTTTCCCAATGACATCAAAGATTTAGGAATATCTACATCTGTGAGTTTAGTAGAATTACTGAAAACGTCGTCCCCTATAGAAATGAGGGTTGAAGGAAGTGAGACTTTAGTAAGTTGAGAGCTGGTAAAATTATTCTTGCCAATTTCTTCTATTCCCTCACCCCAATTAAGCTCGGAAAGAGACTTTAAACTAAAGAAAGCCTGATCCGGAATCTTTGTTATACTGCCTGGAATATTAATAGTTTTTAAATCATTGCATCCAAAGAAACAGTTTTCTGGGATAATACAACACTTATCACTCAATGTAATTTCCGTGAGTCCACTTTTCCTGAATATTCCATGATCTGGAGAGTTGTATGGGAAACTTTTCCCGTATCTAAATTCAGAATATGCTGCAAATTTAGATACTCGGCTTATATCTATATATTTCAAAGACTTTGTTTCATGGAAAGCATCAGAGCCTATGAAGTCTATAGTCTCGGTCATATTGATTGTTTCCAAAGCTGTGCATCTAAAAAAAGCACGTTCGCCAATATACTTTTCTTGGCCACCCAAAATTACCTCTTTAAGTTTTGCACAATTCTCGAATGCCCTGTCTCCGATAGAAGGGTTACTTTNCGGTAAAACTATTTTTTNAAATTCAGTTTTAATGAAGGCAGCTGCGAGATTATTCCCACATATTTGGGTTGTAGTAGTCGATAGCCCATCCCAATGTGAAGAACAATATTCCTCGGCTGACAAGCGGTATTCATATCGGTATGAAGTCCCCATTCCACTTCCCCCTTCTACCTCTATGTGATATATTTCCCCATCAAGAACGAGTTCTGCATCATAAAGATCAAGAGTTTGTACCGAAGCCATAATACCGGAATTAGATGTTAGGTACTGAATGTCTTGTGCATTTACTGGTCCCTGTATAGTAAGGGATGTCATATCCTCAAAATCAGAACTAAGGATTTTGTCCTTTATTTGTCCTCCTTCTGTTGTGGTGATTACGAGCTGTTCAGCGGCAGCCATAGAGAAAGTATGGCATAATGTGATGATAGAAATTGCTGTAAAAGCAAGCCTGAATAAAGTGTTTATTGTCATTAAACTAAAAGTTAAGATGCCGTAGTCTTCCCCTCGTTGGCATTATCGTTTCACTATGAAAAAAAGCGCAGGAATCTGTATCGGTTGCCATCCTACCATTTGAGGCTTCTCGCATTGCCCTATTCATGTTGGATGGCAACGCAGAAGCCCACGCTAAAATATGTATACAATGCCAAGCGGTCTCTTTCTCGAGAAACTGCACTAAAAGCAAGGTATGACATACCACGG
>WFMC01000046.1 GCA_009177205.1 Bacteroidales bacterium
GGCTACGTGATTCCATCATGCCTGATGGAGTTTTCTCTGAACCAATATTGCGAAAGACACGCGACATCATAACCTTTGCACACCGAAAGTTACAGCAGTCACAGTCCTATACGCACCATAAACTGTTGGCTGAAATGGAGTTCGGTATCTGGAAATACATGTTCTCCCCCGTGCAGTACCGTGTTACCGGACGCAACCTGCTTTCCATATTCCCAAACAAACCGCGCTCGTCGAGAGAGATGCAGTATAATCAGACGTATATCTTCAATGAGCTGGACAAGGTCAACTCTCTGCGCAACCGCATAGCGCATCACGAGACGATCTGTTTCGCCTCCCGAACATCCACAATCGACACATCGTATGTAATCAACATCTACAACAAGATAATGACACTCTTTTCTTGGATGGGGATTGACAGCAGCTCATTGCTGTATGGCTTGGACCATATCAACCGTGTCTGCGCCCGGATAAATCAATTGAAGGCTTTGCAGAGATAATTCTTCCCGTCATTCACCAGACATTTCAGGACACTTTACAGACAAGCGCGGACATTGCCCGTAAATATTTGGATTTGTAATATTCCTGTCGTTAAATTTGTGGCTCAATATGAAAAACTGTCATAAATGACTGAATGCAGACATATACCGGAATAAATGGTAATATTACGGACATATTGAACAATTACCTTTTTTCTTTTGTTGAAAGACTATCTACGCGGTTAGGTGGCAGTAGCCCTGACCCAACGCGCCAACGCGAAGCATCGGCTGTAATGGCTGATGACGGTTGTCGTACCCCTGCCACACCCTTGCGAGAGGGCATACAACAGTGACTAAAAATAAAAAAATACCGAGACCTCGCCGTAGGAGCGCAAAATGACGCAACGGCAAGGCCCCGCTTTTTCATTGTCTGTCCGGAAAGGTGATGAAAAGTGGGAGGGGTAACTATCTCTCACTGTTTCAACTCTTTCGCATATCAANNGGACTTATGTCCATCATCAATTNTTGAANCGNCCCTCAGCCTTTNTCCCTCCGGGTGTAGTCATCGGGCTGNACGGGCNCATTTTTAACNATGACCTGACGACACCCACNAAAGCGTATGATGAACATCCGCCGNANCTCAATNTGTNATCACCACAAATGACAGAGTGTAANAAACCCACNACCATGACCACTAATCCATCCNANCNAATGANCAACGNTGAATTANTNCANCTTCCTTTCATCGAGGTCTTCAAGACNTTCATCAANGAAGCGGTCAGAGAGTGCATGACCGAATTTTANGGNACTCAGCCCAAGNCACAGNNACANGCGCAGACCACGCCCGAATCACTTGATGCCGCCGGAGCACTTGCATTCCTCAATGCAAATGGCTATCCAATATCGAAGGGACAGCTATACAAGGAGACCAGCAACGGCACAATCCCTTACCAGAAATTCGGGAACAAACTTCACTTCAAGGCGTCTCAGCTAATCGAATGGGCGGAGAGACGTCTTATAGACGGTAACGCCATAGGTGTCATCCAGCCCTCAGTCAATACCGTGAAGAAAGGGGGCAACCGATGAAAAGAGAACAACAATCCCCGAAAATCAATGCGGTTGAGACCCGTACCCCTGCAATCAATGATGCAGATATACATGATAACGAAATCATGTCATCATACACAGAAGTGAACGATAACACAATCACTTCACAACACCTGATTGCAGAGGATACTATCCCTCAGACTACCAGTAATTTCCCAGTTGATGTATTGCCCGCAGGATTGCAGAGAATCATCGTGGAGGCTAACCGTACTCTCGGTTTCCCCAAGGATTACCTTGCCGGCTCTATGCTTTCAGCAATGGCGGCCGCCATAGGCAACTCCCACACAGCCGAGGTCATCAGCGGATGGAAGGAGTATTCCATTCTTTTCATCGCCCTCGTAGGCAGTCCCGGCACAAACAAGAGCCATCCGCTCAGTTTCGCTATGCAGCCGCTCATAGATTTTGATGCCGAACAGTCGGTAATATACGCCGAGGCTCTGAAACGCTACANNACGGTGATGGAACTGCNACCGAAAGAAAGGANTGCCAACGGCTACGAGCAGAATCCGACCGAGCCCAAGCGTGTGCGGTTCGCAATGCAGGACGTTACGCCTGAAGCGGTACACCGCATCCTGTCGGAAAATCCACGCGGTCTGATACTGATTTCCGATGAGCTTGCCGGATGGTTCAAGAACTTCAACCGCTACAACAACGGCTCCGAATCCGAATTCTGGATGTCGGTGTTCAATCACAAGGTGGCAATGTCCGACCGCAAGAGCAGCCAGAGCGGTGTGTTCATACGAAATCCGTTCCTGTGTGTCATCGGCACGATTCAGCCCAAAGTGCTGACCGAGCTTGCAGGAGGCAACCGCAACGCCAACGGATTCATGGAGCGAATACTCTATGTATTTCCCACCGACCAGACAAAGGTCAAGTGGAAAAGGGAGAGGAAAACGCCGTCATTCGACATATCCGCTGAATGGAGGGCTATCCTCTCGAAGCTGATAGACATCGTTCCCACGGTTGATGCCAATGGAGAAATCATCCCGGAGGACGTGCCCTTCACGCCCGAAGCCCTTGATTGCCTTTTCTCATGGCAGAACGAGGTTACCGACCGATGCAATGCTGACGGGAGCGACACACTGACTTCCATCGCAAGTAAGCTGGAGATATATGCAGTCCGCTTTTCTCTTTTGCTCGCCCTCGCTGACTGGGCTTGTGGCGATGAAAAGAAAATAATCGATGTCGGAACTGTCAGAAGGGCAATCCGTCTTACCGAATACTTCCGCNCCACCGCTTCGAGNGTTCAGGGNATCGTGAGCGAGGAAGCGATGACAGAGACCCAGCTCGCGGTAATGTCCGATTTGCCGGACACGTTCACCACCGCCGAAGGAGTGGCTATCGCAGGAAAGAACGGTATGCCGGAGCGCAGCTTCAAGAGGTTCCTGAAGGACAGGAAAGGCGTTTTCTTCACCCGTAACGCCCACGGCAGCTATACCAAATTATAAACATCACCCTTGACATTTCTGGCACTTTGGCATTTTCAATGAATATGCCGATGCAACTCCGTTGTGCCAAAATGCCGGAAATGCCACGGGGTATATCCAGAATTTATTTTCCGTGAAACATATCATTTTCCTCATCATATCCGGTACACTTGGTGTACCGGGTACAGCGCTGCAACACTGCTACGGCAGTGCAGTCCCATCCGTGCAGTGGCGGCACGGAAATTACGCCATCCGGAAATTCCTTAGCTCATTAGGGAATTTTCCGAGCCGCATATCGTTCCGATACGCTGAAAATGTCCCTACTGAGCCCAAGGGGTCAGCCCCTTTGGAATCCCCTGAACGGCTTATCCGTAAGCCGTTCACTCTGATTGTTCCACAACAGAACCACGCTTGCCTATGAGTTACGCCATACTCCACATCATGAAGGCAAGCGGGTCATGCAACGCCATCGCCCGACACATCGAGCGAAGCACCCAGCCCGACAACGCCCATCCCGAGCTGCGTCATCTCAACCGCGACGACTTCATCAGATACCCCGCTGAGGTCAGCGGTCTGGGAGAGGCAATACAGTACCGTCTTGACCATGCCGGGCTAACGCGCAAGATCGGCAAGAATCAGGTTCTCGCCCTCAATGTCCTCCTTACGTCCGACGGTGAGGCACTGCGTAGACTTGACGATGAAGGTAGGCTTGAAGAGTGGGCTCAAGCGAGTATCGAATGGGCGAAGGAGACTTTCGGTGAGGACAATGTTGTCGGAGCACATCTTCACATGGACGAGCAGACACCACACCTGCATGTGACGGTTGTACCCATTGTGACCACTGAAAGAAAAAAGAAGGCGAAGGAGTCACAGGCGAAGAAACACTACCGCACCAAACCGAAGAACGGACCTCGCCTGAGTGCCGACGACATTATGACACGCGACAACCTCACATCGTTCCAAGACACCTACGCAAAGGCGATGGAGCGGTTCGGTCTTGAACGTGGCATACGGGGTTCGGAAGCCCGTCATGTTGACCAGCACGAATATTACCGCCAATGCCAGATAGAGAAGAAAGGTCTTGAACAGGACNTAGCGANACTATCTNCCGAGAAGAAAAAACTTAGCCAGNAGAAAAGGGTGCTGGAAACTGACAACCAGAAGCTTGAGGNTGNCAACCGTTATCTTGAAGGTAAGCATGAACTTTACGAGCAGGCCAATGAAAGGCTTAAAACGTATTGCGAGACTTTGACAAGAACAAAAAGAGAACTCATTGCAACGAACAATAATCTCGTGCCAGAGGTTACCCAGTTGGTGGAGGCACATGACCGCCTTGTATCAGCCAACACAAAACTATCGGCAGAAGTCGAAAGCCTTGAATTGCGGAAGTTGCGCAGTGCTGTGGATACCGACTTAGCCCAATACAAGGCTGAGATTGAAAGGTACTGCCCCGATGTGCCAGACTTGATTGTATGGGGACGCTACTGCACGCATATAGGCTTCCCCGCCCAGATGACCCAACGGATACTTGCACAACAATCGGTTGGATTTTCCGGGAAGCTCTTTTCTCCTGAACATAATCAGAAGTTCTCAACCGAACACTCCGAGGCGAAACTTGAACGTGATCCGGAGATGGCACACCGCTTCATCCTGAAGATTGACGGCATCAGTGTCTTTCAGTGGTTTATTGAGAAAGCCAAGGAACTCCTTGGTAAACTCGGCATCAGACCCATTCCGCCAAAAATTAAAATGGGGCTTTAATGTTCATCCCTGTTGTAATGGATTACAACAGGGATGAATATTGTACGATATGATTAGAATTGAAAGCAAAAAAATTTAATAATATTCACCTCCAACTGTTCCAATAATGACTAAACTGTTTGTNNNAAAATCTGGTATTGTATTCTGAATTTCTAAGNCCATCCTGGATGTTGCAACAGAAGATTGGCCTGAATCTCCATCAGGTAGACTCATTGCCCATTTATTATGTTTAATCTTTGCTCCAACTATATATTTAGCATAGAGTTCAAAATCAATAGTATAGCAGTTTTTAAATTCAGGATCGGTAGAATAAGTAATGAAATATTTATTACTATATGGAGTAGTCTCTTCGGTATAAGTTTTTACTTCACCTTCTGTTATAGGTGTAGCAATATTCTTATTAAGATTAAATCCCCAATATTCAATATCGGATATGGTTTTGAATTTAGCCTTTTTCTCAGACAAACGAATATATTTATAATCAAGTAAGTTCGCTTTTGATTTGNGCCCANTGATCAAAAACNTATCTGTTCCANNACTTTNAGAATATGTTGAGCNANAAGAACCCCCTATNCNAACCCCGANANGACCTATACCNAATCCAATNCNANCACCTGAATTATTGCCATGAGATACCGTCGTTTGTTGGTTGTCATAATAAGATTGAGTAGAAAGATCATTAAACCTTCTAAAAGAATTAGCTCTATCGATATAAATCGGTTGGTCTGTTTTATTTACAATTTGAATTGCATATCCCATTTTCACTTTCCAACCACCATCATAATATTCAACGGCAGTCGGATCTATTACAATAGTAAGGTCTTTTGTTGAGATTACGGAAGAATCTGTAAATGCCATTATCGGGAAGAATTCCTTTGCTTTCTTTTTTGATGATTTTATATTAAGTCTTGGGAGTACCTCATACTGTGCTTTCATTGAGGTATTGTCATCCATAGGAATTGATCTCGTTTTAGTAGGTGCTGCTGGGCTACCATTGGCAATCGCATTAGGTTGAGAGGTCTGATTAAACTTATCAACTTCACCATTTCCATATTTTATTGAAAGAACATTGGATTTAGGCTCTGCATATACCGGACCATTTGGATTTGAAGACTTTTTGTACTTTATCTCATTGGTCTGAACTTCTGTGACAATTCCATTTATTATGTCACCATTACGAAGTACAATAACGTCATCAGCAAAAATTACAATGGATGTAAACCAAAATAATAAAAAGATAAGTTTTTTCATTGAAATCTCACGGCCTTACAGCTCTATCGGCCTTTTAAATGAAAAAGCGTGGACTGAAATTGCCACGTCTTCGAATGATGGTCGTAGGAAACCGTAGATGCAGATGTAGAAATAGCAGCCCACGCCTATGGCGTGAGAACCGCTTGTTTATCCTTGCATCTGTTGAAAATTTCCTACGTTTTCATTAGCAAGATAAGCAATACGCTTCTTGTTTATTCAATATGTCGTAGATCGACCGCAGTCAATCCGACTACAAAGTTAGTAAAAGTTTTTCAAACTACTGCCATTCAGAGTCTCAAATCTTAGACAAACAAATCGAAATCGTTAGAATTAAATAAAATAAAACATCGTTAAATTATGCTAAAACAGAGCTGTCGTTTTGGATTTATCCAACTTATTAGTACACCATGAGTACACCACAATAATCATAAATAATTGATTTATTGATGTATTACAACCCATACAAGAAGATAAGGTATGTTTTGAGGCACGCAGAATTAGATTTGTGCCTCAAAACCCTTGCAATGCTCAGTGTTGCGATTACTCCAAAGTCGTAATCACCATAAACGAACCTGCGGTTGGCAGTTTCCAACCATACCACTAAATATCCACCCAATGAAACAAGAAAGTAAGAAATCTGGTCGCCCGCCAAAAGTAGATGCAACCACCTTCCGTTGCTCAGTCAATTTCAATGCCGCAGTAGAGACAGCACTGCTAACTATGCACGAACAATCCGGAGTAGCTTCGCTATCCGCATTTATCAAGATGCAGCTCTTCGGTAAAACGTTTAAGGTACACCACATCGATGACAATACCCGAATCTTCATCGACAAGCTATCTTCTCTCAACGCCCAATATCGTACTATAGGCGTGGAATATNANTCAGTCGTTAANNTNCTCNGCCAACACTTCACTGAGAANAANGCNATGCAAGCCCTCTANAAACTGGAANAAGCCANCATCTCCCTNGTAAAAGTCAATCGCCAAATCGTCTCCCTTGCCAACGAATTTGACGCCTACTGGCGCGAAAAAGACCGGGAATAGTCCCTTTAGTATCTGAAAAGCAATATGTTTCACAGCATATTCTTTTGTCAGCTCAAGAATAATTTGCAACTTTGCAAATAACATCAAGAAATTGTCCCATGTCAACAGAAACCATAGATAAAGGAACAGAACGCATAAATAGGCTAAAAGTAGTCTTAGCAGAAAAGAACTGTAAAGGCAAATGGCTTGCTGAACAATTAGGCAAGAATGAAGCAACTATTTCGCGATGGTGCTCCAATACCGCTCAGCCATCCCTTGAAATGCTCGTTAAAATAGCAGAATTGTTGAATGTTGAAACCAAAGATTTAATAAATAATAGAATAAGTCAATAATATGGGCACGAATTTTTTTACCAACGAAAAAGATAACACACTTCTAGAAAAGATAGAGGGTGTTTTCAAGTATAAGCAAGTGCATTTCTTTGATGCGCTTGTCGGCTATTTTCGTGCCTCAGGTTATTTTAAAATACGCAAATTTATTCAGCAAACACCTCG
This sequence comes from Bacteroidales bacterium, assembly GCA_009177205.1. Taxonomy (GTDB): domain Bacteria; phylum Bacteroidota; class Bacteroidia; order Bacteroidales; family Muribaculaceae; genus Lepagella. Next base: position 7,561 of record WFMC01000046.1, read on the forward strand.
TATTCGTATATTGGTTGGCATTAATGTTGATAAACTGACCTACCAAGCAAATCAACAAGGACTCCTGTTTAATCCTAATTCCGAACAATCTCAAGAAGAATTCTTTAATGACATAAAGAAAAATATACAAGAAGCTAAATATGATAAAGAAGTAGAGGATGGAATGTACCAATTTATTGAGGATATTATGACCGGACGAATCATTATGAGGATTCACCCGAAACAGAATATTCACGCTAAAATTTATATCTTCAGAGAAGAGACTTACCATCCTCATGGTTATGGTTCGGTTATAACTGGATCCAGTAACCTTACCGAAGCAGGGCTTGAGAATAATTTTGAGTTTAATGTCGAGCTACGTTATGACGATGACATAAAATTTGCAACCGAGACTTTTGAAAAGCTTTGGGAGGAGTCTGTTGAAATTGATTTAACTCATATCGAAAAAATTAAAAAGGAATCGTATCTGAATCCGAACTTTACCCCATACGAAATATACATTAAATTCCTACTAGAATACTTTGGCAAGAGCATAGATTTTGACCCTAATTCTGTTTCAGACTTACCCAAAGGGTATAAAAAACTATCTTATCAGATCGATGCTGTGAATGACGGGTATTCGAAGATGATGAAATACAACGGTTTTTTTCTATCTGATGTCGTGGGTCTGGGAAAGACAATAGTAGCTGCTCTAATTGCTAAAAGGTTTTTCTTTTCTAATGGGTTTCCTACCCATCGTTCTAGAACCCTTGTAATTGTACCACCAGCATTAAAAGATGGCTGGCTCGAGACATTAGAAACATTCAAGATTGATAATGTAAAGGTTATTACCAATGGTAGTGTGCATAAATTAAAGTCCCCTGAAATTTATGATCTCATTATTGTCGATGAAGCTCATAAATTCAGGAGCGATACGGCTTCGATGTACAACGAATTGCAGAAATTATGTAAGACTAAGACCATTCGTTACGATGGTTCATCACACGATAAAAAAGTTATTCTNATTTCTGCAACACCATTAAATAACAANCCAGANGATATAGCCAATCTNGTATACCTATTTCAAGATTCTAAAGATAGTAATCTTGAAGAAGGTAATCTTCAACGCTTTTTCCGAGAACAAACCGATAAGTATAAAAAACTCAAGAAACTAAAAGATATTAAGGAGATTTCAGAAGGGATAAAAGCTATATATGAAAANATCCGAGTTAAAGTTGTCGAACCATTGACNGTAAGACGTACTCGTGCAGATTTNTTGGGAAACGNGGCGTATANGAAAGATCTTGAAGAACAAGGTATAACCTTTCCTGTTGTTAAAGCTCCGGAAAAAATATACTATCAACTTGACTCAAACTTAGATGNGTTATACGATANGACGATTGAGGCTCTNAGCAAGAAGTTAAAATACTTCCGATATCAGGCAATCAAGTATCTTGTCAGCAGTAAGAAAAAAAAATATCCTAAAGCTGATATGGTTTCTATTCAGTTAGCTGGCATCATGAAAACTTTGCTTGTTAAACGTATTGACAGTAGTTTCGATGCATTTAAGCAATCATTGCGGCGATATCGTGACGCTAACCGTGTCATGCTTGATATGTTTGAAAAAGGAACAATATACATTGCTCCTAATCTGCATGTCAATGAACTCCTAATATCTGATAAAGAAGATGAACTGATAAAACAGATTGATGAAGCTAGATATACNGATCCTACGATAGAAATATGTACTCCTGAAGATTTTGACCCNCAATTTATAAATGGGCTTCAACANGACGGTGATATCTTGGAAGACCTTGTTACAGAATGGAGCAAAATTACTCAAGACCCTAAAATTGAGGAGTTTGTAAAAAGACTTAAGCAGGAATTGTTTGATAAGAATATAAATCATGAAGNAAAACTTGTTATATTCTCTGAAAGTAAAGAAACTACTGAATATCTTGCCAAAGAGTTGGAGCATCAAGGATTCTCTAAAATTCTGATGGTTACGAGCGCAAATCGAAATGATATGATGTCTATACTCAAGGAAAATTTTGATGCTAATTTCAATGGTAATAAAAAGAATGATTTTGATATCATAATTTCAACGGAGGTATTGGCTGAAGGGGTGAATCTCCATCGTGCTAATATAATCGTCAATTATGATACCCCTTGGAATTCAACGCGCCTTATGCAACGTATCGGCCGAGTAAATCGTATAGGAAGCACNGCATCGGAAGTACATATTTANAACTTTTTCCCAACAGCAAAAGTAAACAACGATATTGATCTTGAAAAGAAAGCCAAGATGAAACTGTTTGCCTTCCACGCTGCACTTGGTGAGGATAGTCAGATATATTCAACTGACGAACAGCCAGAAAGTTTCGGTCTATTCGATAAGGCTGTAGATGAAGAGCGAGATGAGAAATTGCGTTACCTCATGTGGCTTCGACAACTCAAGTCGGAAAATCCGGAGCTAATCAAACGCATCTCAAAATTACCTTTGCGTGCAAGAGTTGGAAGGAAAAATAAATTGATACCTCGAAGTACTATCACATTTATTCGCAATAAGCGTCGGGATGCCTTTACTTTTGTTCGTGATGATGGAAGTGTTGAAGAGTTAACATTCTTAGAGGCAGTCAAAGAATTTCAAGCCAGGATAGACGAAAAATCCATACCTCTTCATAATCTCCATCATGAACAGGTTGCCAAAGCAGTTGAGGTATTCAATCAATTAGATGCCCAGGCAAAAGCATCTGATAAAAAGATCAATACTTCACAGGGGCCCAATGAAAAGAAGGCGATCGCTTATCTCGATGGCTTTATCCATTTACCAGAAATATCTGAAGATGAGAAAAACTTGATAGTTAAGGCAAAACAAGCTATTACAACAGGTAAGTTCCAGCGACTTCAGAGAGATGTCAATAAAATGCAATCCTCTACTAAGAATGTTGCCATTAAGCCAGTTCTTCTATTAGAACGCTTGATCGGTATTATTACTCAATATCCACTTGAAAGTATTGGACTTAATACCAATAAATCAACGATAATGAAAAAATCTGGTCGCGATTATTCACCAGAAATTATCATTTCTGAAAGTTTCAACGTATAGCACCTTGAAGATATGACAAAAATAGATTTAAGAAATAAACTGCATTCATCATTTGAATTCGCAATATGGAAAGAATTATTCGATGTAATATTCTCTCCTTCGAGTGTGCAATACCTTTCGCAGGAAGTTTCAGTGGATACTACCCTTATTAAAAAGGGGGGTCAGATTGGTACAATTCGCCTAGATGATGGACGTTCTTTGGCTCTATTTAAATTTGAAGTTGCAGACAACATTGATATATCTCGTAATCGTAAAGGATTGAGGGATATTGCAGCTAAATATGTAGATCAGTCGTTGATTCACGGAGCTCTGGTACTATATTATTCTAAGAGACAGACTGACTATCGTTTGACTTTTATAGCCAAACAATCTTCATTCAATGAGTCAGGGCAACTTGTTAAGACCGAAACAGCTGCTAAACGCTACACATTCCTTCTTGGACCGAATGAACCATGTACTACCGCTGCCAATCGTCTATATGAACTGTTTGAGTGCAAACAAAAAAACGGTTCGATATATCTTGCCGATGTGATAGAGGCATTTTCGGTCGAGCGGCTCAACAAGGAATTTTTTGATGGATATAAAAAGCAATATCANAAATTTCTCAGTACCCTATCTGACACTAAGCGGAATCGTGACTATGTGAAAAAATTACTTGGACGAATAGTCTTTCTGCATTTCTTGCAAAAGAAAGGATGGATGGGAGTTCCTGCTTCAAATAACAATTGGACTGGAGGAGACAAGAACTATCTTGCAAACCTAGTTAATCGGTATATGGGGAATAATCGCCTTTTAAGCGATGTCCTTGAGCTACTGTTCTTTAATACGCTTAATCAATCCCGCTTCAATGACTTGGTTGATCCGATACTTGGTAATGATATAAAGATTCCATATCTTAATGGTGGCCTTTTTGATAAAGACACTATTGANGAGCTGGATATTGATTTCCCTTATNATTACTTNAAGGACTTAATGGAATTCTTTTCTCAATACAATTTCACGATNGANGAAAACGANCCGGACTATAGTGAGGTAGGNATTGATCCTGAAATGCTTGGGCACATATTCGAAAATCTCCTTGAAGATAACAAAGATAAGGGAGCTTTCTATACTCCTAAAGAGATTGTCCAGTATATGAGTAGGGAATGTATAACCCAATATTTGATTACTCAAACAACAGATGATTTGTTCCTAGGACATCTAAAGGAGTCAATCAAAGATTTGGTAAATAAACAAGTCGTTTCGATTGACCTGCAAGATAAAGCTATTGCTCAAAGATTATACAATTTACTGGCAGATGTAAAAGTATGCGATCCGGCAATTGGCTCAGGCGCATTTCCAATGGGTGTGCTGAATATCCTGTTCCACACTCGCCATGTACTTCATGCTTTCGCATTTCCGAAAAAAGATTTTGTAAGTACTGAAGTAAAACGGGAGATTATCCAAAATAACATTTATGGTGTAGATATTGAGCAAGGAGCCGTAGATATTGCTCGCCTAAGATTTTGGTTATCATTAGTAGTTGATGCGGAAGAGCCACACCCACTGCCGAACCTTGATTATAAAATTGTTTGTGGCAATTCGCTTTTGAATCGTCATGCTCTTGATGTGCCTATTGATGATGTTTTCGCATATTATAGTCGAAAGAATAAAACAGATTTTACATTAGCTGATTATCAGCAACAGGTACTGGAGTACACTAATACTTCAGATCACAAACTTAAAGATAATTTCAAAAAGAAAATTTCAGATATTAAGAATGCGTTTAAGACGTCATTGACTAATAGGATGATGTCGAAACGCAACCGTATTCAAGGACAGATTTTGTCATTGGAAAGTGATACCCTTTTCGGTCCACCGACAAAAGAATGCCTCAAACAGGCAAAGGAATTACGAAAGAGATATGCACGTCTTTTAGCTCTAAACAGTGAGATTGAGAATGATAAGCTATATGCTGACGCATTTGAATGGCGATTTGAATTTCCTTCTCTACTAGACAAAGATGGGAACTTTAAAGGTTTCGATATCGTAATCGGTAATCCGCCATACAATGAATTGCGTAATCTTGAGCCACAGATGCAAGAGACGCTTAAAGATACCGAATACTACAAATTCGCAAAAGGTGGAAGACTGAATATGTATCAATTTTTCTATCCTTTGGCAATTAAAATTGCTGCCAATGGAGGAATAATATCCCTCATAACTCAGAATTCAGTTTTAGCAGAAGATAGTGCGGTAGGAAATAGAAAACTATTTTTTTCAAATACAGATATCTTGTCTATAAATTCTTTCCCTGAACGAGACAATAGGAATTTGCGCGTCTTTGAATCGGTCAAAATGAGTGTATGTATCTGTACATTAAAAAAGACCTCAAATCCCAATGGCCTATTAAAGTTTAATGTAAACGTATGGAACTCAAGGAGAATGATAAATAAGCATGTCTTGACGATTTCAAAGGAGGACATTTTAGATATATATCCGGATGATCTAATAATCCCGATTAGTGATAATGATAGATTCTTGATTATAAAGAATTTATCTAATATCAGACAGTATCAAATAACTGCATCTGCAGGAGAAATTGACATGACAAAGTATAAAAGCCATTTCAATATGCAGAAGGTAGGAACACGGGTTATTACAGGCGCTCAGATTCAGCGATATCATATTACGGATAATCCTTCTCAGGGAATGACACCTTATCTATCAGACATTAGTCTGTCTCAGAAGAGGTTACGTGACATAAAAAAAACAAGAATAGTTCTTCAAAGAATTACAGGGGTTGACTCATATAGAAGAATTGTTGCCACGATTATTAAGGATGGATACTTCTGTGCAAACTCTACTAATTATATTTCTATTGATTCCCAATCAATTAATCCGCTATACCTTTTAGGAATTCTTAATTCGTCTTTGATAAATTTCTATATTAAACAAACTAGCACAAATACTAATATTACAGCTAAAGTTTTAGAATCTCTTCCTATAATTCACAATAATATGAACGCGGAAAGAGTTATAGCGACTTTAGTTGAATACATATTGACATTAAAGTCAACAGCAGACATTTCTACCATTGTATCAAATAATACTATATCAAATTATTTTGATAAAATCATCGATGGAATTGTATTTGAGCTATATTTTCAAGAACATATGAAAAGGAATCAGATTGATGTTCTCGAATATGCGTCAGAGCTAATACCTTCTCATTCTGTCTTAAAAGATTTGTCAACATCAGAACAAAACAATTTGATCTGGTCAACATATACGAACATAAAAAAAACTAACAATTGCTTGCGAGAAAGGTTAGAGCTATTTTCTATGCGAAGCCCCAATATACTGAAATACATTATTCAAGAATAACTATGCCATTCATAAACAAAATAGAAATCACTGGATTCAAAGCCTTTCCTGATAAATTCACATTAACATTAGAAGGCAATCATCTTCTTATGTATGGTGAAAATGGCAGTGGGAAATCTTCGATTTTCTACTCACTCCATTGTATATTTCAATCACCATTAAAATCTGATGGTGGTAAAAAATACTTCAATGTAAAGAATGACGATGGATCTCCTAATAACCAGCATCTTAAAAATTTAGACAATCCGGATATTGAATCAAGAATCCTTATAGATTTTACAGAAAGACATCCTTTTATTTATATTGTAGATAAAAATGGGTTTAATACTACATTAATTGATGGACGTCATCCTTTGCCTGCAAATATTACTGGATGCTTTATTAATCATCAATTTCTTTTTCACTTTTTTAATTTTAGAAATTCTCAAAGAATCAATCTTTTTCCTGTATTTGTAAAAGATATATTGCCATTTATAAAGGATGATAGAAGCGGGTATCATATAGGGGAGATGTATGATATTTTAACATCATCGATTATAAAAAGAGGGAATCAAGTTGCTAAAGAGTATCTTGAAAATATAGATTATTTCAATGAACGAGTAAAAGAAGTAATTGAAGATATAAATCTATCTGCTTCTGATATCTATAATAAATATTTTAAAGATAATGATGATAAGGAATTGCAGATAAGATTACGATATGACTCTAATGCAGATAAGCCCGAAGGTGACCCAATGGAATACTGGCTTAAATATGACCGAATTATTGAATATATCCAAGTTAATGACATCGTACAAGAGAAACCCTCAAGGTATAAGAGACTAAATTCGCCATTTATCGGAATGGAAGTATCTGAAAGATTATTGGACGGAACATTTAGATTAATTACAAATCCCCATGTTCATTTCAATGAGGCAAAGTTAACAGCCATTGCTCTGTCAATACGTTTTTCTCTATTAAATCTTGACAAGGCAGCCGATGGTAGATTTCTTGCTTTAGACGATATGCTTATTAGTTTGGATATGAGCAATCGAGCTAAGGTCGTTGACTTTCTCCTTGCCATTTCAAATAAATACAGGATTTATCTTTTTACTCATGATAGAGCGTTTTTTGAGTTTTTTAAGCACAAAAGCAAGCGACATATGTCTGCCAATGAATGGCTATATAAAGAAATCTATATGGGAGAAACTAAAAAACCGTATTTGAGAGACAGCAAGACATATCTTGAAGAAGCAGAACATTTTATAAATCAAAATAAATTTGAAATAGCGGGTAATTTCCTTAGAAAAGAGGCTGAAGCATTCTGCAAACGATTTTTACCGAATAAATGGCAGCTTACAAAAGAATATACTTGTCTTGATTTGAATGGTATGATTCAAAACTGCAAATTATTTGCCTCTGAAAGCGGAATTACAGATTTATCCTTGTTTGAAGAATTGGATGACTATAGAAAATTTATATTGAATTCCTCCAGTCATGATAGTTATGATGTGGTAAAATTTGAAAGCGAGATTAGGAAATGTCATCGAACACTTACTATTCTGTCTAAAGCCAAGTCAGAACCAATATTGAAATCTGGGGAGAGTGTCACATTTTCTTTAAAGACTCCTGCACCAGATGTACATGAATATACATTCGATATTCAGATTTGTGATGAACTTCGAGTAATTGAGATCTCCGGACAACCTAAAGTTCTCTCAAAAGTGATGATAAACTACTATTGTTCCACAGATGGTGTCAAAGGAAGTAAACAATCAGGTAATCAAACATTAAAGAAATTTTATGATAAGAATTTTGAAAAATCTGATGGGACAGAGAATCCCGATTATCTTGAAAGTATACTTTTAACATCTAATGGAGACTCTCTATCATCATTGTTATAATTATCAATGGTCTTATAAAACGGTGGTTAAAAATATTAGTAATAACATATAAGTAAACAGGATAATGCTCGTACTCAATATAGCTGAATTTGACTGGAGCCCCATAATAGGGGGAGTTATTGGTATATTCATAGGTGTTGTTTCCACTTATTTTAATAAGCGTGCCGAGTTTAGAGCACTTAAGCAGAATAACGCTGCTTTACAAAAAGAGAATGAAGCAATTCGTTCGTNTTACGAACTGGAAGTCTCAAAACGAAAATATCGTTATGAAGAGAAACTTCGACAATATTCAAACTTCTTTTCCTTAATAGATGCCTGTTCTAAAGAAATGAATAGTCGAACTCAGCAACGATGTATAGGAGCAATAAATAGTTTCTACTCTCAATTCCTACACGCCGTTAATCAGAATGATAGTGCTGCAGAATCAACTGCTGCCTCGAATTTTCAAAGTGAGCTTACACAAATTATGATGGAAGCTAATGATTATTTGATAAAATTTAGACAGGAAACTAATGCCATCAAGCTTATTGCTAGCGATGAAATTGTTGAGCTATTAGATATGTTTGATTCAAAGATGGAAGAAAGCATTCAAGTATCCACTTCATGTCTCCAAGACTTACAGTCCTTAATATTACAGCGTAATTCTCGACAATTACAAGCAAACCAAAATCATATCAATAATATAGGACAAGAAATAATTTTACTTAAAAAAAAGATTATAAGTCTCATGAAAGCAGAACTAAATCAAATATAATTTGGACTAGCTGCTTTAAACATTCTTTAACGATATGACGATTAACGATATAAAGGCTTTGATTGCGGCGGATGAGTCGCGGACTCTGGAGCTGAAGAAGAGTACCGGCGAGTTGAAGGACGGTATGCACGCGGCGTGTGCGTTTCTNAATACNGATGGCGGNTGGCTGATTTTCGGTNTTNCACCNAAGTCACTGAAGATTNTCGGNCAGCAGGTGACAGATGATACGAAACGTGAGATTTCACAAGCGTTGGCGGGTATTGAGCCGGCATACGATATTAAACCTATATATGTGGATGTGCCCGATTATCCCGGCAACAAGGTGATAGCATTTCATTTTGACGAATGGAAATGGGGACAACATCCATA
>WFMC01000139.1 GCA_009177205.1 Bacteroidales bacterium
CTCTGGAGCATTTTAATTTTGNGCACCTTCTTGAGAATGTCCNCAAACTANAANTATTGAATANTGATATNGAGANTGTGGAGTTTGAGAACCCCATTGATTCTTCATCAATGAATCCGGGACATTGGCAAGCCATCGCCAAAGTTATAGAAGAGCATTATGATAAATGCGATGGCTTTGTTGTGCTTCACGGCACGGACACAATGGCATACACCGCCTCGGCTCTCAGTTATATGCTTGAAAATCTTGACAAGCCTGTTATTATAACCGGCAGTCAACTTCCTATTGGAGATGTGCGAACTGACGGGGAAGAAAATCTTATCACGGCTATGCAAGTTGCTTCAGCTCAAGATAAAGAGGGGAATATGATGGTGAGAGAAGTTGCCATCCTTTNTGAGGATNTCTTGTGGCGAGGGAATAGAAGCACAAAACATTCATCTGATAATTTCTGCGCATTCTCATCAAATAATTATCCGGCATTGGCAAGTTTCGGATTGGGAATACATTTCAATAAGGATGTATTGTTAAGACGCAAACCTAAGTCGGGATTGAAAGTGCACCTTGAAATAGACACAAATGTAATGATTATCGACCTTTTCCCCGGTATTCAGGAAAATGTGGTCAGACATCTGTTTAATACTCCCGGCATCAAAGGGATAGTTATAAAGACATTCGGAGCCGGTAATGGACCTAACGACCCGTGGTTTATAAAGGCTATTCAGGATGCCGTGAAACGTGGAGTGGTTGTGGTGAATATATCCCAATGTATGAATGGCAGTGTGCAACCTGAATTATATTCCGCCGGATTGGAAATTTCAAAATCGGGTGTGATTAGCGGCAGGGATATGACTTCAGAAGCCGCAATTACAAAATTAATGCATCTTTTCGGTCAATCCATGAGTCCGGAGGAGGTTAAAGAGCAAATGAAACACTCCCTTTGCGGGNAGATGANAGAGGGGTAAGATTGTTTTTGGATTTGGAAAAATTAAAATAGGATTCGTTACGTTATTAAGTTAAATATGGTAGAAAGAAGAGGGCAACGCAGTGATGCGCCGCCCTTTTTCAATTTATAATTTTATATAATAATCACCAGGGGAGTCCTGTGGCAATATACCCGACTTTGACATCAGGTGAAAAATCAGCGGCAGTGGGAGGGGTATTTTGGTTATATAATTTATGCACCAGAACCTCATTCAATGTAGATTGATCCGGTTGAAACCATAATCCCTGCCAATTCCATACCCAGATACCCTCATCATCAGCTGCTTCCCATTGGNGCTTTACTCCATTAANTNCANAGACTTTGCTGAAACTTTCTCCGATTCTAACAGGTTCTCCATCCGGNTTATTCACAATGACACTTGAATCATCCACACTGATTATATCAACAANACCGGATTCAAACTCATATACTGTGAAACGTGGCTTGCCGTCAAGCATGAAGTGATAAGTATTTGATTCGTATCCCCCTTCCTTCTCAATATTATCATAAAGATTTTCAACAGAGGGAGAGAGTGAGGTGATAGTCATTTGCAGTCGCACCGGACCGATTCCTCTCCCTGTGATTTGGGCATCTGTTACTGTTTCTTCCGGAAGTTGCGGAGTAACATTCGAGTCAACTCTTATGGTATCTTCGGAAGAGGACTTGTTGCCGGAGCAACCGACTGCGAAAACAAGCATCGCGATTGCTGTGCTTATAGTGGATAATTTATTCATATTAATGTGATAATTGTTTTCATATATAAAGGTCCGTAAGCGTCAAAATGTTCATTTCCCGACGAAACAGATGGCTATATCAGTATTAGCTAACATATTCGTCCGGGCTTAAATAATACAAATTTAAAAGCCCAAGTCTTGCCCCTTGCGGAGGGGAGAAATACCCTCTTTCATCCAGCGAGGCATTGGTTCACCTTTTAAATAATGGTCAAAAAATTGCTGCAGACGCTTTGTGATATCTTTTCGGTTTTTTCTCGCCTTGATATTATGCAATTCTCCATTATATTGAAGCATCCATACCGGCTTTTCGAGCCGGCGCAATGCCATAAACAGTTCTATCCCCTGATACCAGGGCACCGCTCCGTCGGCATCATTGTGCATTATCAATAAGGGTGTCTCAACCTTGTCGGCATTAAATAGAGGGGAGTTTGCAATATATAATTCCGGAGCTTCCCATAATGATTTTCCAATTCGGCTCTGCCCTTGTTCATATTGAGCCTGGCGTGAATCACCGCTGCCCCATCTTATGCCGCCGTAGGCAGAAGTCATATTCGCTACGGGCGCTCCGCTACCTGCACATGCAAACATATTGGTTTGAGTTATCAGATATGCTGTCTGATATCCGCCCCACGACTGACCGTCAATCCCTAATCTTTTCGGGTCGATTGAAGGATATCGTTTCAACATCTCTTCAACTCCGGAGCATACATAATTATATGCACAATTTCCAGGAATGCCGGCAGTATAATGAATATCCGGGACAAACACAACATATCCCCGACTTACGTAGAATGGATAATTAACCCAACTCCAGGATGGTTCCATCGTGTAATGTGTGAAGAGTTCTTCCGAATTTTTTTCATAGAATACGGAGAGCATCGGATAACTTCCCTCTGTAGGATTAAAATCCTCCGGCAAGTATAACACCCCTTGCGCTGTCTTGCCATCGAATGTGTGCCACTCCACCAATTCCGCGGTACCCCAGGATATATCTTTGAATTGAGGATTGGATGAAGTGATTTTGACACCTTTGNCAAANTCAGTATTATTTGAGGTCCAAAGATCCGGCATTGTATTGAAGTTTGCCCGTTGCCAANCATAAACGTCGGCATCATCNGCTTTTGTCAATTGGGTGATTTTATAATTGTCAAGCAACTTCAATTTTGGAGAAGCAGGATTAATGCTATAGTTGAGAGTTGCCAAGCCTCGTTGTTTAGTAGTGAAGTCCAAGACCTCCAGCACCATCACTTCGCCATTTGAAATTCCGGGCTTCTCATCATTATCCAACNCTTTANATCGCAATTGACGGNTGTTNTTTNTTCNATATNNANNCGTAAGATTTACAGGAGGGTTATCTCNGGTCATATCCACCGANCNGATATCATATTTATCATAAATCAGCAATCGATTATCAGATTCCCCCCAACCCGCTATTCCGTATGGTTGAGAGGGGAGGGGACAATCCTCCTCTTCATCCCACACCGGATAAGGAATTTTTTCAGACAGGTTAATTTTCCTGCCGTTAGAAATATCGTAAGCATAATAATTCCGATCTTTGAAAGTAACGACAAATCTGCCGTCGGGCGAAAGATTAGAGCCTTCATTATCCGCTTCACCTAACGGTATTCTTTTTCCGGTCGATACATTTACTGCATAAAGTTCTTCCGGAGCAAGATAATCCCACTGTCGACTTACGATTTTTGCTTCCGGGTCATGAATAAGAGCCCATTCTGAATTCCATCCGAAAGAGGGTTCGATGACATCCAATCCTTTTTTTGTAAGCAATTGCTGATTGAAATGATTGTTCAAGTCTATCACTACGGGATAGGTGTTCTCTACTAATTTATCGAGATTAGCTTTTTCTTGTGGCGGAGTCATTGNAGCGTTCCATCTCCAAATATNCAATTCCGCTGTCTNGAAATNCACTAAAGTTNTGTCATCCGGAGCAATAACCGGTGCGACCCCAACAATCAGGAATCTCCCGTTTTTGGAGAATTGAGGGATGCTATATTGATTTATCTGCAATTTTTCTCCTTTCGATTGATTTATTGATTCCGCCCATTCCTTCCGCATTTCGTCTTGCCGGGTAGAATCCTCCATATTAGGCATATTGAGGTGCAAAGGGATTCCTGTGGTGTAATCAACCGAAATTTCAGTCGGTCTGCCTCCGGCAATTAAATCCTTAAGCGGGAGATAAAAAAGATGGTCATGACGCGTGCCGGTTTCAATTGTATCTTGAGAAGATGTATATGCTAATGCGGAACCATCTTCATTGAAAACCGGGAGAGAATAATGCTTTTTCTCACGGTCGAATAATATAAGGGAAGTGTCGGGCAGGTCAATCAATGCCAAGCCCTTTGTAGACAAAGAGTCCTCGTCGGAAGGTTGTATTTTCAGTGCGAGCTTTCTGCCATCTTTTGAAAAATTATAGTCTTTGACCCACTTCACAATCTTTTGCGTGGGGGTTGTCAGAGAGCGCACCATCAGAGGTCTGCCCGATTCTTTATCTTTAAAATCTTTCTCTTTGATGTGCAGAGTGTCACAACTCTGGTATGCCAGGAAAGTGCCCCCTTTTTCACCAATTTTATAATTCAGCACATTGGGTATTTTCTCAATATGCAATTTATCCAATTCTATAATTACGAGAGAATCTTTCGGAGATTCATAATCCTTTTTCTTGTCGATTTTTGCCTGTCGGGAATCTTTGAAAAATGGTTTGATGAGTGCGATTGCCCATTTGCCATCAGAAGTGAAAGAGGGTTTATAGCCCCTCGGGATAGATATTTCCTTCTTGGTTCTATTGTTCCTGAAAGTTAACACCGCATCTCCCTCTTGAGGTGTTACGGAGAAAGCGCTCCAATTCCCGTTGCGCGAAATTGAATTGATATTCACTCTTTGCCACGCGTCGAAATCATCGTGATTGAGAGGCCTCTTAGCATCCAGAGATATTGAGATCGCTAAAAAAGAGAGAAAGGCAAAAGTATAAAGAAGTTTTTTCATTAGTCCACTTTATGAAGATTGTGTCCCATACGGGTCTTTTTGGTATGCATATATTTCTCATTATATGGATTTGGAGCAACCTCCAACGGCACGTTTTCCACTATCTCCAGTCCATATCCTTCAAGCCCTATTCGTTTCATCGGATTATTGGTCATCAGACGCATCTTGGTGATTCCGAGCGCATTCAGTATTCCGGCTCCAACGCCATAATCTCGTTCATCAGCNTTATGTCCCAGATGAAGGTTGGCATCTATAGTGTCCAATNCTCCTTCTTGCAATNTGTATGCTCTGATNTTATCCATCAACCCTATTCCGCGCCCTTCCTGATTAAGATAAATCACTGC
>WFMC01000163.1 GCA_009177205.1 Bacteroidales bacterium
AATTTTTCGTTTCGGATCTTTCTTTCGGTGTTCGGCAAGAAGGCGTTTGAATTCATCAAGTTTGGGATCAAATTTGATTTGGTCGTCTTTACCAAACCATTCCTCTCTTATTCTTCTTAAAAGGGCTATNTCNGATTTTACATCCTCAATGAATTCATCAGAAATGAAACGACGAGGNATAGTAAATAGTCCNTTCTGCTCATAAAGTTCGAATGCATCATANATTTCGTTAACACCGTCNTCGGTAATCTCATAAAAATCATTTACATCGGGCANTCCNCCCTTCTTGAATACAGGAATTTCACCGGACTTCTCNACCCACNTCAAAAGATTTTCTGCCGATTTAATCATAAANNCCAGCGATTGACGAAAAGCAAACACAGAACTTTCAAAACGTTGCACCAAAAGCTTACGCATAAAAGATGAAACGTTCTGTTGTCGCCCAACAAGCATACGATACTCAACACCTGTGCGTTTTTCAAGNTACTTTGTGAGTTCCTCNATCTTATCCTTTATTGCATAGGCCACGGGNTGGTATCGCGCCGANTTGAAGCGTATAATACCATCGTTCTTAGGCTCCGATTCGGCAATTAAATCAAGAGTNCGCAGATATAATTTGAGCTGNCTCTCGGATAACTCATAATTGAGTTCCTGNGGATCATCTGGAATCACTGGNGTAATTCCTTGAATTTGTAAATCTTCCTGATANGCTGGAATCTCCATTAAGTCTATTCGAGACCGACGGACAACAAGAGGATTGATAATGGAGCGGATNCTTGACGCTATGNGTTCNGCTTCTTTCTTGANATCTTCATCCGTTATCCGNTTTTCTCNCTTAGCTTTTTCCATCTCTTTATATGTTGCAATCAACTCNCGGAAAGNCTCTCCAAGATTCTCTACTGTCTTTAGAGTNGATTTATTGGGTATCTGGAATAACTTTANCAGAGAGTATATATCGGCNGGGCGATTATTGAATGGTGTGGCCGTCAGAAGAATGACTTTATTATTGCTACATAAGTCATGGAGTAAGGAGTAATCCTTAATATACTCATTTCTGAAACGATGNGCCTCNTCAATAATAATCAAAAACTGTTCGCCAGTTCTCGCAATCTCTTTGAAATGGATTAAGGCAGTTTCTATCTTTCCGGCACTGAATACAGAAGCNTTGAAACCAAATTCATCTTTATAAACCTCCCATTGCCTGACAAGATGCGGAGGTGCAATAATTATTGTACGNAACCTTAANTTCCGNGCTATCGTAGATGCGATNATAGATTTACCAAGTCCCACAACGTCTGCGATGATAACACCGTTATGGTTTTCTATCGCATTAAGAGCAAGCTGTACCGCATCAGTCTGATATTTGAGATTGGTATATCGTCCTTCTGTTATGTCGTGTGGTGTGAGGATATTGTCTTTGGATGGAATATTGAAATACTCATGCAGGACTCGTATATACATTAGGTATGGTGCATATAATTTTTCATACCATATATGCTTAATTACTTTGTCCTCCCATTCAGGCAGCGTGTCTTGGTCAACAACAGGTACGGAGGTTTCCCAAAGATCATTAAAGATTTTCTTAGCATCG
This sequence comes from Bacteroidales bacterium, assembly GCA_009177205.1. GTDB lineage: Bacteria > Bacteroidota > Bacteroidia > Bacteroidales > Muribaculaceae > Lepagella. The sequence continues at coordinate 1,592 of WFMC01000163.1, forward strand.
ATATGATTTTGTTTGTCTTTAAGACGAACGTTAATCTCTATTCTTCCTTCAAGTCCTTGATAGGACAGATTGCTTGACCCGGTTATTACATTTCCGGGATCCTCACCTTGCTCATTATGGTTGTCGTCATAGTCAAAAATATACATTTTGGCATGACAAGGTTCCTCAGTTTTACGAATTTCCAGTGAGCCATCTTTTATCTTATTATAAAACAGAGTAAACGATTTCTGCTTTTCCTCACTGTCAAGAAAATCTGAATTATTAAATANATNAACGAATTGCTGATAATATTTTTCTCTAAGTTGGCCAAGCGATAGTTTGTTNGCTGAAAGCGTATTGATTATCTGAATGCTTTTNGAAATATTGGTATCNACATCAAGCCCTACGAGAATACGAAGTCGCTTATTTGCTAATCCCTTCGATAAAAGATGATATCCAGAGAAGAAGAAATACCCCACAAGAATGTCTACAGCATCCGTCTTTGGAAGAATGCCATTAACAATTTCGGACATCAATTTGTCCCGATTGGTTATAAATGAGTGTTGGCTCATAAAAAACTAAAACTCCATTAGATGTTATCTGATGGCTGGTCGAGCCTGTAGCACATCTGCTTAGAGCTTCTTTCTTTTAGGGTTGAGGAATCTCTGCCAAAAGAATTAAACCGATTCGACCATGTTCAGAATGTTTATAGTTATTCTCATGCAAAATTAAAAAAAAATAATGAGGCAAACAAGGCTTCATGCTAAAGAGCATAATTATAGAACCGCGGTCTAACAGATGTGTGGATTCAATAAAACACCACCGAAACTATTGTAATTAACACCTACACCAGATGCTTTAAGAGTTGCCTCAAATTGCTCAATTGTGCAGATGGTATTATCGTTCTAAACTGCAACAACTGCATTGAAAATCTCGTAACGGATCTTTTCA
>WFMC01000191.1 GCA_009177205.1 Bacteroidales bacterium
TCTTATTTCCATAAAAAGAGAGTCTTTTTTAACGTTTTGTAAAGCAAAATGACGGGTCCTCAATAAGCATTTTTTGTAACGCTTATTTAGGACGCGTCAACAACTTTTCTGAAAGGGGGCTTAAGTATTCTTCAAACAGTTATTTTATCTCAGAAAATCACTTTTGTTGACTTATTTCCTTGAACTTTGATNTACATGCCTTTTCCNGGGTTGGCAACTTTGATTCCNTCNAGAGTGTAATAAACCACCGGAGAATCTTCAGCAACCTCANAGNGTAATGTTNCAACTTTTGAAGGATTGTTTGCGAGTAATTTGCCGACGCGTGCGGGAGAGTAAGTGATGACATCATCATCTTCCTTCTCGTTAGAAGTAGATTTATCCTTAGAATACGGGAGTTTCACATTGTCAAAATAAGAAGGGTCGTAGGGAGTGCCGCCGACGGGACTTGTGCCATACTTGTCAAGGAACATGACACNTATGCCATTTTCACGAATATATTGAGAGGTAACGCCCAAAGTTGAGAGTGNGAATTTCNNTTCATAGAAAGTATGGGCAGACGGTGAGATTTGAGAATAAAGGTCTACAAATCCGTCATTACCTTTCAATTCTTCGGGGTCATATTCAAATTTGCTCTGCCCCCAGATTTGCTTGATTGAGGGGAGAAGGCCATCGGCATATCCATAATAACTTCCGGGGATGCTCTTGCAATATTTAGCATCATAACTTGCATGTCCATCGGGAGTGGGAGTAAAGAATCCGGGAACGCCGACGCCGGGCTTTGTACTCCCCACCCAGACGGCATCGACGCCATTTTCAAATTTTGCTCCTTTATCCTGGTCGTTCCATATAGGACCGTTGCCGTTGATTCTGCCGTCGAAAGATTCTTCCGGGTCCAAATCAAACGCCCACATTAGACATCCGTCCATGTTATATGGTTTTGACTCGCCAGGTTGCTTGCCTTCACCATATTGGTCCCAAACCATGTAGACGGTTTGGAGTCCGAGATAAAGGTTGTTGTCGTCGTAGGCTGCATAAATTGCGTATGAGTCAATTATGGGGCGCTCATGTTTGCCTCTGAAAGCCATGCAGACGTCACGCGCCACCCCTTGGGCAATCAAATCTTCAGGACCCCAGTTTGACAAGGCGGTGGTGGAATTCTGACCGTTAAATTGCATGTTGACGGTCTTGTAAGTGCCTACTTGTCCGTCTGGATTAACTTTATAATAATCAGTGATAAGATTGTTGGTTGTCTGAACCGGCACAGGATTTCTCTTTGTATATGTGAAGGAGGCTTTGGAAGTTGCGTCAACGTTCACTGCCAGTGTGTTGATGGTGGTGGTTTCGGTCAATTTAATGGGAGAAGTGTAGACTTTGGAAGCCGTTGATGCAGGAGTGCCGTCGAGAGTATAATATATGGTTCCTGCCGGTGCAACGCTCAAGACAACGCTGATTTCATCCGTGAATTTTGTTCCCGAAGCGGGATTTGCCGTAACGGTGGGAGTATTGGGATTTACGTCATATAGCCCCTGGTCTGTAACCGCACCTTTTCCTCCGGCACCTTTATACAAGTGGTTGGCAACCGGCACTTTTTTGTAATCGGCGGTTTGGTCGCTGCCCGAGCCGTTGCAGAATAAGAATCCGGAAAGGCCTGAAACATCATCGGTGAATGTATATTTCCATACATCCCCTTCCACTTTAGTCAGATTTACTCCGGGCCAATCAGTCTGAGGATTGCTCCAATAGTGTATGTTGACCTGTTCCCATTTTGAAGAGGAATTGTCATAATAGATTGTGGTGTCAGCCTGCATATCAGATGCGAAAAATGCTCCGAAAACGGCTAACGTACAGAGAAATTTTTTCATGATGTGAGAATTTATAAAGTTAAGTTGATGTCCAAATCGTTACTGTTTTTGTAACGTTATGCGAATTTAACTAAAAAATTCCACATTCCAAAACTATAAATAACCTGTCTCTCAATCAACCATAAAGTTTTGCAATCATAAGAATACAAGTAAATCCTCAGTCAGGATTTTCTACTTTCGCATATCCGATTAACATAAATTATAACCTTTTTTTGTGGTGCAATTTTAAATTTCAATATTCTATTTCAAATTGACCCTCACCTCTCCGACGGGGAGTTTGCCGATTAGACGCAGAGGGATATGCCGGCTGTCGGCGGAAATCCATGCCACGATATCCTCGCTTGATTTCCGACCTCCTCCCGTGGTGAATGAAAATGAAATTTTATAAGCCTGGCGTTTTGTTTTATTCGGGAGGGTGATAGTCTCTTTCCCCAATCCTTTGATTTTAAGTGTCTCCACCTCCTCACCAGAAAATATATTCACTTTTGTAACTTTTCCTGAAATTAATTTTTCAAAATCCAAAATTCTCAGATAATAGAAAACACTGAGCATATCATATCCGGTGCCTATGGCTGAGAGAGTTAAGGATTTTTCCTCCCTTTTTCCTTTTTTATCCACTATAATGCGATGCACTTTCGCTTGTCTACTGTTGGTCAAATTGGTGAAATTCAAGACATCTTTCATGTAATAATGGTCTTCATGCGAAATTTTGGTATAAGATTTCGGCGATAAATCCATTTTAGTCACAACGCTTTGTAGAGTGTCGCGGATAGGGAAAAAGCGGTCTGCCCACGGCAATGTTTTTGCCGTCAGACGCAGAATATAATTATTTCCCGAAGAGCGCAGGGAAAGTGTGGCTGTCGCTGTCTCTTTTTGAATTAACCCCCATTTATATTCAATTGAATAATTGAGAGTTTCATCCGGAAAGTTTGCGCCATCGGCGGCAATAGGTTTGAAAATGGAAAGCGACAGGNAAATTACGCAGATAACCGAGAAAAATTTGCTCATGAGCATTGATTGGAGTGGAGGTGTCTTCATATCCGTATTTTTTCTTTTGGAGAANAGAGTATAAATAATAGAGATTTGAATATTAATATGGTTTAATTTTTAGTAAAAACAATTTTCATATAGGATTATTATAATTATTTTTGTAAATAAAATTATTTTTAGAGATTCGATAGGTGACGAAAAGAACAAAAAGACCTAATCTCATAAGAAAGGAAACCATGGTCCATGAATTTGATTATCTGGTAATCGGTTCCGGAATAGCCGGAATGAGTTTCGCCTTGAAAGTGGCTCAATATGGAAAAGTAGCCTTAATATGCAAAACTACCCTTGAGGAAGCGAACACAAATTTAGCACAGGGAGGAGTGGCAAGTGTAACGAATCGGGAGGTTGATGATTTTGACAAGCACATCCATGACACGATGGTTGCCGGCGATTGGCTTTCTAATCCGGAAGCTGTGGAAAAAGTTGTGAAGAATGCTCCTGCGGGAATAGAATTCCTTGTAGAACATGGAGTTGATTTCGACAAAACCGCCGATGGAAAATATGATTTGCATCGTGAGGGAGGTCATTCGGAATTCAGGATTCTCCATCATGCCGACAACACCGGAGCGGAAATTCAGAGCAGTCTTATAGAGGAAGTCAGAAACAATCCGAACATTCATATATTTGAACATCATTTCGCGGTTGAGATTATCACCCAACATCATCTGGGCAAGATTGTGACGCGCCGCACTCCTGACATCACCTGCTATGGAGCTTACATTCTTGATGAAAATTCAGGCAAAGTTGATACATTCCTATCGCGTGTGACGGTTATGGCAACCGGTGGGGTCGGAGCTGTCTACACCACAACGACAAATCCGCTGATTGCCACGGGCGACGGCATAGCCATGACATATCGCGCCAAAGGCACGGTGGAAGGNATGGAGTTTATTCAATTCCACCCTACGGCACTCTATCATCCCGGAGACCGCCCATCATTTTTAATCACCGAAGCCATGCGCGGCTACGGAGCTGTATTGCGCAATCTCGATGGCTCTGAATTCATGCAAAAATATGACCCGCGGCTCTCGCTTGCGCCCCGCGACATAGTGGCACGCGCGATTGACTCGGAAATGAAACTTCTCGGCACAGACCATGTATATCTTGATGTCACTCATAAAGACCCGGAAGAGACAAAACACCATTTCCCGAATATCTATGAAAAATGCCTTTCCCTCGGCATAGACATCACCAAGGATATGATTCCGGTGGCTCCTGCCGCCCATTATCTGTGTGGTGGCATAAAAGTTGATGGCAACGGAGAATCATCCATTAAACGACTTTATGCCATTGGAGAATGTTCTTCAACGGGGCTTCACGGGGGCAACCGGTTGGCATCCAACTCATTGATTGAAGCCGTGGTGTATGCCGATGCGGCTGCCCGTCATTCTTCGGAGGCAATCAAGGGATATGACTTGAGAAGGGATGTGCCGGAATGGAATGATGAGGGCACCGCCCACCCCGAAGAGATGGTTTTGATTACTCAGTCGGCTAAGGAAGTAAACCAAATAATGGGTTATTACGTTGGAATCGTGAGGTCTGATTTACGCCTTCACAGAGCCTGGAACAGGCTGGATATCCTATATGAAGAGACTGAAAAGCTTTTCAAGGTGTCCAAGCCGACACGCGAACTATGCGAATTGAGAAATCTCATAAACGTGGCATATCTGATTATGCGGCAGGCGATGGAACGCAAGGAGAGCAGGGGACTCCATTATTCAATCGATTATCCAAAGACATCATCATCCAATGAATAGAAGAAACACACGCAAATATTTTCTTTCCGCAGCTTTTTTNGCAATAGGGNCATTGATAATTTTTGCCNAAAATNATAAAGTGACTTTGAGTCATGATGAAGCATACCGTCGCAATCTTTCCATATTCAACGCCTTGACNAGGCAATTGGAGGAGCATTATGTAGACTCCATACGTCCCGATGCAGCATTTAAAGGGGCTATTGACGGCATGCTGGCAACCGTTGACCCTTATACTGAATATTATTCATACGATGACCGGGATGCCCTTATGCGGCTGACCACAGGCTCCTACGGAGGAATCGGTGCGTTCATCACGACTTCAAACGGCAAAACATTCATTTCCGAGCCTATTCCCGGCTCTCCTGCATTCCGGGAGGGTTTGAAGCCCGGCGACCATATATTGATGGTGGACACGGTAGATGTCAGTAAAAAGAGTTCCGATGAGGTATCGAAATTATTGAGAGGTCAGCAAGGCACACGTGTTGATGTCAGGATTGGGCGGCCTTATATAGGTTCCGACAGTATAATGCAGTTTTCATTGCTGCGAGAAAAAGTGGTGGAGCCATCCATCCCATGGTGGGGCGTTGTTGACGGCAATATCGGATATATCAAATTAAATCAATTTATCGAGAGTTCGGCGCCCGGCGTGAAACTCGCTTTAGATTCCTTTAAGGTCAATCCTGACGTGAAGTATATTGTGCTTGATTTGCGTGGCAATGGAGGAGGATTGGTTGAAAGCGCTATCGACATTCTGGGTAATTTCCTGCCTAAAGGGACTGAGGTTTTACGCACAAAGGGTAAAAACGCCGCTTCAGAGAAAGTATATAAGACCCAACGCAACCCCATATTTCCGGATATACCGTTGGCGGTATTCATTGACGGGGGCTCAGCCTCGGCATCCGAAATCACAGCCGGAGCACTCCAGGACCTCGACAGGGCAGTATTGATAGGGTCGCGCAGTTTCGGCAAAGGATTGGTGCAGGGTATGGTTACGCTTCCTTATAACGCGATGCTCAAAGTGACGCAAGCCAAATATTACATCCCCTCAGGCAGATTAATTCAGGCGCTTGACTATTCGAATCGCACGGAAGATGGCAAAGTCGCACGCGTTCCCGACAGCCTCACCAATATTTTCCACACATCTCGCGGGCGTGAAGTGAGGGACGGCGGAGGTCTGACCCCCGACAGCATTGTGGATTGGGGTAATAAATCAGCGTTAATCTACGGATTGGTAGTGGGCAATCACATTTTCAATTACGCGAATAAATATGTGGCTACTCATCCAAAACCGGAAAATGTGGCAACCTTCACCCTATCGGATGAAGACTTTGAGGAATTTGCATCAGGTANTGATGCCGAAACTTTCAAGTATGACAAGATTTGCTCACAAATCATTGACAATCTGAAGCAGACTGCTGAATCTGAAGGGTATATGAATGATGAAATCAAGGAGATTATCGAGACTTTGCAGAAGAAGCTCGACCACGACCTGAAGAGTGATATTTACACCAAGCGTCAGCCAATTGAAGAATATCTCACCGAAGAGATTGCCGCCCGATATTGGCCGGGAACCGGCAGGACACAACGTGAATTGGTTGGTGATAAAGCACTCGAAGCGGCACGACTTATTTTCTCTACTCCCGGACTTTACAATAAGATTCTAAACAATTAGAATCTCCTCTTGATTTTTTAATCTTTTCAGGCACTATGGAGTTATCCTCATTAGATAAATTATTTGCCACTCCCGCCAGAATTGCGGAAATCAAGAACCTGTTAGACTCCAAAAGAGTAAGGCGGGTGAGATTGAAGGGGTTACCCGGGAGCGCGCCTGCCATGATTTTTGCCGGGCTGCCGAAAAGGAAACTCCCCTACCTGATAATAGCGGATGATGCAGATGCCGCCGGTTATCTATATCATGATTTGTCAGCCATATCGGGAGATGAAAGGAGGGTTGCGGTCTTTCCAAGCGGCTATAAACGAAATATAAAGTATGGTCAGCCTGATGCTCCCCAGCAGATTTTGCGCACGGAGACCCTTGATGCCATCCGGACATCCCGTGAATTGACTTGGGTTGTGGCTTATCCGGAGGCTTTGGCTGAAAAAGTGCCGATGCCTGAAGACCTGAAAGATGCCACCATTAAGTTGCAGAGCGGAAAGCCATATAATATGGGAGAAATTGTGAAGCGACTCCGCGAAACGGGTTTTAAAGAGGTGGATTACGTCTACGAGCCGGGTCAGTTCGCCCGCAGGGGTTCAATATTGGATATATTTTCTTTTTCAAACGAATATCCATATCGGGCAGATTTCTTCGATGATGAAATAGATTCATTGCGCACGTTCAATGTGGAGACGCAATTATCAATCGAGAGATTGCCCGAAATATCCATTATCCCCTCTCGGGCAGCCGATTCCCCGGAAGGGGTCTCCCTTCCGGAATTTATGCATCTGATGCATAAAAAGGGAGCTGCTGCTCCCGGAAATGAGGAGTTGATTATTATCTGTCAATCTTCCGCCTACACTTTAAGCAGAATAAAATCAATCTCTGAGGAGAATTTCTCCGAGTCCGCTCTTATTGCTGATGAGGGGGATGCTGAAGCGATGGAAAAGATTGTGGAATTCAATTCTTTCCGGGAGACTTTCCTGAAGTCTAAAATTATCGACTATGGGGCAGGTCTCGCTCCGGAGTCTGAGCAAAATACGGTTGACCCTGAGAATACCATATCTTTTGATTGCACCCTTCAAACGCTATATCATAAAAATTTCAACCTTATTTCAGATTCCTTCACCGGACTTCTGAAAGAGGGATACAGAATCTATATACTTTCCGATTCCGATTATCAGCATCAGCGTCTGAAAGAGATTTTTGCCGAGAGAGGAGATGACATAGTCTTCACTCCGGTGAGTCCTACAATTCATGAAGGATTTTCAGACAATAAAGAAAAAATATGCTATTTCACCGACCATCTGATTTTCGACCGGTTTCATACATATACGCTGCGTTCAGACAAGGCCAGAAGTGGAAAGATGGCTCTTTCGCTCAAAGAACTCAATCAGATTGAATTCGGCGATTACATAGTGCACGTCGATCACGGAATCGGCAGGTTCGGCGGATTGATTAAGAGTGAGATTAACGGGCGACCGCAAGAACTCATCAAACTGATATATCAGAATGACGACATTATCCTGGTGAGCATTCACTCCCTGCATAAACTCTCGAAATATCGCGGCAAGGAGGGAATTCCACCGAAGATAAGCAAATTGGGCACCGGTGCATGGCAGCGCATCAAAGACCGCACGAAACAGAAGATGAAGGATATCGCCCGCGACCTTATCAATCTGTATGCCGCGCGTCGACAGGAGAAAGGGTTCAGCTTCTCCCCCGATTCCTATCTTCAACACGAATTGGAGGCATCTTTTATTTATGAAGATACTCCCGACCAACTGAAGGCGACCTCCGATATTAAGGCAGATATGGAGTCTCCGCGTCCGATGGACAGGCTCGTATGCGGCGATGTAGGGTTCGGCAAAACGGAGATCGCCATTCGTGCCGCCTTCAAGGCGGCATGTGACTCCAAGCAGACTGCCGTGCTGGTGCCGACAACAGTGCTCGCAATGCAACATCACCGCACCTTCAGGGAGCGTTTGAAAGACCTCCCGGTGAGGGTGGACTTCCTTTCGCGCGCCCGCAAGCCCAAGGATGTCAAACAAATTCTGAAAGACCTGGAAGAGGGCAAAATCGATATACTTATCGGAACTCATAAACTGATTGGTAAGGAAGTGAAATTTAAGGATCTGGGGCTTCTGGTGATAGACGAAGAGCAGAAATTCGGTGTCGCCGTCAAGGANAAACTNAANCANNTGAAAGTTAATGTCGACACTCTGACAATGAGTGCCACCCCGATTCCACGGACACTCCAGTTCTCTCTTATGGGAGCGCGCGACCTATCCTCATTAAATACACCACCCGCCAACCGTCAGCCGGTTATGACGTCAGTCTCGGGGTTTGACGATGATATTGTCAGCGAAGCCATTAATTTTGAATTAAGTCGAAACGGACAGGTATTCTTCATTTCCAATCGGATTGATAATCTTGCGGAGATTGAAAACAGGTTGCGCCGACTCGTGCCCAACGTAAAGATAGTAACTGCCCACGGTCAGATGCCTCCCGAGCAACTCGAGAAGGCAATTCTGGATTTTGCCGCCGGAGATTATGACGTTTTGTTATCCACCACCATCATTGAAAACGGTGTTGATATGCCCAATGTCAACACCATCATCATTGATAATGCTCAAAACTTCGGTCTCAGTGAATTGCATCAGCTGCGCGGACGTGTGGGCAGGAGCAGCAGGAAAGCATTCTGCTATTTGCTCGTACCTCCGGGAAAGCCTCTGAGTGCTGTTGCCCGCCGGAGATTGCAGGCTATAGAATCCTTTTCCGACCTCGGCGCAGGCATCCGCATAGCGATGCAAGATCTGGATATTCGCGGAGCAGGCAATCTGCTTGGTGCCGAACAGAGTGGCTTTATAGCTGATTTAGGCTACGAAACATATCAGAAAATTCTCAAAGAAGCCGTAACGGAATTACGCACTGAAGAATTCTCTGACTCATTTGACGATATGACCCGACGTGAAGAACAGGAGTTTGTGGCTGATTGTGCGGTTGAGTGTGATTTGGAATTGCGTCTGCCCCCCGATTATGTGCCGCAGGAAAGCGAGAGAATCCTGCTGTATCAGCAATTGGATAATATGGAGCGCCCCGAAGATGTGGAAAGATTTTCCGAACAACTCACAGACCGCTTCGGTCCTATTCCTCACACAACTGCTGAACTCATTAAAGTTGTGCCGATGAGGATGGCAGCCAAACGTCTTGGAATTGAACGTCTGAGACTCAATAAAGACGATATGTATCTCTACTTCGTAGACGATGATAATAAAGCCTACTATCAGTCACCCGCTTTTGGAAAAGTATTGGCATATCTTCAACAGAATTTCCATTCAGCTAATCTTCGTGAAACCAAAGGTAAGCGCTCGATGGTGATTAAAAATGTAAAAAGCATCACTGAAGCACTCTCCATTCTCCAAAATATGGAATCTTCCACCCCAATCTGATTAATAAAATATTTATGGAAAAACATTTTTGTCTGCCACACGGAAAAATTTTTGTATTTATAATTGCTTTTCTTTCCCTCCACAATATCAACGCTGCAGGTTATCAGGAACTTCCTGCAATCCTTGACGGCTCAATGCATCTCTATGATTTCTCTGCCGTGGAGCCTTCCGTCATTCCGGATTCCCTGACCCCGGTTCAAGTTTGTTATATCGCCCGCCACGGAGCCAGATATCTGACTTCTGAAAATAAAATATCGGCAGTGGAGAAAATTCTCAATAAAGCTAAGAGCGCCGGCTCGCTTACACGCCTTGGAGAAGAGTGCCTGCAATTAATGGGTGAGGTCAGGCGCTCCACATCCGGACGCTGGGGCATGCTGACGGAAATCGGTATAGAGCAGGAACGGAGACTCGGTCAGCAGATGGCTCAGATGTATCCCGGATTGTTTTCTTCTGAAAACTCAAGGATTGAGGCTGTGAGTTCTTACGTGCCCCGGGTTGTGGAGACGATGGATAATTTCATTGTGCCTGTGATTGAAAAAAACACGGGATTATTCGTCTCCGCATCTTCAGGNAGAGTATATGATTACCTGACCCGATTCTTTGCCGTAAATCCGGCTTATAATGAGTGGAGGCATTCGGGAGAGTGGCGCGAGGTGTATGATAAATTTGTAAACGATTCCATCCCTTTAGGTCCGGCGCAGCGTTTGACGGGCACGAGGAGCGTATTGACACAAAAAGAACAGAAGCAACTCGCTTATGACCTTTACAAGGTTCTTCAAGGTCTCCGGGCAATGAATCTTCCGGCACCTTCAACAAAATGGATGACAGAAGATGAATATCGTCTTTGCTGGCAAGCCACCAATATCGAAAAATATTTTCAATATTCTCTTTCGTCATTATCGGCAATACCCGCGAGGGGTGCATCGGATGTATTGTTGGCTCTGCTAAATCAGATGACACTAATGGAAGGTTATAGAGAAAAAGCCGCTCCTCAGCCGGCTTCGCTTTATTGTATTTTCGGTCACGCTGAAACCCTATTGCCTGTTTTTTCATTATTGGGTATTGAGGGGACTGTCGCACTCCCTCTCGATTATTCCAATCTACAAGATGAATGGAATGATGCAATTCTGACTCCATTGGCTGCAAATCTTGAAATCATCTTCTGCCGGAGCGAAAAAGATATTTTATATTCAGCAATGAGGTTAAATGGGAAAAATATCTCACCTGTAGGGGATGGAAGAAAAATAATTCCGGTCTCGGAATTGCGCCACTATTGGCTCGTCCGGCTCGCCTCTCTCTGTAACTATTCTTTATAAAGCCGAATTTTTCGTATGAAAAAGCAATAACTTGCTTCCAAAATATGGGCTTCCGCAAAAAGCGCGCACCGCTTTCGCCGGTGGTGAAGAAGTAAGGATACAAAAAAACGCCTCTCGATCAACTGACCGAGAGGCGCGATTGTTACAGTTATCTTTTAATTATACAGTTAAACTATTGTAAGATTCTCTTTCGCTACAATAAATTAACTGCATAGGGAGATTTAATATGGATTTATCAAAAACACAGATTTGAACTTCTGGACATAAATTTAAAAATGCATTTGAAGAAAATTTTAATCTATGCTTTTTTATTTGTTTATCTTGAGAACTATTTTCACCATAAACTCTGACTGCCTTATATGGAGCTTTCAGAGTATTACGAATATAATCTATTACTGTTTGAGCCCTAAATGATTTTCCCTGATATTGAGGACAATTCAACATCTGCCCATAGATGTCTCTGACATCCTTAACTTGTCCCAAGTTGCCTACAAGATCAAGGATTTCATTGTCGTCGCAATTTAAAGTGGTTTCACAAATCGCATATGGCTTATGTTTCTTAATTTTATAGTGAACACGTCCCCACCAATGTGCTAACTCTATAAAAGTATCCCAAAAATAGTATCCTGACCCTAACCATTCTTTCAGTTCTTCAGGATCATCTTCACATGTGAATGGTGCTTCGCGGATTAGTCTATTTTTGTCAAACGTGGATTCTACTGTTTGAAAAATTGTTGTTTCCACAATAAATAAAAAGCAGTTTATCCTATATACTCAGAAATCGAATTTTCTAAAGTATTAGCCTTAAGTCTTTCTCCTAAAGAGGCAACGTTTAAGGTGGGGAGCATAAAAGCATTATAATTTGCCTGCAAAGAAAGGGTGCTTACAAATGCTCTTATATAAGGATATAGAATAGCCGTAGAATTTGTAAAAAAATAATCAGGGAGTTCTTCTATAGGTAAAGCCTCTCCAAACCTGAACAAAGCCAAACATTCAACATTAATCACAGGCTTGGTGGATTTCTCCGCAACTGCGATAAAGTTTAACGTTAACTTAAAAAGTCCTGTATTACTGTCGTATTCTCCAGAAGGGCTAAAATCTATGCCCAAAGATTCGTTCTCATTTAAATCTCCAAAATTAATTGAGAACCGTGAAAATTTATAATCCTCAAAAGAGAATGCCGCTTTTTTTGAAGCCTCAGTTGGAATTGCTTTTAAGCTGCGAGACATAATTTAGAATCAGAATATGTTTGTGAAAAATCTTTGGGCTGAATGGGAGCCAATATTTCTTCCGGAAGATATGAATAACTAAAATCAATAGCACAGCCACGACCATAGTTATTCAGCACAGCCAACATATCAGGGCCGCGGTCATTATACTGTTTCAACCTTTCCCAGTCCTCTCTTAACTTTTCGGGGGGAGTAGTTGAGAAGTATTGTTGTGATAATTCTGCCAATTTTCCCATAGTA
>WFMC01000153.1 GCA_009177205.1 Bacteroidales bacterium
CCGAACTTGTTCGGGCTATGCCGAGTGCAGCCGATTGAAGGCACTGCCAAAATCTGACCTATACGTTACATCTTCGGCGGTTCTCCCAACCCCAACCAAATACGCTGCTCCACCGTGTAATCGACTTGTCGCTTTGCTCTGCAAAGGATGTTCGCCACTCCGAAGCAACAATCCATTATCATTTGCCGGCGGCAAAAAGTACAAAAACAACAGACGCCCGGATTTCTCCGAGAGTCCGCGTTAGGGATATTCTCCCTTATGGATTGAGACTACAGGCTCAACGGTGTAACCGCATTAGCCCGGCGGCGGTGCCGCTACGCCATAAAAAAGCCCCCGACATCACTGCCGAGAGCTTCCATTCCTTGCATGAATATATTTGTTTTCAAAATCTGTCCTTTTCGGAATTTGTGGCACCCCGACCTTTGAATCGCGAGCGCGCTGCATTGAAATTGTAGCGTATTGTAAGGGACAAATCGCGGGTATCGTAAATTTTATTGACACTCATAGTACTTAGGGCGTCGTATGAGATTATTTGTTGGCGGTAGGTGTTGAATACATCATTGAGTTGTAGTTTCACGCTCCATGTATCTTTTGCAAAAGATTTATATAATCCAAAGTCACAGTTCCAACGGCTTTTGATATATACATTATCTCCGTTACCGGATGTCTGTGCCGAGAAATCAACATTTAGCCATATATCCCAGGGCAGATGAATCGCATTGTTGAAACGGAAAACACCCAAAGGCTTGTCCATTTTCATTTCAATGCCATTGTGCATGANNTTGAAATCCTGNGCCATNANCCCTGCCATAAATGTAGGTCTCCATATAGAGAAGAAACATGGAGAATAGTTTGCGAAGGCTTCAAAAGTGTTGTATCTCGGCATATTTTCCATTTTTAACAATGTGATATTGGGATCACCGGGGTAAGGCGTGGTCTGCCACATAAAATAATTCTTTGTGGAATAATATGTAAGTTCCACCACAATATCGCGCCANGACCCTGACAACGTAACGTAATCACGNTAGATAGGTTTCAAATTGGGGTTGCCGGATTCATAACTGTATCGGTCAAGNTATCTGACNGCGCTGCTGAGTTGTTCAAATGCNGGNCGTGTNGTTTTACGNGNATAGGAAAGATTCGTCGACACNTTACCTATTGGGAACGAAACGGAGGCACTTGGTGCAAGATT
>WFMC01000119.1 GCA_009177205.1 Bacteroidales bacterium
TGCGGAATAATAGTGATATTGGCAACCTTTAGAGCCCCATCGGTTGGTCCGGATACTCCTTCGTATATTCTTCATTATTTTGATACTGAAGATTGGAGTTTTAAGCAAATTTTTTCAGAAGATTTCCTTAAGCGGTATTCGGTATATTATAGTTTGAGCAAAGTGTTTTATTTGGCTGGTTTCCCTTGGACAGTATGGTTCTGTTTTCTGGAAATTGTCTATATAGTGCCGATGTATATATTAATACGCAGATATTCCACTGATGATATCTTAAGTATACTGGTTTTTATCACAACCGGGTTGTTTCTATTCTCTCTGACAGGATTAAAACAGACATTGGGTATGTCTTTTATGATGATGGCGTATCTTGTCTTTGTAGAAAAAAAATATATATGGACCATTATATTTGTTCTACTTGGTTATTATTCCCATCCATCCACAGCAATTTTTTTAATTGGATTGGGAATCTATTATTTCAGAAATTCAAGATACTTCAAGTATATTATTTTAGGATTAGTTGTTTTGGCTTTTATAAGTGGAGAATGGGTTTTTACCTCTTTAGTTGACATGAATGGGGATGAACATTTTGAGACTTATCTTGAAGAAGAAACAACATATACCGCCACTACTCTTATATTTTACATTGCCCTTGTAGGTTTCTCTTTATTTGGATATAAAAGATACAAATTAAAATATCCCGGACAAGCAAGAACAATGTTGGGGATGGCTATTTTGGCATGTGCTCTTCAAAGTTTTGCTTCTTTTTCTCCAAATGCCTTCCGTTTAGCATATTGTTATACACCTTTTATGATGATATTACTACCAAATTCTCTCAATTCAATACAAAATAAAACTAATAGTATCATAATGTATTTAGTAGTTGTATTTTCTTTATGTTTCTATTTCCTATATGCCGGGCGTGCAATGGTTTATGAGTTCTTATAATGGATAGAGAATTACCTAAAATATTGATTGTCTCACGATTGGTTTGGGATGATTCCGGCAGTTCGAATACTCTTAGTAATATTTTTGCAAATTATGATGCAGAAAGAATTTCTCGAATTTACATTGAAACCATCCCCCCAAATACTAAATGTTGCTTTCGGTTTTTTCAAATTTCCGAAATTGCCCTGTTAAAGAAATTGTTTAAATGGCGAACAAAAACCGGAAAGGTCATAAACACTAAACACTCTCTGGTTCTCACAGAAAAAGAGATTAGAAGGGAACATAAACGCGAAAAAGAAGAAGCGGGAATTATGAATTATGTGCGTAAGCATAGATCCGGTATATTTACAATTTTAAGAGATATATTATGGGGATTCAATGGATGGAAATCTAAAGAGTTAAGAAAGTTTGTCATTGAATCAAATCCTGATATCATTTGGCTTGATGGTTCCCCTTTAATTTTAATGAATCGCCTGAACAATTATGTCCGCAACTTATTGCCGAATACTCCTGCATTGACGTTTTTGATGGATGATGTATATAACTATCATAGTTGCGCATCCGGATTTGACAAATTATATAAATTCTTTCTTAGAAAACAAGTAAAAAAAACAGTTGACAGTTGTCAACATGTTTTTGTGGCGAGTCCTAAAATGGAGGAAGAATATGATAATATATTTGGTGTTGAAAGTACTTTTATCACAAAGAGTTTTGAGAT
The DNA here is from genome assembly GCA_009177205.1 of Bacteroidales bacterium. Taxonomy (GTDB): domain Bacteria; phylum Bacteroidota; class Bacteroidia; order Bacteroidales; family Muribaculaceae; genus Lepagella. The sequence continues at coordinate 1,664 of WFMC01000119.1, forward strand.
AAATGATAATGTTGAATTTAAGGCACCAAAAGGACAAACTCGGCTTGTTTATTTAGGAAACATATTAATCGGGAGGTTGGGAACTTTAATTTCCATAGCGGAGGTGATTAGGGAAATTAATCAAAATAGCATTAAATTAACATTAGATATCTATACCGGAAATCATATTAGCCAAGATAAGTTGGAGTTGCTGAACGTTCCGGGGGTAACAATTCATCCTTCTGTGCCTTATTCAGAAGTTCCTCAAATTATTGAAAAAGCAGATGTTCAGATATTTGTAGAATCATTTGAGGGAAAAGCGAAGAATATTGCCCGATTATCTTTTTCAACCAAGATAATAGATTATCTCTTAAGTGGTAAAAGTATTCTGGCTGTTGGTGATAAAGATTTAGCTCCAATAGAATATTTTAAAAAGCAAGATGCTGCATTAGTTGCCACAAATCAAAATGAACTCAAGGAGAGTTTATTAAAACTCACGGATCCAAACATGGTTGTTGAATATGCAAAAAAAGCCTATGAATGTGGTAAGATAAACCATAACAAGGCATACATGGACTCGATAATTTTCGGGAAATTAAAAGATTTAGCAGAAAAGCCGATTAATCATTAATGAAGAAAATTTGTTCAATAACAACAATCCCGGGGTCTATGCAAAGTTTTATGATTCCGGAAGCTTTAGCGTTATCAAAAGCCGGATGGGATTCAATTGTAATTTCAAGTTTTAAGGATAAGGATATAGAAAAAATTCCTTCGAGATTAAGATATTATAGAGTTCCGATGGAAAGAACTTATAATATAAAAGTAGCTATTAATTGTATTTGGAAATTATATAAAATTTTTAGGCAAGAAAAATTTGATGTTGTCCAGTATGGTACTACTCATGCGGCTCTTTATGGCNCAATTGCATCTTACATTGCACGAACTCCCNATNGAGTTTTTTTACAATGGGGACCAACGGGATATAATGATTTCACCGGAGTGAAAAGATGGTTTACCAAATCTATAGAAATATTAANTNGGAAATTGTNAACTACAANCCGAACAGTATCCCGAAAGAATCTCATTGAATCGGTTAAAGATGGATTGTATCCGGAGAATAAAGCAAGTGTGGTAGGAGCCGGCGGGACTATAGGAGTGGATTTAAATGACTATCCGATTGAGAAAAGAGAGGAATTTAAAAATGAAATAAGAAAAAATTACGGATTAAAAAATTCAGATTTTATAATCGGATTCATCGGAAGAGTTTCCAAAGCTAAGGGTATATACGAATTGTTAGAAGCATTCAAAATTATTCGGGATAAATACCCTGTAAAATTGATGCTTATTGGGCCGAATGAAACGACCTCGGCTATTCCTCTATTAACTTGGGCAAAAGAATCGGAGGATGTGATTTTTACCGGTAGGATTCCTCACGAAGAGATATCCAAATATTTTGCCTGTTTAAATGTGCTNGCTCATCCTACTTATAGAGAAGGATTCGGCATGGTCTTACANGAAGCCATGGCGATTGGTACTCCCATAATCNCTACAGATATCCCGGGACCTTCAGAGGTTATTGAGGATGGCGTAAGTGGAATATTAGTGCCGATAAAGAATTCAGANAAATTGGCNGAAGCGATTGAAAGAATTATTCTAAATCCTCAAATCATATCAGAATTTGAAAAGCACGGGCGTGAACGGGTGGAAAAATTCTTTGAGCGAAAATTACGCTTAAAATTATTGGTGGAAGATAAAGAGAAATTAATTTCTATCAACAAATAATGTTTAAATTGATGATTTTGGCGTCTGACCCTCAGCAAGCAAAGATTGCTGAGGATGCCGGTGTTGACAGGATCTTTTATGACCTGGAATATATCAATAAAGCAGAAAGACAACGAGGACGCAATACTGTAATTTCCCACAATGACATTGATGGGATTCCAAGAGTAAAAAACGTATTACAAAAAGCGGAATTGCTTGTGCGTACAAATCCGATACATGCATATTCTAAAGATGAAGTTGATAAGGCTATTACTTACGGAGCGGAAGTCTTAATGCTTCCAATGGTGGTTTCAGACGAACAAATAAAAGAATATGTCGATTATGTCAATGGAAGAGCCAAAATATCCATAATGATAGAAACGGCTCAGGCATTAGCGAGAGTAGACGATTTTTTATCAGTGGATGGTGTGGATGAGTATTTTGTGGGTCTAAATGATTTGCATATTAGCTTAGGGTTGGATTTTATGTTTGAACTTCTTTCCGACGGATTATTAGAATATTTGGCTGATAAGTTTAATCAAAAAGGAAAAAATTGGGGATTTGGTGGGATTGCAAGAATTGGGGAAGGCACACTACCCGCAGAACGAATCTTAGCGGAACATGTCAGATTAAAGTCCGGTTCAGTCATATTATCTCGTACCTTTAAGGGATTATTGGAACGTACGGATGATATAACCATAGGAAATATAGATGAGGAAATAAAGAAAATTAGAGATACATATAATTATATTTCCCAATGGAACCCCATTCAATTNGATGAGNNTAAAAGAAATGTTAAGCAAATCGTCAGAAGTATTGTGAATCATGTATAAAAAATATTTTAGCAGCCCGTTTTTCTTTATCCAGATACTAAAAAAAATGCGGGTGTTACCCGCATTTTTTTTAGTATCTGGATTATTTCTTTCGGTTGTATGGCCTTACTTTTCGTAGCACCATTGCCGAGCGCGACGGCAGGTATAGGTGCAGCCACTCCACACCATGTGGCGTGTAGAGAGGATCAGACTGTGTGAGATGCTCCACCTTCTCATCAATATTGCCGAAGCCTCCGAACTCCGGATTATCCGACGACAGCACAGTGCGGTATTTGCCACCTGGTGCAAGCACCCCATAGCCATCAAACGACTTGAAGGGATGGAAATTGAATACAAACAGATACTCACCGCGCATAAACGCGAGCACCTGGTCATCGTCC
>WFMC01000095.1 GCA_009177205.1 Bacteroidales bacterium
ATCCTCTGGATTTGTTGATGGTCTCCTCACCTTGAATCTTCTTCCGGACATCGCTCAGTCATAGGGTTATCAACAATCTTTACTGAATACGAATTGTGCAAGTCACGGAAACCTTCATCCCCTGTCGACGGGNTTTCCACAGCAAAAAGTCTGTCGTAATCACGCACCTCTGCTCTTACAGCAGTGGGTACAGAAACCCAGTGGAGAGTTCCTTTTACTTTGCGCTCTGAACCCGGCATTCCGCTTAGAGTATCAGGATCATATTCAGCATATATTTCTTCTATCTCGCCTGCATCATTCTTTTTTAACCCTGTGCATTTTATTATGTAAGCTCCTTTCAATCTAACCTCTTTGTCGGGCGATAAGCGGAAGAATTTCTTTGGGGGATTCTCCATGAAGTCATCCCGTTCAATCCATAATTCGCGCGAGAATGGCATTGCATGCTTCCCTTCATTCGGATTTTCGGGATTGTTTTCCATAAAAACTTCCTCAGTTTTTCCTTCTGGATAATTTGTCAATATAAGTTTCACAGGATTTTTAACTACACTTACACGTGTGGCTTTCTTATTCAAGTCCTCTCGGACGCTATGCTCAAGAAGTTCGATGTGATTCAAAGCCTCATATTTGGTATAGCCAATCCTGCTCACAAAATCTTTAATGGATTCAGGCGTATATCCCCGGCGACGCAAGCCGCAGATAGTTGGCATACGAGGATCGTCCCAACCTCTCACCAATCCTTCTTGAACCAACTGCAGGAGTTTGCGCTTACTCATTACTGTGTAAGTAAGGTTCAAGCGATTGAATTCAATCTGACGAGGGCAATAAGTATCATCCGCGAGCTCTTTGACAAAATATTCATATAGAGGACGGTGAGGCACAAACTCTAAAGTACAGATTGAATGAGTCACACCTTCAAAATAATCGCTCTGTCCNTGCGCAAAGTCATACATTGGATATACTTTCCATTTTNTGCNGGTTCGCNNGTGNGNCGTATTAATTNTGCGANACATAATCGGGTCGCGAAAGTGCATATTGTCGCTTGCCNTGTCNATNNTCGNGCGAAGNACCATTGAACCTTCCGGAAATTCACCCTTATTCATTCTTTCAAAGAGGTCAAGATTCTCTTCTACAGAACGATTGCGATATGGGGATTCAATACCCGGTTGAGTTGGGGTGCCCTTCTGAGCTGCTATCTGTTCGGAAGTTTGCTCATCTACGTATGCCTTTCCCTCCTTAATCATTCTGACAGCTAAATCATATAACTGAGGAAAGTAATCACTTGCATAGTATAATCTGTCTTCCCAATCATATCCGAGCCAATGAATATCACGTTGAATGGCTTCTACATATTCATTATCCTCTTTCTGCGGATTTGTGTCATCAAAACGGAGATTGCAGGTGCCACCGAATTTTTCGGCTGCCCCGAAATCCATTATAAATGCCTTTGCGTGGCCGATATGAAGATAGCCATTAGGTTCCGGCGGAAAACGCGTGTTCAATCTTCCTCCGTTTTTACCTGCAGCTAAATCTTGCTGAATTTCTTGCTCGATAAAGTTTAGTCCACTTTCATTTATAGTGCCAACTTCCTCTTTAATTTCTTCCATTTTAAAAATTAATTTTCGAAATTTTTGAAATGTTTATTATCCCTTAATCTTAAGCTTCCATCCCAATCTGTCATTAATATACAAAGTTAGCATTATTTTTCGTAAAAATAGAATTTTTTAAGGTTAGAACATTAAAATTTAGCTTTTTATTATTATTTTTGCAATATATGTCTATCTCAAATTAAATTAAGATATAATTAATGAAAAAAATTCTACCGCTCTTATTCGGGCTTATTACAATATTCTCTGCTTATTCCATAGATTTTACTATAGATGGCATAATTTATAGTAATATGATTGATGGGGGAGAGTATGCAAATGATGTACTCGTAATCGGATTGGATGAAAATTGGAGCCAATCAACTTTAATCATTCCCACTGAAGTAGAAAATGACGGTCATGTTTATGATGTAATCGGAATAGGGGAAAACGCATGTGCTGAAATCAATATCTTGACAAATATAATCTTTCCTGATGATTTGCTTTTTATTTCAGCCAAAGCGTNTAANGGTTGTCAGNGATTAACTGTNATTAATCTCTCTACTGAAATGNCTCTNATTGAGCAAGGTGNTTTTCNANATTGCATANATCTTGAAACTNNCAACAACACGTCCAACCTTCAGGAATTAGGAAGCTATGCTTTTTCCGGATGCACGAGTTTAAGAAATTTTGAGATTCCAGCAGGTATCACGGTACTTCCGGCAGGAGTTTTCAATAATACCCCAAGCCTCAAAAATATATCTTTTCCGGAGAACCTGAATTCAATTGGAGATTCGGCATTTGCCAACTCCGGTTTAACAGGCATCATCATTCTTCCTGAAAGTTTAAAAACCATCGGAAGGGGAGCATTTGCAAATGACGCCGATATTACCGGAATAATAATTCCTGAAAATGTTCAGACAATAGGCACAAGTGCATTTTCCAACTGCATTGCATTGACAGGACTTGACCTCTCAAAATTTACCGGCACTTTCGGTAATAACGCTTTTGAAAACTGCAGTTCAATAACTGAAATCAGATTTAATCCTAATCTCGCAAATTTAGCATCAGCTCTTTTTTCAGGTTGCACATCATTGAAAGAGATTGTTTTTCCTGACAATTTGACTAAAATTGATGATTATGCTTTCAGGGGATGCACTGAATTGGAAAAATTAATCATTCCTTTTTCTATCAAATCAATAGGGATGAGAGCATTTTCCGGTTGCAAGAAGCTTAGTCAGTTGGAATTTCAAACAGAAAACCTCATTATAGAGGAAGGGGCANTNNAAAACAATNCATCNATCGAGAATTTATANTTAAGAGGAATCAGTGAGGTTGGACCATATTCATTTGTCAACAGCAGTAGTCTGGAATGGATTCAGATTGCTCCGGATGTGGAACAATTGGATTCTTACGCATTTGCCAATTGCCGGCTTCTCAAAGAGATATATCTGGAGCCACAGTGGCCACCTGTGATAACAATAAATACTTTTGATTCCACCACTGAAAACAGCGCGGAATTGATCGTGGCTTACGGCTCACAACAAAGATATGAATTAGCGGCATACTGGTCAAGATTTAATAAAGTTTCGGAAACTAATAATTTCCCGTGCAACACAGAAAATGTTGGTATTGATATGCCTCAGATAACAATAAAAGATTCTTTATTAAATATTTTCACTGAAAATCCGGAGGATATCAAGATTTATTCTTTGGAAGGTTTTCCTGTTGCGGATGAAATTAATAAGACAGAATATTCCGTAACCTTGGAGAAAGGGATATATATAGTTAGAGTAGGAAATCAGAGTGCAAAAATATTAATCAAATAAGATTCTTATCCCTCAGCGGAATTTAAGAAAAAAATATTCCCCTTTAATG
>WFMC01000036.1 GCA_009177205.1 Bacteroidales bacterium
AGAAGCGGAATCCCGGCTGGCCCAGCGCTACTCGGGAGTCCCACCCATTAGCGAGCTGCTTGCAAAACGGGGCATTTCCACTGTGGAGGAAGCTGAAAAATTCTTTCATCCTTCACTCAAGGATCTGCACGACCCGTTTCTCATGCCGGATATGGAAAAAGCCGTCAATCGCCTTAATAAAGCCATGGGTGCAAAGGAACGCATAATGATATATGGTGATTATGATGTAGATGNNACCACNGCTGTTGCATTGGTCTACAAATACTTGCAGAATTATGACAGCAATATTGAATATTATATTCCCACTCGAAATGAGGAAGGATATGGCATTTCCAAGCAAAGCATTGATTATGCGGCAGAAAATGATGTGAAGTTGGTTATCGTTCTTGATTGTGGCATTAAGGCTATTGAAGAAATAGCTTACGCCAAGGAAAAAGGTATTGACTTTATTATTTGCGACCATCACGTGCCGGATGAAGAATTACCAGATGCCGTAGCCATTTTAAATCCAAAAATGCCGGGTTCTACATATCCGTGCAGTCATCTGTCGGGGTGTGGCGTGNGNTTTAAATTCATGCAAGCGTTTGNATTGNGCAATGNTCTGACTAACCATAATGAATTGGAATCAATGTTAGACCTTTGCGCCGTGAGCATTGCTGCCGATATCGTTCCGATTGTTGACGAAAATAGAGNAATGGCATATCACGGTCTGAAANGNTTGAATNCCAATCCTAATTTAGNNTTGANAANTATTATACGTCTTTGCAAGCTGACTAATAAAGACATAACCATAAGTGATGTGATTTTCAAAATAGGTCCGAGAATTAATGCATCCGGTCGCATGCAAAGCGGCATGGAGGCAGTAGATTTATTGGTCAGCAGAGATTTGCACGATGCCTACGAAAAAGGTAAGGATATTGATCAATATAACCGTGACCGTAAAGAACTTGACAAACGCATCACGGAAGAAGCAAACACATTGATAGAAAAGAATGTAAGTATAGTCCAAGACCGTCGCTCAATAGTGATTTACAATAAAGATTGGCACAAGGGTATTATCGGAATCGTTGCTTCTCGCCTTACTGAATTATATTACAAACCATCCGTGGTTTTGACTCTTTCAAACGGATTGGCAACCGGAAGCTCTCGCTCTGTGCAAGGTTTTGATGTATATTCCGCTATCAACAGCACGAGAGATCTTCTTGAAAATTTCGGAGGTCATACTTATGCCGTAGGACTATCTTTGAAANAAGAGAANATTCCTGAGTTCAGAAAACGTTTTGAGAAATATGTGGCGGAACATATCCAGCCAAATCAATTGACGCCGCAATTGGATATTGATGCCACAATAGAATTTGCCGATATCACACCTGATCTTGTAGATTCTCTCCGGAAATTGGATCCNTACGGTCCCGGAAATCAAAAGCCTGTTTTTTGCACCAAAAATGTCTTTGATTTCGGTACGAGCAAACTCGTTGGAAAGAATTTGGAACATATCAAATTGGAACTGGAAGATAATAGTACAAGTCGTGTTATAAATGCCATCGCATTTAATATGGCTCCCTATTTTGAACATATTCATGCCCACAAACCTATCGATATTTGCTACACGATTGAGCCCGCCAAGCATAACAGCAGCGGGGAGTCAGTGCAATTGATGATTCGCGATATTCGCCCTTCAAAGCAATAATACCCCTATTAAGAAAGAGAAAAAATATTGCTTATTACGTAGCATAAATAAATGTGCTGCCTCTCCGAGGGGTTGTTAAATTCTTCATTTTATACGCTCCTATCATGCAAAATGACATTCACGCTATTCTCAAAAAGTATTGGAATTATGATTCCTTCCGACCTCTTCAGGAAGATATCATACGGTCGGTATTAGCGGGTCATGACACATTGGGATTGATGCCTACAGGGGGTGGAAAATCCATCGTTTTCCAAGTGGCTGGATTGGCAAAGGGGGGATTAACGTTGATTATTTCTCCTCTAATTTCGTTAATGAAAGACCAAGTAGACAATCTTAAGCGACATAATCTGAGGGCAGTCTATTTCCATAGTGGCATGACTCTCCCGGAGCAGCGGGTGGCATGGGAGAAATTGGTGAATAATCGTGCCCAATTTCTTTATATCGCACCTGAACGCCTTGAAAACCGCAGATTTTTGGATGAATTGCGTGGTTTGCCCCTTTCATTGATAGTGGTGGATGAAGCCCATTGTATTTCCCAATGGGGTTATGACTTCCGACCTTCATTTCTGAATATTAGGAAATTGCGTCATTTATTTCCTCACCTCTCTGTGTTGGCTTTAACTGCCACAGCGACACCTGTTGTTGCTGCCGACATACGAAAACAATTGGAATTCAAAAAGGATAATCATACATTCCAGATGTCGTTTGTCAGGCATAACATCAATTATCTGGTAAGGAGTGCAGAGGTCAAGATTGATGCAATCGGTAAAATTCTTCAGCAAACGGCGGGGTGTGCAATAGTGTATGTCCGCAACCGGAAAAGGACCCGTGAAATAGCGGAATATTTAGATAGCATGGGAATTAATTCCACCTTTTATCATGCCGGACTTGCATTTGATGTAAAAGAGGAGCGTCAGAATGCATGGCGCGCGGATGAGATACGTGTAATGGTTGCCACTAATGCTTTCGGTATGGGGATTGACAAGCCGGATGTTCGACTGGTGATACATTATGACATGCCCCCTTCTTTAGAAGAATATTATCAGGAGGCGGGCAGAGCCGGACGCGACGGGTTGACATCCTACGCGGTATTGCTGTATAACAATTCCGACAAGAGTATATTGCGACGCCATTTGACTTTGGAATTTCCGGATAGAGAGATCATTAAAAAAATCTACGAGAGGATATGCAATTATTTGCATATAGCTATAGGAGATGGATATGAAAAAATATACGAGTTTGATATAGATGATTTTATCTCAACATTCAACTTACAGGCGGAGCAAGTGAAAGCATCGTTGGTCATTCTTGATAAGGCAGGATATATGCGTTTTGAGGATGAAAGAGAAAATTCATCGAGGATAATGATTAAAATGACTCGGGAAGAACTTTATCAACATCATGGTCAATCAGAATTAGCTGACAAAGTGTTAAGTGTGATACTAAGATTATATCCCGGTCTTTTCACTGATTATGTATATATTAATGAGAATCGCATTGCCAAGCAGATGAATGTTGATTTTCAATTGATTTATGAAGCTTTGGTGGAGATGGCTCGTTTGAAGATATTGAGTTACATTCCTCGAAGCAGGACTCCATATATTTTTCTCCCGACCTCACGGGAAGAGACTCGCTATCTCACTATTGGCAAGGAAATATATGAAGAAAGGTTTAGAAATCGTGAAAAGCGGATAGACGCGATGATTGATTATGCCGACGACTCTTCTTCTTGCAGAGTAAAGAGAATGTTGACATATTTCGGAGAGCCGTCGCCTGGGGATTGCAGAAAGTGTGATGTGTGTCGCAGAGATAACTCAAAGAAAAATCCTGTTAAAGATTCCGAACTATATGACAGGATAATGAGGATGCTTGAAGAGCATCCCGGCGGATTGAGAATAGAAAGAATAAGCATGGAATTTACCGATGACCAAGACAGAGTATTAAAATTAATCCGNCATCTTGTNACTGAAGGGTTTTTGAGGATGTCAGGAGCATTGTTAATTAAGAATTAAAAATTAAGAGTTAAGAATTAAGAATTGGAGAGATAATAATGGTTGGGCTCGCGGATTGCAATAATTTCTTTGTTTCATGCGAAAGAAGTAAAGACCGAAATCTTGAAGGTAAACCGGTTGTTGTGTTGAGTAATAACGACGGATGCGTCGTGGCGCGTAGCAACGAATCGAAATTGATGGGTGTCAGGATGGGCCAACCGGCGTTTGAATTGCGGGATTTGANCTCTTCGGGAAGNTTAATTGCTCTTTCAGGCAATCACTTGCTTTATCGAGACATCAGTCTGAGTGTCCACGATATTTTTCGTCGCTATGTCCCTTCAACATTAGATTATTCTGTGGATGAGGCTTTTTTGGATGTTAACGGTATACCAGTGGGATATCTTCAAGAGATTGGAGAAGAGATTTACAAGGCTTGCTGGAACGAATTACATATACCTGTCACCATTGGGTTTGCTCCCACTAAAACACTTGCCAAGATTTCTACTGAGATTTCAAAGAAAAAGAAGGTTCATGTAGGAATCATCTATGGTGAAGAAGATGCAATAAAGATTTTGGAGACTCTCCCCATTTCAGAATTATGGGGTGTAGGTCGCAGATTGGCAAAAAGATTATATCAGAGTGGCATCTATACTATTGGAGATTTTGCAAAAAAGAATGTTGGATGGGTGCGCCAGAATATGGGTGTCAACGGTGAACGTTCTTGGAGAGAATTGCATTGTCAGCCATGTGTGGAATTGGAGCATGTGGAGCGTCTTCTTCAAGACAATATCAGCGAAAGCCGAACCTTTCCGGAAGATGTTGAAGATTACGATTATATCAGAGCCAGAATAGTTATATATACTTCTGATTGTGCGAGAAAATTGCGCAATATGAAAGGATTGTGCAACAGTATCGGAGTATTCCTTCGCACTAATCCCTTTAAAAAAGAATGGAGTCATATTCGCCCTGAAGCCGGGGTTAAACTCCCCTATCCGGCAAATGATACCATACTCTTGACCAAAACAGTTTTGACTCTTTTGGATTCAATATATCTGGAAAATGTGCCGTTTAAGAGAGCAGGAGTCTGGCTTGGCGATATCCAAGCCGATGTGGAGTGCCCGGGTTCACTGTTTGAAAATAATGAGGAAAATTTTTATTACAGAAAGAATTTCATGCGCACCATAGACTCAATAAACAATAGCGTAGGTCATAAAAATATCGGACTCGCGNCTCAGATTGTCCACCACATAGCNTNATCAAGGTCACAATGATGGCTATTCCTCATCATTCCAGGCACCTTCACGAAAAAAGTAAGAATTATTTTTTGAGAACCGACAATTTTAATATCTTTTTTATTATCTTTGGAAAATATTAATAACGCCAAATTTTTTGAAAATGAAAAAAAGATATTTATCTGTTGCGGTTGTATGTATGCTCCTCGGTTCGATGACTCTTACAAGTTGCATTGGCAGTTTCAGACTCACAAATTCCGTATTGAAATGGAACAATCAAGTTGGTTCGAAATTTTTGAATGAACTCGTATTTGTGGCATTTTGGATTCTTCCCGTATACGAAGTAACATCATTAGCCGATATACTTGTTTTAAATTCAATAGAGTTCTGGTCAGGAAAAAATCCGTTGTCTGCTTCTACAAAAGTAGTTGACACGCCCGATGGAAGATATGAAATTATCTGCGATGGCAAAGGATATACCGTTACAAATACTTATACGTCTCAATCAACACGTCTTGATTTCATAGAAGAAACTCAGACCTGGACTGTTGAACTCAATGGAGAGCAAGTTCCCTTCATGACCTTTGTGGATGATTCACATGTGAAGATGATAACTCCGGAAGGTGATTTCAGAATGGNTGAATTATCCGAANAANGAGTAATGGCATNTAAANCAGAGGCAANTNCAGTAANTCCTGCATCTGCATCTTTAATNGCAATACATTGAAAGACTCAAAATAAAATTTAATTTCCTAAACATTTTTTGCCATTCTATTGTTAATAACATAAGAACAAGTAAAAATTGTTAAGAAATAAAATCAATTAAAAATATAAAAACATAGAATTATGAAACCACTTCATGTAATTTGCGCAGTAATTGGTGGCGCTATAGCAGGCGCTTGTGTTGGACTTCTTTTAGCTCCTGAAAAAGGTGAACATACTCGCAATAAAATCATCAAATTGTTGAAAGAAAAAGGTATTAATCTCAAAAAGAAAGAGATGGAAGAACTCGTAGATGAGATTGAAGATCAAATTGAACAACATATCTAAAATTAATTTTTCCAATAAATATGAAAGCACTTAATATCCTTTATGCTTTTCTTGGAGGAGCCATTGTAGGCTGTAGCGCTGCACTTCTTTTTGCTCCTGAAAAGGGCGAAGAATTAAGAAAAAGAATCTGCAAGGTGTTGCGTAGAAACGGAATTAAAATCAGCGATGATGAAGTAGATGCTCTCGTAGCTGAACTTTCAGGAGAAGAAGCTTGATTAGGAATCAAAGCAGATTTTCAAGTGAATAATTAAAACCGNATGTGAACTCAATACTTTTGATTNGAATTCACATNCNTGTTCTTTTATAGCACAATNNATATNAAAGNAAGTATAACCGACCTNATTAAAAACATATATGTTAATGGAGCTAAATGGTTGAAACTTGAAGTTGAATATGCCCGCCTGACGATAGCTGAAAAAGTGATAGTTCTTTTATCAACTCTTGTCTTTGGAGCAGTCTGCATGTTGCTGGGTTTGATTATTTTGGTTCTCCTGAGTCTGGCTCTTGTGAATTTCCTGTCGGCATATATGCCATACGCTTTATCATGTCTGTGCGTTTGTGGAATAATATTAGTATTGGTAATATTAATATATCTGTTACGTCGACCATTGTTTGAGAATCCTATTTCTCGATTGATAAGTAAACTTATTCTTGACATAAAACCGGAAAAAGAAAATGAGTGATGAAATGAAATTACCGATTCCGGATGATTTGAAAAATGTAGATCCGGTAAAAATTAAAGGGCTAACAATTCGTCAGATACGTCATAAGAGAGCTCTGGTGCTTCTTCAGAAAGAATTTTGTAAGGAGAAAATGTCGTTTAATATGCTTAAAATTAAGAATAGTTCTCCTTTTAGCAAAAATTATTCCGGAAAGTCACGCCCCTTTGGAAGAGCCACCGGCATCGCCGCAAAACTTATTAACGGGTTGAACTATATTGATTATGCCATGNTAGGATATACGATGTTTAATAACATTCGTNGAATCACATCTATCTTCAAAAAGGGTAAGAAATAAATTTATGGATTATATATCTTTAGAGATACATTATACTCCTTTATCGGAAGCAGNTTCAGATTTGATGGCTGNTTTTNTTGNCGATATGGGATATGAGTCTTTCGTTAGTAATNCTTTTGGATTGACAGCTTATATNCAAGCTGATAANTATAGNGAAAAGAGCGTTAGGGACATGCTTGACGATTTTCCTATGCCGATAGAATATTCCCTTTCCTCAGAATTAATCAAAAGTCAGGATTGGAATTCAGAATGGGAAAAAAATTACTTCCAGCCCATAATGATTGGGGATAATTGTTGTGTTCATAGTTCTTTTCATAAGGATGTCCCGGATACCAAATATGATATTGTAATAGATCCTAAAATGGCTTTCGGCACCGGACATCATGCCACAACTTCCATGATGCTTCGACATCTGCTTGATTTGGATATTGCAAATAAAAATGTCATTGATATGGGCGCAGGAACCGGGATTTTGTCAATATTGGCTAAAATGCGTGGAGCAAAAAATGTGTCGGGCATTGAAATTGATCCTGATGCAGCGGAAAATGCTCGGGAGAATGTGGAGCTTAATAACGTTGAGGTCGAGATTCTCACGGGAGACGCGAGCAAACTTGATTCTCTTGAACCGGCTGATATCTTTATTGCCAATATTAATAGAAACGTAATTCTTGCGGATCTAAAGCATTATGAGAAATCCCTGAAAAAAGGAGCAACGATGCTCTTAAGTGGCTTTTATGAAGATGATATACCTCTTCTTGAACGAGCACTAAATCTATATGGATTAAATATAGAATCAAAATTAGTAGAACCTGACAATTGGGCTTCGTTGCGTGTGAAGAAAGGATAACTGAAAATATTGTAAAAGGAATGTATCAAAAAATCAACGATTAATGTTGACTTTTTGATACATTCCTTTCTACTTCAATGAATATCTTATAAAGTTAAAACTATATCCTTTTCCTGGGCAATTCTTCTAAGATTAATAATGGCATATCTCATTCTGCCGAGAGCGGTGTTGATACTCACTCCGGTTTTTTCAGCAATTTCTTTGAATGAGAGATTTTGGTAATATCTCATTTGAAGCACTTCCTTCTGCAGGTCAGGAAGTTCTTCGATAAGAGACTTAACATCATTAAGGATTTGATCGTTGATAATCAAATCTTCAATTGTAGCCTCACACAAATCTTTGCGANTTAATATGTCGACATCTNCAATATCGGTGGATTGAAGATTNNCTNATTTTTCCTGACGAAAGAAATCAATAATCAAGTTATGCGCAATGCGGGAAATCCAGGCTGGGAATTTTCCGTTTTCTGTATAGCGTCCTTGCTTGATAGTCAAGATAGCTTTCACGAAAGTTTCCTGAAATATATCATTAGCCATATCCTCATTTTTTACTATTCTGAGGATATAATTAAAGACGCGATCCTGATGACGTTTTAAGAGAGCATCAAATGCCTCGTTATTGCCTTGTGCATAAGCTTTGACCAGTTGCTCATCGGTCAGGCTTAAATAATTTGCCATTATTTTTTGCTATTATTGGTTAGGTAGAGTTCAATCAATAGGCAATACTATAATAAATTATGTGAATAAGTTAATTTGATAATGAATAAATTTTGGTTTCTTATTGCAAATTTAAAGAAAAAATCTTTTCATTCCAAATTTTATTGCAATAATCCCTCTAAAAAATGTTAAAAATACTTTTGGATTCACTTTCAGATATATTTTATTATATGTTTATGAAATTAAGAACTCCAATTATGTAAAACTAATTCATATTTTTATCT